>WRNE01000007.1 GCA_009776725.1 Coriobacteriia bacterium
GCCGGCTATATCGGCGGCTGGCTGATTGACGACGACATGCATATCCTCGACCTGGCAGTCGACCCCAGCCTGCGCCGGCAAGGCGTGGCCAGCTCCTTGCTCAGCCACATACTGGAAGACGCCAAAGCCCTTGGAGCGGCCACCGCCAGCCTCGAGGTTCGCAAGACCAACTACGCAGCGATCGCGCTCTACACGCGTTTCGGCTTTACCCAAGTCGGGACCCGCCCGGCTTATTATTCGCCGCCTGTCCCTGGAGGGCAACGCGAGGACGCTCTTATCCTCAAATGCAAGATAGTGCAACAAGCACCGTATTTTATAAATAATGTGGAGAAGCCCCAGCCTGCCTCTCCTGAAGACGATGACCGTGCCGGCAGTCCCACCGGACCTGCTGTTGCCAGTCAAAACGCAAGGCCTGTGATTCTGGCGATAGAGACTTCCTGCGACGAGACTGCTGCAGCCGTCATCACTGGAGACGGACAGATCATAGCCAACGCCATTGCCTCGCAGGTCGACTACCATGCCCGCTTCGGCGGCGTGGTTCCAGAAATCGCCTCCCGCAAGCATACCGAAGCGATCGTGGGCGTGGTCGACGAGGCTTGCGAACAGGCCAAGATCACTGGCTGGGAGGGACTTGACGCGATTGCCGTGACCTATGCTCCCGGCCTGATCGGCGCGCTGGTAGTCGGGGTGGCCTTTGCCAAGGGGCTGGCCTGGGCCACTAACCTGCCTTTGGTCAGGGTCAACCATATGGAGGGGCATATCTATGCCAACCGCCTGCTAGCAGTTGAAAACGGGCCTGAGCCCGAAGCCTCAGGCAGCCCAGACGAGGCCCCAAGGGCATCGGCCCTCTATACTATGGGCAGCCAGCCGGCCTCGCCTTTCGTGATCTCCCTGCTCTCTGGCGGCCATACGATGCTTGTCTATGTTCATGACTGGGCGGTCTATAAAGTCTTGGGCCAGACTCTCGACGACGCTGTAGGCGAGGCCTTCGACAAGGTCGCCAAGGCTTTGGGGCTTGGCTATCCGGGCGGGCCGGTCATCTCCAGCCTCGCCTTGCAAGGCAGTCCCGAGGCAATCAGCTTCCCGCGGGCGCTGATGCACTCAAACGACTTCAATTTCTCGCTCTCGGGCTTGAAGACAGCCGTCATCACCTGGATCCGCAACCAGCAAGAAGCTGGGATTGCGATCAACCCGGCCGATGTGGCTGCTTCTTTCCAGCAGGCTGTCATTGACGTCCAAGTCTCTAAGGCCCTTGCAGCCTGCCAGCAAATGAAGGTCAAGACATTCTGCCTGGGGGGAGGGGTGGCTGCCAACCAAGCGCTTCGAGAAGCTTACGAACAGGCTTTCTCAGCTACCGGTATCCAATTGTTGTTCCCGCCTTTGGAATTATGCTCAGACAATGCCGCTATGATTGCAGCGGCTGCTCTAGACCGTTACAACCGTGGGCTCTTTATCCAATTCGACAGTGACGCGCTCGCCCAGACCGACCTCGAACTAGATTACTAAGTATCGGGAGAAGCCCATGTCGATAGAAATGATGTCTGGGACATCGCTGGATAAGGCAACACCCTTAAAGCACCCGGAAGACGGGCAGATGCTGAGTTTTACTAGCATAGGCTTTAGCTATCCCGACTCGGCAAAACCAGCATTGGACGATGTGAGCTTCCAAGTATTGCCTGGCAGGTATACCGTCTTGCTGGGAGCGAACGGGTCAGGCAAATCGACGCTGGCCCGTCTGGCAAACGGGCTGCTGGAGCCGACCAGCGGCCGTGTCACAGCAGACGGGATCGACTCCCGTGACACTGACACGCTCTGGGAGCTTCGCCAGCGGGTAGGCCTGGTCTCCCAAGACCCAGACGAGCAGATCGTCTCCTCGACTGTTTTAGACGAAGTAGCATTCGGCCCTGAGAACCTCGGGATCGAGCCTGGGCAGATCGCCTTGCGTGTCGAGCAAAGCCTGGCAGCTGTCGGATTGTCCAATTTAAGCGACCGCGATCCCAACACGCTTTCAGGTGGACAGAAACAATTGTTAGTACTAGCAGGTATCTTGAGCATGCAGCCACAGTACCTGGTGCTTGACGAGCCGACGTCCATGCTCGACGAGCCCTCCCGCAAAGAATTTGTCAAAACGGTACGAAGCCTGCGCGCCGCTGGGCACGGTATCTTGCATATTACCCACGACCTCGAGCTGGTAGGTGATGCCGACGAGGCGATCGTCTTGTCGGAAGGCAGAATGGTCTACCGCGGTGACCCCCAGCAACTATTGGCCGACTATACCAGCCTAAACGAATGGAAGCTGGCCGTCCCGCTGGAAGAGCCGGCTTTAAAAGACCATTCGGCGACGCCTGCCGCTGGGCAAAGCCTATATCTAGACAAGGTGCACTTCGGCTATTCCAGCTACCCCGAACCGCCCGTCAGCGTCTTGACAGGGCTGAGCCTGGCGCTGCAGCCAGGCACATATACCCTGATCAGCGGAGCCAGTGGGGCAGGCAAGTCGACGCTGTTGCGCGTGGCAACCGGCCTGCTCAAGCCCGACCAAGGCACCGTTGCTTTCGTCTGGCCCGATACCGATGCCCCAGACACGCTTGTCCCCGTCGCCCCCGGCCAGGTAGGCTTGGTCTTTCAGCACCCTGAAGACCAGCTTTTTGCCACGACTGTCGCCGAGGACATCCTGTTCGGGCCAAAGAACTTAGGCTTGTTGGAAGGCTTTGGCACCAAGAGGCAAGCCCCGCAGGCAAAAGACAGCCTGGAAGGCGTTTACGAAGACGAGGACGAATTGGTGGCTTGGGCATTAGAGTCTGTCGGGCTGGACTTCCAAAGCTTTAAAGACCGCTCCCCATTCGCCCTTTCTGGGGGAGAAATGCGCCGGGTCGCAATTGCTGGCGTATTGGCCATGCAACCGAAATGGCTGCTATTTGACGAGCCGACCGCTGGGATCGATGCTATGGGCCGCGCTTTTATGCACAAGATAATCAACGACCAGCTAGCAAGGGACACAGCAGTCCTGGTCGTCAGCCACAGTATCGAGGAGTTTGCTACTCGAGTGGAGAGGCATTACCGTTTAGAGGGAGGCAAGCTTTGGCCAATGTGACTCCCATCGGTAACTACCTGGCAGGCAAGACTTTATTGCATAGGACGGATGCGCGAATCAAGTTGTTATTGCTGTCGTGCTATTTAACAGGATTGTTCCTCGTCAGGACCTGGCTAGGCATTGCGATATATGCAGTGGTCTTAGTGATTACGTACAACATCGGCCGGGTACCAGTGCGTTTGGCCCTTCGGGGGCTTGCCCCCTTGGTTGCAATACTGGTGTTTACCATACTGGCAAACGGCTTCGGCTTCTCGCCGATGACGGTCAATGTCCCGCCCTTGTCTCCCTGGCATGCTTTGTTAGACGATAGCCTGGAGCAAGCTTTTATCCCCCTGGTCAGCGGTTTCGGCTTTCGAGCCTATGGCTTTATGAGGGGGCTGTTCTTGGCTTTGCGCATCACCTTGCTCTTCAGCGCAACCTCATTGTTGACTTTTACCTCCCCGATGGTCGCCCTGTCCGATGCCTTGGTCAGCCTGCTTCATCCTTTGGCTGCACTGAAGGTCCCTACTGAAGACATTGCTATGGTTTTTTCGATTGCCTTGCGTTTTATACTTCTGACAGCGAACGAGACCGAGCGCCTCATGGTAGCCCAAAGTGCGCGGGGTGCAGTCTTTGACAAAGGGGGGCCGATAAAAAGAGGAAGGGCCTGGCTGCCTGTGCTCATCCCCCTGTTTGTGAAGCTGTTCCGTCGTGCTGACCGCTTGGCGGCAGCAATGGAGACGCGGTGCTATAGGGGCCAAGGGCGTACCCATTTGAGGTCGAACCAGCTAAAGGCCCAAGCCTTGACAGCGGGGATAGCAGTATCGGTGCTGATAATCGTCGTCGGAGTCCTCTTTTAGCATGAACGACCTGTCCTCGCAAGAAACCAAGAGCTACCAAGACCCATTGGGCGATGCTGGTTTCACGTCGCTAATCGAGCCTCCCCCCAAAGAAGCAGCCGAAACGCCGCTTGACCTGCCAAGTGACGAGCAGCAGCCCGACTCGGAGCCTGATACCGAGGACTTGCCGCCAGACAGCCCGCCTGAGTCGGCGGCTGACACCAGCCATCCAGAGGTCGACGAATGCTACAGGGGCTTCTATTCGCGCTTTACGCCGGCAGGGGAGGAAGGCCGGCGCTTCATTGTGGGCATCGAGGGAATCGTCAGCTCAATTGTCCCAACACGTGCAAATGGGGATAAACGCGAGCTGCTGGGCATGGACGGACGGGTAGTAGCTACTGTATCTGGCTCTGCGATAGCCGAGCTGAACAGCCTGGAGTCTATGGGATGGCAAGTCGAATGCCGGATGGCGCTTAGCGTCTATGACACAAACGAGAGGCAGTTCCAAGGCGATGTTGCCTGGTTGGCGTTTGACAGTACCAAGCCAGAGGTCCAAACAGCCCTAGCCGAGTTCGTCAAAGGCATCACGACCCGGATTGCCCTAGGGTCGCGTCCGGAGCTTCAGCTTGACCAGGGCCAGTTCGTCAGAGTCTTGGAGAGCAAAGGGCGTTGGTACCTGACCAAAGACACATCTATACCTCGGCTGCCAGTGGGAACAATGATTCACCGGCAAAGGCGAAGCCTGTCCGAAGGTTTGATCCATACTGCTCTTAACCACCGTATGGGATGTAATGTCGCCACTTGGGTGTTCCTGGTGGCGACATTGATTGTCCTTTACATATTGTTTGTCAAATAAGCATCAAGGCTTAGGCGTGCAAACTAGTCTTCAGCGGCTTCTTCAGCCTCTTCGCTTGCTTCGCCATCGACTTCGCCTTCGTCACTTGAGTCGTCTGTAGCCTCGCTAGCCTCTTCGCCCGAATCGCTTTCAGCCTCGACAGGCTCGCTTACAAAGCCAGTACCGTCTTCGTCTACTGGTGCAGCTGAGTCTTCTTCGCTTGTCGCGTCAGCAGTCTCGTCAGCTACTGCTTCTTCTTCAGGCAGGCTCTCATCGACGACCAATACCTGGATCACAGCTTTTATCTCCCGGTATATCGACACTACAGCCTCATGCTCGCCCACAGTCTTAATCGCTTGATGGGTATCGATGTTCTTGCGGTCGATGACAATATCATGTAAATCAGCCAAAGCATCAGCTATCTGGCTAGTAGTCACCGAACCGAATAGCTGGCCTTCTTCTCCGACTTTGGCCGGAATTCGCACGACCTTGCCCTCCAGTGCCGCTAGCAGCTTGTCGGCAGAGTCCAGCCGGGTCTCTTCGCGCTTGGCAATGTTGTGACGGCGCAGTTCCAGCTGTTTGAGATTGCCCTTCGATGCCTGGATGGCGATTTTTTGCGGGAAGAGGTAATTCACAGCATACCCGGTAGCGACATCGACGATGTCTCCCTCACCACCTTTGCCACGTAACTCCTGTAATAGAATGACTTTCATCTTTTATCCCTTCCTAGTTTCTGCTTTTCCGGTCGAGCCGATTGCTGATTGCAGGAACAGAGTATGGGACCAAAGCCATTTCGCGGGAACGCTTGATTGCAGTGGCTAAGTCACGTTGGTGTTGAGTGCAGGTGCCTGTGACCCTGCTCGGCTTTATCTTGCCTCGGTCTGTCATGTATTTCTTTAACAAGGTGGCGTCTTTATAGTCAATGAATTTTGTGTTTTCTCTGCAAAATTGACAGAATCTTTTTCGGGGTTGTCGAACGTATTCAGCCATTTTACCTCCTTAACGCTTCAATATCTTAAATAATCGTACATTCGCTTAATATTGATATCAAATAATATATAGTTCTACATACTAAAAGGGGATGTCTTCGTCGTATACTGTGATTTCTGGAGCAGGCGGTATCTCGATGTCAGAGACAGCCACCGGATTGCTCTCACTGCCGTTAGAGCGTGAAAGGAACTCGATCTCGTCGACATTGACATCCAGCTTTGACCTCCGCTGGCCATCCCGTTCCCAACTTGAGTAACGGAGCTTGCCTTCAATGGCCACCTTCATGCCCTTAACCAGTATTTTCGACAAAGCCTCTGCCCTGGCTCCAAATATTGAACAATCAACGAAGTTAGCGTAGTTCTCCCATTCACCTGTTGACGAGTTTCTGCGCCGGTCATTGACAGCGACACCGAAGCTGAGCACAGAAGAGCCAGCCGGTGTGCTACGAAGCTCGGGGTCACGTGTCAGGTTGCCTGTGATGATTACCTTATTAATACTCATTGCTTTCACCTTCATCCATAATAAAGCCAAATTGATACTACATCCCTTTAGTCCTTGTTAGCAAAGGATGCTTAATCACGATCCGTGCGTGCGACAATCATGAAACGGCGTACTGCGTCAGTAATACGCAATACACGACTGATTTCATCGATTTTGGTAGGGTCGGCATGGAAGTCGATTAATGTGTAGTCACCATCAGACATTTTGTCGATATCATAAGCCAACTTGCGGCGTCCCCAGTTATCGACATTGTCTATCTCGCCACCCTGCGCTGCGATAGTCGTATCTATACGTTGCATGGTGGCCTCACGCACTTCGTCTTCGAGTGTAGGATTGAGAATAAATAATAGTTCGTAAGCCTTCATTGTTCACCTCCTTTGGACTATACGGCTCGGGTTTTTTAAGAAGGCATACCCGAGCAGGAAAGAACCCGTGCAGTGTACACCATATGCATGAACTGTGCAAACCCTATTCATCGTGCACGTACAATGTGAACGAGTCGAATTTAACTGTCGGGTTTATCCTCGGTATCCTACAGTCCGTTAACCCATCTGAAACTTATTTGAAACGCAGTGTTAATGTGGCTAATGGATTAGGCCATGTATATGAACAGTCTTTTCAGCATGAAGGCCCTTTAACGAACAGATTAGACAAACGTAAGATTTTTATTAAGCCTTTTATGTAAAATGATTCAGGCAGTCGCAAAGGAACGAAACGAGCAGGCTACAGTATGGCCCATATCCGTCCCTCGTTCATAATGGCTGCTGAATATCGTTTGGCACAGAATAACTTGGTTAACAAGAATGAATATATCGTTTGACACATATGGCTCAGAAACCCCTCCAGAGACAGCCGGCTCCCAGCGTCCCAACAACCGTGAGGCCGAGCAAGCGGTGCTAGCTGCCATGATATTGGACAGCGATATCGTCGAAGAGGCACTGTCGCAGATTTCAGCCCGTGACTTTTACCGTTCGGCACACCGCTCGATCTTCTCCGCAATATCCGACCTTGCTGAAAAGCGAACGCCTATCGACCAGATCAGCCTTGCCGACCGTTTGGAGGCAAGAGGGGAGCTGGAGTCGGCAGGAGGGCTTAACTATATAGTGACCCTGGCCAACAACTCCATGGCTATCTATAACTGGGAGAACCACATCGAGATCGTCCGCCGCAACTCGTTGATGCGCGACTTGATGGATGCCTCAGAGCAGATTAAGAGCCTGGCTGGCAGCTCGCTTGACGACACTGAGGAGATTGTCAGTGAGGCGGAGCGGCTACTGCTGTCAGCGACTGAGGAGCGTATCCAAACAGGCTTTAAGAGGATCGACCAACTGCTGATTGAGACAAGTACCCTCCTTGACGAGCAGGGGCGCGACCAAAAGCATTTAGTGGGGGTGCCTTCGGGCTTTATCGACTTGGACAATGCACTGGCTGGCTTTAGGGGCGGGGACTTGATTATACTCGCCGCGCGGCCTTCGATCGGGAAGTCTGCGCTTGCCATGAATATGGCGGTCAATGCAGCCAAGGACGGTTATACGATAGCATTTTTCTCGCTGGAGATGCCTTCCGAGCAGATAACCCAACGTATCCTGGCGGCAGAGGCCGGCGTTAACAGCCACTATATGCGGACAGCCAACTTGTCAGTCGACCAATGGTCCGAGATCAACAAGGCAGCTGGCAGGCTATATGCTTGCGAATTATACATTGACGACAACCCCTCCTTAAACCTGATCCAGCTGAGGGCAAAAGCCAGGCGCCAGCTTCGAAACGTTGAGCCGGGCAAGGCTATGCTGATCGTCGATTACCTGCAACTGATGCAGCCCAGCAAGACGAGCCAGGACCGTCAAAGGTATGTCGAGGTCGGCGACCTTACCCGCGGCTTGAAGATATTGGCAAAAGAGCTGTCGGTACCGATTATGGTGCTTAGCCAATTATCGCGGGCGGTAGAGTCACGCACGGACAGGACCCCACAGCTCTCAGACCTCCGCGAATCGGGCAGCATCGAGCAAGATGCCGACGTGGTGCTGTTCATTGACCGGTCTATGGGCAGGCGGGAGGCGGAGCAGCCGAACCGCCCGCCTTTGGGAACGGCGCGCTTGATCATCGGCAAGAACCGCAACGGCCCCACAGGCGATGACATCATCTTGACATTCGACTACGCCACGACCCGTTTTATGAACCATATCGACTAGGGAAGAAACAAACAATCCTTATTCGTAGATGTCTTCGACTGTCAATACCTCGGCGTCGGCCTCGTCATAACTGCCCAGCAACTGCTCGCTTTCTGCTGTTGGCAGCTCGGTTACACTTTTCAAGCGGCTTCTAATAGTCCCTGATTTAAGGGTTGCCTTGCTGATCTCTCCGCGGGCCTGCTCGAGGCGCTTATCGACGTTTTCTAAGATACCCTCGAATTTCTCAAATTCGGTTTTTACGGCACCAAGTATTTTTTCAATCTCGCTGGAACGCTTCTCAATAGCCAAGGTCGAGAACCCAACTTGGAAACTGACTATCAAAGCCTGAAGGGTGCTAGGGCCTGCTGGCAGAACCTTGAACTCACGGCGCAGGTTGTCGGCAAAGCCTGGCTCGCGCATCAATTCGGCATAGAGGCCCTCTGTTGGAACGAACATTATGCCAAAGTCTGTTGTGCGCGGGGGCTTTATGTACTTGTCCCGAATGTCCCTCGCAAAGCTTCTTGTTGAGTTGATCAACGATTTATACAGGTTGTTGACCGTGTCCTTATCCGCATTGTCATAAGCATCAAGCAGCCTTTGATAGTCCTCAATGGGAAACTTGGAGTCGATCGGCAGATAGACGGGCTCGTCTTCGGCTCCAGGCAGGCGGATGGCGAACTCCACCCGATGCTGGCTACGTGGATTGGGGGCAAAATTGATCTCATATTGGTCAGGGGTAAAAACGTCCTCTAAAAGGGCCTGTAGCTGGTACTCGCCGAAATTCCCCCGTGTTTTGACGTTGGCTAGGATGTTTTTCAGGTCAGTGACATTGCCGGCCAGTATTTGCATCTCGCCCAAGCCTCGTTGAACTGATTCCAGCCGCTCGCTGATGAGGGTAAAGCTCTCCGAGAAGCGTTTTTCTAAAGTCTCTGACAGTTTTTCGTCTACAACAGCGCGCATCTCATCCAGCTTTTGGGTGTTTACCTGCTGAATACTGGTCAAGCGGGCCTCCATTGTCTCGCGCACCTGCTTGAACTCTTTGCTCATCTCGTCACGGTTTCGGCCAAGCTCGGTATTCAAAGACTCTGTCTGCCGGCTTTGGTTGTCGAGGGTCAGCTTGGACTGGTCGGTCAGACGCTCGTTTATTGCCCGTGTCTGCTCGGCGATCCGCTCGTTGGTCTGGGTCCCGACGAACTGCACTGCCTGCTGTACCTGGTCGATTTGCTTGTTGTTTTCGTCAAGCCGCTTATCCAGGTTGGCAATTCTTCGAAATGAGTTCGCCTGCAGCCAGACCACTACTATCATGGCAATTATAAATAGGAGGAGGGCCGATATAAAAGGCAGGCTTTGTGGCGTGAAGCTGATAAATTGTATAGCAAGAAACATAAAGGGTCCCTATCGTCGGATGCGTTTTACTACTTTTACCACTACTAATTGTATACGAGGATAATTAAACAAGCTGACAGTTTTTTATCAATCGATGAAGCTTGGGGCTTATCACAAGCGCACTTTTGTGAGAGCATGCTGTTTTATTACACATATGGTAGAGTTTAGCAGTGGATTTTTTATCATCGATTATTAATTGACATGAAACCAGGTAAAATTCTAGGAAGGCGTTTTTATGCCTGGTGGATGTAATTTGTTTCCCGAAAGGTAGAGATGGTTTATGAGAACAACGGGAACTGTTGCGCGAGGGATTCGCACTCCAATGATCAATAGGGGGGATGATTTAGCGCAGATTGTTGTGGACTGCGTGCTTAACGCAGCAAAAGAGGATGGCTTTGAGCTAAGAGACAACGATGTCATTGGAATTACCGAGTCGGTAGTTGCCCGCGCGCAGAACAATTACGCTACTATCGAACAGATCGCTACCGACATTCGCAATAAATACCCTGGCGGGGTAATTGGCCTGACATTCCCAATACTTTCGCGGAACCGTTTTGGCAATCACTTAAAAGCGATAGCCTTAGGCAGTGAAAAGATTTACTTGATGCTGTCATATCCCTCCGACGAGGTGGGAAACAGCCTGGTCTCAGACGAGCTGTTAGAGTCTTCTGGGGTAAACCCCTATTCCGACGTGCTGGACGAGGCTCAGTTCCGCGAGAAATTCGGGTACGACACAAGGCATATCTTTACCGGGGTAGACTATGTGGAGTATTACAAGTCTTTCAGCGAAAACATCGAGATTGTTTTTGCCAACGACGTCCGGCGCATTTTGGACTATACGAAGCATGTGCTTTGTTGTGACATCCACTCCCGTTTCAAGTCCAAGCAGCTATTGGAACAAGCCGGTGCACTGACTGTCTACGGGCTGGACGACATCCTTACGCAATCGGTCGACGGCAGCGGATTCAACGAGAAGTACGGCCTGCTTGGTGCCAATATGAACCCTGGTGAGATGCTGAAGCTGTTTCCTAGGGACTGCGACGAGCTTATCAACGAGATCATCAGCCGCATACAGGCAAAAACGGGCAAGCATATCGAAGCCTTGGTTTATGGCGACGGGGCGTTCAAAGACCCTGTTGGCCAGATTTGGGAGCTTGCCGACCCGGTGGTCTCTCCCGCTTACTCGCCAGGGCTCGATGGGACCCCGAACGAGTTGAAGCTCAAATACTTGCTAGACAGCGATAATGCTAATACAGAAGAAGCTGACATCAACGAGGTCATTACCAATGCGATCAAAGCAAAAAGTGGGGAGTCCCTCGGCACTACTCCCCGAAAATACTACGATTTGATAGGTAGCCTCTGTGACTTGATCAGTGGTTCTGGGGATAAGGGCACGCCCGTGGTGCTTATCCAAGGTTATTTTGACAATTATGCATCCTAAGCTGTGCGCTGCTTAGACGATAAAGCCCTGTTGTCTAGGCTTTACTGGCCGAATCAGTTCCAAATCCCTGCCAAAGAGGGATGCGCGGGTGCAGTTGACATGCACGAACACCTGGGCTTCTCCTAAATCCCTGCCAAAGAGGGATGTGGACGAGTAGTCGAGGGCAAGCCTGCTAGAGATTGACGATTGTCTGCGATTTCTTCGGGGTAAATTCGCGCAAAAAATAATGTAACTCCGGCTAAGCAAATTCCTGACCTGGGCTTTTGTGTTTTAGCTTGTTTTGGAGCAGCGGAAAAATTGCAGACAACCGTCAATCTCTAGCACTTAGCCTTAAAGAACGTGCTAGGAATAAAAAAATATAATACCAGTGTATATAGAGGGCACATATATGCCTACATCCGACAATAAGGAACACAGGGCTTAGCCAGAGTAGGCCTAGCCAGACAAGCCTGAGCGAAAGGCGTTTCTCCACCTTTGCCAAAGCTGGCAAATAAGCAGCAAAGCCGCGTTTCACTATGCGTTTCTTTTTATTTGCATAGGCCTTTCACGCATAAAAAAACAGCGCCGGGCATCCGGCGCTGTTTTCAGGTTCAATTACCCGATAAATCTGACAAGCATCAATAGTAGCTGTATCTCAGCTTCTCGAATTCGTCGTATGTCCAGCGGGAACGTCTCCATTGTGCTTCGGACTGTCCGGGCATCGGCTCGTCTGAGGGGACGAAGTCAAAGACCGCAAAGCCGCCACCAGGAGCCATTTTGTCCATGTAGGCCCTAAATGCGGTACGGACTTCCTCTTCGGTGGTATCGTCTTTCCAGAAACGTCCCTCCATGCCGCCGCACATGGCTAGGTTTGTCCCGAACTTCGCCTTGATAGCCAGCTCGTCATTGGATGACTGGACCGGGTCCCAGAAACTCACGCCCATGTCGACCAGGTCGTCAAGGTAGAGCTCGAAGTGGCCGCAGTTGTGATGCCCCATAGGCAGTCCGGCCTCGACGAACACCGAATAATAGCGGCGCCAGAACGGGGCAATGATGTCTTGGAACATCTCTAGGGACAGGAAGGGATTGCGCTCGTGGGCGATGTCGTCAGCCAGGAATCCGAAGTCAGGCTTGTAGTAATAGATGTACTTCTTGGCTAGTTCGACTTGAAAATCGCAGATGTAGCTCAAGAGGGCCTTGACTTCCTCGGGCTCCTCGAAGCAGGCGCTGAGTCCTTCCGTAAACCCCATGAACGCAACCAGGGGCTGGAAGTAACCAGACGATGTCCCGCCGCCGAAGGGGTTTGCCGGGTCTGCAGCGTCGCGTGACTCTTTGGCCATCGCCTCCCAGTCGACATCGGAGAAGTCTGGGGCTTTGATGACATCACGCCACTTGGTGATGTCGGTCAAAATGAAATCGTGGGTCTTTGGCATAGGCGGGTTGATCCCACCACTGTCGATTACTGACTCGACGCCCCAAATGTCTCTTCCGGTCCCGTCCTCGTTGCGCACTCCTCTAAGGATCGAGGGAGAGTTGAAGGCCCACCATAAGCTGTAAGTGGGCACGTACTCAGGAATCTCCCTGTTTATCATGCGCATGAAGTTCTCTTTCTTGTTCAGTGTTACCATACTCGCCTCCAAATCGGCTTAGTCGAATTTGACTCAAGCGTATATATTGTTCGTTTGAACACAGTTATTGTAAGGGTTTACATTGGGCATGTAAGGGTTCACAGTGAGTATATCTGTCAAATTCTAGTATACTGATGCTGTTGTTTATGCTTAAACTCTTTAACTCCCGCTCGACAAAGATACAAGCATGCCCTGAATGCACGTAGCAAATGAGCTAGAGAACGAAGGATCAATAATGTCGGGAACACTCCGTTTTGGTGTTCTGTGGGGTGAAAAAAGCAGGGATGTCACCACCAGCCACATCGCACCAGGCTGTAATTTGGTAACGCGTTATCAGGGAGGGAACAACGCCAGGTCAACCACGTCCTTGACCATAGCAAACCGTCAACAAAAGCATAGAAGCTGCTTGCTTGGCACTGGTCGCTGTGCGGTCTTACTAGAAGAGCCTATATGAGTGACGACCAGCAAAACAGAGGCGCTAGAAGAAGCTTTCCAGACTCATTTGAATTATCGGGAGAAAACCGGCCTTTGCCTAATGCTGCCTTGCCGCAAACAGCAGGGCCCGACGAAACGCCTGGTTTGCCAGGCTCGCTTCCCCTTACGCCAGCCCAAGGGCAGACGGAGGCTTCAAGCGACAGCCCAAGCGGGCCACGCGCCCGCCAAAAACGCAGCGGCGACCGCAGGGTGGCACGGTCTGGAGCCGGGAGGATCAACCAGCCTAACAGCCGTTCGCGAAACTCCAGCCGTTCCAAACGCCAGCGTAGCGCAAAGACCAACTACTCGGTCATCGAGTTTGTCTCCACAGATATAAACGACAATTCAGAGTCGTTGTTCGTCGAACCCTGGAAGGCTGGCGCCATTGACGGCGAACAGTCAAAAGCTCCCGCTAGAGACAGCACGATCGCCGACGACTATGCCTCGATCAGGGAACTATCTTCTCGCTTGAGGCCAGCGCTCGACCTCGACTTCGACCTTGACTCCTATGACATCTCAGACCCTTTGGAGTACGAGGACATTTTTGAGCCGATAGCCCCCAGCGCGTCAGGGCAGCCAGGCGTCTTTGACCCCTCGATGCCAAACGAGGCGGTTATCGGCGCGGCACAGGATGCAGGCGCAGAGGATGCAGGCGCAGACGCCTGGGGCACGGCTGAGGACATCTTGACAGACGACCTTAGCCCTGAAGACATAGACAGCCTGGTGGCTGACTTATTAGGGGGAGCGCCCATCCGGTACAAACCGCGGGTAGAAGAGGGCCTGGCCTCGAGGCCTCGAAAAAGGGCGTCTGCCCCTGCTGGCCCAAGGCCATCAGGCACAACGCAGCGCTTCGAGCCAAGAGACCCCCTGGACAAACCGTCCCCGATGGGCATTTTCGAAGATTTGAAGGACATCGACGTCATTGAAGAGGACATCGTCGATGACGACCGCCTGGAAGTCAGGAACGCCACAGTCGAACCACCGGCAAGACGGATTCCCAGAGGGCTGGGGGCTGGCTGGTCGGAGTACTACACCAGACAGGGCTCGTCGAGCCAAAGCGACAGGTGGCTCTACGATATTGACGAGGACTGGTCGGACTATGATATAGCCTATGATGCCGGGCTCGACGAAGAGGAAGACGAGCTTCCCCCCATCCTGATCTGGCCTTTGGTACTGACTGCCTTTGCCATCCTGATTGTGCTGACCGGTGTCTTGACCTTGTCCATCAGGACAACCCAGGTCAGGCTGGAGACCTTGGCCCAGCAAAGGCAAGAGGAGGCCGAGGCGACTTTGACCGAGGCAGTCGTCTACATCCAAGAGGCCGATGTGGTGGTTGTGGCAATGGATAAGGCCCTCGCCAGCCAGGTCAGCCCGGATTCTATCCCAGAGCTTGAAGACTTGCTGGTACAAGCCACTAATACTCTTCAAACGCTGGACACCGCGGTGATTAAGGCCAGAGAAGCTAAGGAGATGTTCGATGACCCAGCCGACCAGCAGATTGCCCAGTACGCCATCGACGACGCAGTATATAAGAAGCAGATGCTGCTTTACGGCATCCAGATCATCTCAGCCGACATAGTGGCCATCGAAAGCTCGGTCGAGTTCGAGATTGCCTGGGACGCCATCTTAGCCGCGGACACCTTGATGCGTGAGGCGGTCAGCAGCGTGACCACTGGCGGATCAAGCCAAATCAGCAGGTCCCATGAACTGAACCAAGAAGCCCTAGCCAAGCTGGACGAGGCCAATGCTGCCCTGCAAAGGGCATCAGAGATCTTCCCGGAAGCTGACTTCTCGACCTTGTTTGCCTACCTAGAGGCCAAGCGCGAGTCCTGCCAGTTGGCGATATCCTCCGACGAGGCCCTGCTGGACAACCAATATGATCGGGCCAATAGCCTAAACGACCAGTTTCGGGAGAAGGACGCCGAGGTGGTGGCCTTGGCCTTGTTGATTCCTGACGACCCCTCCTCGTTGATTATCAAAGCCTATGACGAAAAAACCTCCGATTGGCGAAACGAGTACAAGGTGCTTTATGACATGGCAGTGGACATGGATGCCTACCTTCGCGAGTGGCGGTCAAATAATGTCTCGCATTAGAGGATAATACCGGTCATAAGCCAATGTTAAACCATTGCTTTATAATGTACCGAAGATTTAATTAGCAGACGACCGATATACTTTAAAGTGCTTAAAGGGGGAGCTCGTCAATGGGATACCGGGGAGTGCACCAATAGCACATTCTGCATTCGACTACGCACCCACCAGGAGGGGTTATGGCGTCGGTTTTAAATTTTATAGACGAGCTAGTCGAGGGAATCGGGCCGCGAGTAGCTGGGTCTGAGAGCGAGTATCAGGCATCGGAGTTGATTGCCAACCGGTTTGAAGAGTTCGGCCTACCTGTGCAGGTCGAAGAGTTCGATGTCTATCCCTTTAAAAAATGGTTCCTGCTAATTGCCGACCTGCTTTTTGTAATCGGCGGCGTGCTTGCCTTCTTTGTCGCGTTCTTGCGGATTTTGGCTTTGGCTCTCATTGTCTTGGGTCTGGCGGTCGTCGTGCTTGAGCTGCTCGACCGTAATCCCCTTCATCGAATATTGCCTACCCAGCTTAGCCAGAACGTAATCGGCCGCTATGTCCCAACGGGAAGCATCAATGTCGAGCGCCCGCGCAAAGTGGTGGTGCTGGCCCATTATGACACTGAGCGAAGCGCAATCGAGGCGATACCATTCCTGGCAAGGCGGGTCAAGTACTTAAAGATCGTACAATATGCAGTTATGATAATAGCATTAATTGCGGCTATCTTGCTAGTAATCCCTAGGATGCCAGACCTTGTGGAGACGATCTCCCGCTATGCTGCCCTAGGGGCTGCTGCGGTCGTTGCCATTTCCCTGGTCTGCTCGCTGGTCAACCAGTTCCTGCCCATTCAGAAGGGGGCAAACTGCAACGCCTCAGGTGTGGCCGTCCTCTACCGCCTCGCCGAGATGTTGTCGACACATGGGGCGATGACGAGTGTCTCATATGTGGAGAATACCAGGAGCCGCAGTCGCCGCCGCGTCAGTACCAACGAGCCACAAAACTATGACCTAGGCCAACAAGACCAGAACACAGTCGCCGAAAACGCCCTGTATGAAGAAGAGGCTCCCAGAGAGCATGTGCTGCCATATGGCATGGCCGGCACATCGAGCTCTTCTATACCTGGCGTCGTTTCCGGCCCGGTCACTTCGGTCTCAGGCACCGTAATCCCCAGAGGCGCGTCCTTAGAAGCATCCAACGCCGAGATGATAAGGAACAACGGCGAGGGTTTCTCCACATCTAAGCCTTCAAGCAGGCCCGCCGACCAAGCATCTGCCGTAGATGAGCTTGGTTCAGCCCAGGCAGCAAATGCCTACGCCGGTGCTGAGAACCTCGTGCAAGCCGGCACTGAGCGGCGAAGCCCGTTCGTCTTTGACCGGCAGACGGTCGAACCAGGCCCGGAGCTTGAGGACCTGGCCTATCAGTCGGAGGCAGTTGAAGAGGCGCTTGACGACGAGAACGCCGGTGTTCCCGACTGGTATGTCAATGCGCGCAAGAATGCGGAGAAGAAAATCGAGCAAAGGGCGCGGCGCGAGGGTGAAAAGGAAGTCGTCCGCTCGCGCTATGCCGATATCCCGATGACCGCGGCGACCAGCCCAGGCCAGACCCTGGGGGCGAGTCGGGCTGCCAACACTCCAGCCGAGGCGGGTGGAAGAAGGCCTAGCGCCGACCAGGACTTAAGCGCCTTTGACTCGCCAGACGACACCATCGATGCACCGATCGATTTGTACGTGTCTGACGATTCAGGCCCTAAGCCTGTCTCAGAAAGCCCGGTATCCGGCGAGGGCGGCCAATTCGAGGGCGGCCAATTCGAGGGCGGCCAAAGCGAGGACTTGCTTGGTGCTACTGATGCTAATGCCTTAAACGAGCTAGCCAGTGGGCTGAACCAGCCAAGCGGCCCTGCGGGCGCCCCAGCGGCAAACGGTTCTGACAGACCGGGCATGGCGGGGGGCAGGGCAGCCACACAGGCTCGAAGCTCGCTGCCGCAACCTGACTTAAGCGGGATCGACCGGCGTGCTTTCCAAGTGGTTCCATCAGATGAGAGTGACGAGTCGCTGATCGTCCCGACCAACCCTGACAACCTGGCAGACCTGCAGTTCATCGAGGAGCTCGACGCTTTGGACTATATCAACTTCCCGCCTCCGCCCGAACAGATCCAGCTTCCCTTACAGGAATCGGGAGCCTTTGGCGAAAGTGGTGAAGGAAATGGTGCCGACATGGGCCCGAAAAGTGACGAAACCGCTGGTGAAGAGGGCTTTGCCGGCAACAGTCCAGCAGTAAAGTCACGCCTCCAAAACCTGCCTGAGCTGCAAGCCAAACCATCTGGCGACAGCCCGGAATCCGCTGGCAGCACTCAAGCTGAGAGCGCTCCTCAGGCACCGGGCCAAGGCGCCGGCTCGCCAAAGAATGAGAATCAAGCGCCGCGTTCCCCAAACGAAGGCCGTAACAGGCGAAACCGGTCAAATACCGACATGCAGGACTCGCCTGCCAGCTGGTTAGGCGTCGACGACGATTTTGAGGCCCGCAAGGCTGGCGAGTCAATTGGGTCGTGGGACAACTTCAACGACGAAGAAGACGATGTCTGGCGGGGCGGGGCCTTTGGCGGCGAGACTTACGAGGACGACATTGCCAGTATCGAAGAGCTGTCCAACGAGTTGTTGGACAAGGAGGTATGGCTGGTTGCCCTGGGGTCAAGCGGCTTGAATCACAGTGGGGCCCGATATTTCCTGAACAGGCATGAGCGGCAGCTTCGCGGCAGCCTCTTCATGAACGTTTTGGGCGTTGGGGCTGGCGACCTCTGCTTTACCATCCTTGAAGGCGAGCTGTCAACGAACCGGACAGACCAGCGTCTGCAGAGCCTGCTCTCGCAGGCTGCCCAAGAGCTGGCGGTCCCGATTGCCCCGATCGCCTTTACGGCGTTTGAGACCGACGGGGCTATTGTGCTTCAGAGCACCAGCCGCTCGATCTCGTTGCTGGGCATCAGCGACGGCATACCGCAGAATTGGCGCAACAAGGACGATTCGAGTGCCCGGGTGCGTGAAGACAAGATCTTGGTTGCTAGCGAACTGATACTGGAAACCATAAAAAACAGTTAGATTACCGCCTGCCTGGGTTTTTGAATTACGCTATAGTATTCCCTCGCAGGTTGGAGCGGCCAATGCCTCAAAGCTCCTGGCCGCTTTTGTTGGATTGTCCTAGTGGGGATGTAGCTCAGCTGGGAGAGCGCCAGCTTTGCAAGCTGGATGTCGTGGGTTCGAGTCCCATCATCTCCACCATCATCCACCCAACAAGCCCGACTGCCTGCCGGCAAGGCTTTCATATTTCGGCATCCACTAGTCTGAAGCGGTATACCAGTTTGCCAGCAGGGAAGGTTTTAGCTTTTTTAAGCGGCTTTTGGGTTTCTCCAGATAATGACAATTTGGGCGCGGCTATACTAGGCTTAAAGCGGTTTTTGGCTTCAGGGAGGCTTGATGGACACAGATGCCGGTTGGCATAGGCAGTTATATGATGCGATTCCGAAAGACCCCTCGCTTTGCCCAGGCTTGTCGGAGGACGAGTATCGCAATGCATTGGTGCAGCTAAGCAGGTTTTTAGACCGCTTGAGCCTGCCTTTTTACCACCATACGCAAGTACAGTTCGTCAGTACAGAAGCAGCAACCGGCTTGTCTGGCTTGCTGGAATGCCCGGCAGTAGGCCTTTCTGACGAGCAAAACGAGCAGTTAGGGCTTGACCGGCACAATTTGCCCAATGGCTTGGTGCTAAGCTCGGCAGCAGACCCGGTCTCGGTCGCCAAAGCCAGTTTTTTAGCCGAGCTGGCAAGGCTTTTTGCCACCAGCTTAGGGCTAGCTTGCTATTGTCAGCAAGACAGCCCGCCCAAGCCTAACGACTGCTCGGCTGTCACTTCAGAAGCATCCTTAAGAGACCTGTCGGCCGCCTTTGCCTGGCAAGTGCTTTTTGCCAATAGCCCGAATGCAGGCAAACAGGGCCAGGGTGCAGCCATCAACAGCCATAATATGCGGCCCAAGCCTTTCGTCGAGCTGCTTCTTGAGCCTTCCATCTACCCTAGCATCCCATATGACCTGATAAGGACCATCGAGTCCAGTGAGGCCGTGCCCAATACGACAAGCAGCCAGGCTTGGCGCTACGATATCAACCTGGACCGAGGCTTGGTCGCAATCGCCTTGCCCCAGGAGCCTGCGACGCCCCAGCCAAACCGCCCGGAGATCGAAACCAGCAGGCAGGCCGCCCGTCTCTGGCTAGCATTCTACGTCTGTGGCTATCAGCCCGAGATCGGAATAAACCTCGAAAACGGACGCCTCCAATGGGTGCTTCAAATCAGGACCGCCGAACTTTTCTGATGCCTGGGCAATCCACATACCTGGCATTCCTCAAGCCCTTATCGACGCCCAGCCAGTCGCTCCCGATGGCCGAGCTGGCCGATGTTTTCCGTCAAGTAGGTGTCTCCCAGCTAAAACAGGTGATTGCTTCGGGAACCATCGAGTTCTCATGCAGCTTGCCGGTCCAAGAGACTGAAACAATACTGAACCAGTCTCTTTTATCCTTATATGGGGATAAGTACAGGCTGGTCGTCTACCAGCGTGACGAGGTCTACGAAAGGATCGCCAACTACAACATTTTCATGATGTGCGAGGCGCCATGTGCCGATGCCTTTCGGGAGCTGCCGGAAGGTTACTCGTTTCGGCTGTGCCGCCCAGACGAGCTAGGCCTATGGAAACAAACAGCCGTTGAGCCGGTCTATAGCGACGCCCTGTCCGAGTACTTTATGGATGTTTATGCCGGCTATCCAGATGAGTTCTTTTCGCGCTGCACGTTTGTCGTCGACCAGTATGACCGAGCTGTAGCCACTTGCTTTATCTGGAAGGCATACAGGCTAATTGACACAATCGCTTTCCTACGTGTGTTGCCTAGCCATGAGAACTTGGGCATTGGGCGGGCTTTGCTCGGCAAAGTCATCCAATCAGCCAGTCTGCCAGTCTACCTTCATACTCATCCGACATCCTACAGGGCAATCAAGCTGTATGCCGACTTCGGGTTTTGCTTCATTGACGACCCGGTGCTTGGTACTCGCACGAACAACCTATACGAGAGCTTGGACTTTTTAAAGAAGGTCATGCCGCAAAGCGCAATTGAAGGCATAGCGATCAAAAGCGCCCCAGAGCCCTTTCTGGAGGCAGTCGGTTCGTCGCCAAAATCGGAGTTTTGAACAGATCAAAGGCCTGGCAGCCTCATTGTGAATTAATCAATATGGTGAAGGATTGTTTGAAACTATCACCAAATTGCACTTGTAACAAGTTGGTAGCTGATGTATTATTACCACTTGTCGTTTTGTCGGAAACGACAAATTTGCGTGCATTTGAGAGAAAGCAGTTTTTTTGGCTAAAGAAAGCGCCATCGAAATGGAGGGAACAGTCCTTGAGCCCTTGCCAAACGCACAGTTTTGGGTCGAATTGGAAAACGGCCATAAGGTGCTGGCGCATATATCAGGCAGGATGAGGATGCATTATATTCGGATCCTTCCAGGTGATAAAGTAACCGTTGAGATGTCTCCCTATGATTTGAATCGCGGGCGGATTACTTACCGTTTCAAGTGAAGCATAAAAACAGCCTCCTCAAGGCTGTCAGCCTGTTTACAGGCAAAATGGACAATAAGCGCTTGCGGCTGCAGCGTGTAAAATAAATAAAAGAACAAACAATCGAAAGGACTATTATGAAGGTTCGTCCTTCGGTCAAGAGAATGTGCGATAAATGCAAAATTATCAGGCGCCACGGCCGGGTTCTAGTGATCTGCGAGAACCCTAGGCACAAGCAGCGCCAAGGTTAAGGAGGATATCGAGTGGCTCGTATCGCCGGTGTCGATCTGCCGCGTGACAAGCGCGTAGAGATCGGACTCACATATATCTATGGTATTGGCTTGACCACCTCTACTATGATACTTGAAGCGACTGGGATCAATCCCGATACTCGCGTTAGGGATCTATCAGAAGAAGACACTGTGGCCCTGCGCGACTTCATAGATAAGAATCTACATATCGAAGGAGACTTGAGGCGTGAGGTCTCCCAAAATGTCAAACGACTGATGGAGATCGGCTCATACCGCGGATTGCGGCATCGTCGCGGTCTCCCGGTTCACGGACAACGCACCCATACCAATGCCCGGACACGGAAAGGCCCCCGTAAGCAGATCGGAGGCAAGAAGAAATAATGCCCAGAAAACAATCGCGCACCCGTATCAAGCGTTCGGAGCGCAAAAACATTGCAGTGGGTGCAGCTCATATAAAATCAACTTTCAATAACACGATTATCTCGATTACCGACCCTGCCGGCAATGTCATAACTTGGCAGAGTGCTGGCACTGTGGGTTTTAAAGGTTCACGCAAATCCACACCCTATGCTGCTCAAATGGCTGCTGAGGCTGCGGCTAGAATAGCTATGGAGCATGGAGTACGCAGGGTGGCTGTCTATATCAAAGGTCCCGGTTCTGGGCGTGACACAGCTTTTCGTGCCCTTCAAGCAACTGGTCTAGAAATTGCCAGCATCCAGGACTGCACACCTATCCCACATAACGGGGTCCGCCTGCGCAAGCGCAGACGCGTGTAGTTCGAAAGGATACTTAAATGGCCAGATACACAGGTGCAGACTGCCGTCTATGCCGTCGCGAAGGATCTAAGCTCTTCTTAAAAGGAGACCGCTGCTATACAGACAAATGTGCGTTTGAGCGTCGTAACTTCCCACCAGGCGATGCCGGTAGGAAGCGTCCTCGTGAAAGCGAGTACCGTACCCAGTTACGTGAGAAACAGAAAACCAAGCGCATCTATGGTTTATTGGAAAAACAATTTCGCGGTTATTTCGACTTAGCTAATCGCCAGCATGGAGTAACAGGAGAGAACTTGCTTCGTCTCCTTGAGTCACGGCTTGACAACGTTGTTTACCGACTGGGTTTCGCAAAGTCACGCGATGAGGCTCGCCAACAGGTGCGACATGGGCATGTGCTAGTAAATGGACGCCGCGTTGACATCCCCTCTTTCCGAGTAAAAGCAGGTGATTTAATCGCTATAGCTCCGAAAGCACGTGACCTCTTGGTCATCAAGTCGGCACTCATCTCAAACGAGAAGACCGAGGTGCCGCAGTGGCTAGAGGTTGATATCGACAAGCTGCAAGGCTCTGTTCTAAACCTTCCGTCTCGCGACCAGATCGACATGGACATCCGCGAGCAGCTGATTGTCGAGCTTTATTCCAAATAGTCAATGATAACGGCTGGATGCAAAGCTAGTTAAGGAGCAAATGCGATGACCAATTTTATCCGACCGGAAGTCACATTCGAGCGAATCGGTGACCAGCTAGGGCGTTTCGAGGTAGGCCCGCTGGAGCGCGGATATGGACAAACCCTGGGAAACAGCATGCGACGCGTGCTCTTATCCTCACTTGAAGGATCAGCCCCAACGTCCATAAAAGTCGAAGGTGCCTTACATGAGTTCACAGCCATCGAGGGTGTCATTGAAGACCTCACCGATATCGTCCTAAACATCAAGGGCCTTGTCTTTACCCATATCGGCCTAGACGACGGTATCAGCCAGGAAGCAGTTGCGACTATCGTGGCAACTGGGCCGGGTACCGTTACCGGGAGTGACATTCAGGTACCTACCGAGTTTACTTTGGTAAACGGTGACCATGTTGTGGCCAATCTAGCCGAAGGCGGCCATCTTGAGATGGAGATCCATCTAGGTGTCGGCAGAGGCTATATAACCGCCGAGCAGAACAAGCGCCCGGACGACCCAATCGGCCTAGTGCCCGTCGACTCGCTCTATTCGCCAGTGCGCCGGTGCACCCTGGCAGTTGAGGACTATCGTGTCGGACAGCGGACCGACTACGACAAGCTGATATTAGAGGTGGAGACAAACGGGTCGATCACGCCTCAAGAGGCTGTGGTACGGGCAGCAGATATCATCAACCAGCATATGGATGCATTTGCTGCGTTGGCCACTGATGGCGAGAGAAGCGAAAACGCACCGATTTTCTCAACTGAGGACACACAGGGAAACAGTGATTTAGACAAGCAAGTCGAAGATCTTGACCTATCCGTCCGTTCATATAATTGCTTAAAGCGTGCCGGTATCCATTCGGTGCGCCAACTGGTTGATTTCTCAGAAAACGACCTCTTGAACATCCGTAACTTCGGTCAAAAGTCAATCGAAGAAGTCAAAGAGAAGCTGCATTCGATGGGCCTCGACCTGAAACAATAGTAGGAGCAAACCAATGAGACACTATAAACGTGGTCGTAAGTTAGGAACTAGTGCTAGTCATACCAAAGCTATCAAGAAAAGCCTTGTCGTAGCCTTGTTTACCTACGACCGTATTAAAACAACCCTAGAGAGGGCCAAAGAGATCCGCGGTGACGTCGATCGCATCGTGACTTGGGCCAAACGAGGAGACGTGCACTCACGGCGTTTGGCGATAGCCCAGCTAGGTGACAAGGACCTGGTAGCTGAAATTTTCGCAAAAGTCGAGCAAGGCCTTTTTGAGGGCCGTGAAGGCGGATACACCCGCATCTTGAAAATCGGTAAACGGCGTGGTGACGATGCCGTTGTTGTGATTATGGAACTGGTTCAAGAGCCGGTATCCCCGAAACCGAAGCGGGATGAAAGCGAAGAGTCTGAAACTGCTACCCCCAGGCGGCGCGGCCTACGAGCCCTAGGGCGTAGAGGCAGAGACACCGATGCTGAGGTTCCAGATGAGGAGTCTGCCGAAGAGGACGAGGAAGATGACGACGACGAAGACGACGAGATCGACGAGATCGACGAAGACGACGAGATCGACGAGGACGAGTCCGAAGAGCTAGAAGACGAAGATGAGGACGAGGACGATTCAGAGGAAGACGAAGACGAAGCTGACGAGGACGATGAGCCAGAGGACGACGACGAAGAAGACGAAGACTCCGAGGATGACGACGCAGCTGACGACGACGAGGCTGACGACGACGACGAAGACGATACCGCCGATGACGTAGACGAGGAAGACGACGAATCAGAAGAAGAAGCCGATACTGAAGACGATGGTATTGACGACTCTGACGATGAGGACTGACTTTTATAACGTATAATTCCCATTTGAGATGGAAACAGAGGAACATAACAAAACCGACTGCCTTCAACGCCTTTTGGCGCTGAAGGCGGCTTCACGTTTAGGGTCGGCAGACCCTACGCTTTTCTCCACAGACCCAAAATTGCAGGCTGAGGCTGCTTCGCGCCTGGGCTGGGTCCACTTGGCCTCTAAGCCTCCTTTGCCTCTAAAAGAGATCACCGCCTTAGCCAGCGAGATCAACGAGGAAAAAATCGAGGCTGTGGTTTTAATAGGGCAGGGCGGCTCGTCGCAGGCAGCAATGACGATCACGAAACTGCATGAAGTGGCAAACAGCGCCCAGCAGCCTGTGGCGTTTCGCACGATGGACTCGTTGTCTCCGGTGTTTGTCAACCATATCCTTGGCTCGTCTGACCCTGCAAGGACGATCTACATCGTGTCCAGCATGTCGGGGTCGACGATCGAGCCTTTGATGCTGGAGCGTGTCGCTTGGCGGTACGCAGCCGCCCATTTGGGCAGTGAGGCAGCAGCGGGGCGCTTTGTGGCGATTACAGAAAATGGGACCGAGCTGGCCTTACTGGCTAAAGACCGCAATTACCGTAAGGTGCTAACGGCTCAAAACGATGTGGGTGGGCGCTTCTCCGCGCTTACCATATCAACCCTTTTTCCTGCGGCTTTGGTCGGCATCGACATCGAGGCCGTACTGTCTGAAGCCGCCAACACCGAGGCCGAATGCATCAAGGACTCGCCAGAGAACCCGGCCATTCAGCTGGCCAGCTTTTTGTACTCGGGCTATTTGACCGGCCGGGACAAGTTCTCGCTGGTAATGCCGCCGTCCGGACAGGTCTTCGGGCTGTGGATAGAGCAGATGGTCGCCGAGTCCCTGGGTAAGAACGGCCTTGGCATCCTGCCCAATGTGGAGGTCGACGCTAGCATCCTGTCGATTCCCCACTCGGACCGCAGCGTTATTACCTATGCCGTTGGCGAGGTCGAGGGCTTTGCCGAGTCGATAGCCAATATCGACCCTAGCATCCCCCAGCTGCATATGACGATCGACGACCCGATCCAGGCCTTCTCGCGCTTCGTGGTTTGGGAGTATGCAACGACTTTCGTTAGCCTGCTGATGGACGTCTTCCCCTTTGACCAGCCTGATGTCGAATTGACCAAGGTCATCACCAAGCAGCTTTTGGCAGGCGAGTCCGAGATCGAAAACGATATATATCTGGAGTTTTCCCCACAAGACAGCTATGTCTATGAAATGCGCATATCGAACTCTTTTGCCGATATCTATGAAGAAGGCGGAGAAGAACCCAGCCTTGACCAACTGCTACGGACGCTGCTTGGGTCGCTCGAGCCGGGCGATTATTTCTCGTTGAATGCCTTTCTGCCGTTTCGGGGCTATGGCCGGCGCGAGGCCTTGGAGCGTATGCGTAATCGGGCAGCCTCCAGGCTAGGAGTGGTCTCATGTTTGGAGATCGGGCCGCGTTATCTGCACTCGACCGGCCAGCTTCATAAAGGCGGGCCTAACAACGGCGTGTACTTGATACTGTCTGCTGACGAGATCAACGACATCAAAGTGCCTGGTGAGACGATGACGCTAGGCTCGCTGGCTGCTACCCAGGCCAGGGCAGACTTTACCGCTTTGGCTAAACGTGGGCGAAGGGTCTTACATGTGCATTTGTCCGATAACGACTCTGAGACCCTGTCACGCTTTGCTGACCGCCTCTGCTCGGCGATTTCGGCTATAAAAGTCTAGATATTATCTGATATTTTCAGCTGTACGCCACCAGCAGTTTTATTGCTCGCCTGCTAGTTGTCCACATGCCCCTGCGATATCTACTCCGCGCGAGCGCCTAAGTGACGTTTCGATGCCGGCAGCCCGCAGCTGGCTGCGGATTTCCCGGGCTTTGGCAGGCGCTGTAGGTATGAAATAATCCGGGTCGGCACCAATGACGTTCAGGTTGATCAGGTTGACATGGCAGTTTAACTCGCTACAAAAGGTGATTAGCTCAAAGACCGCTTCTTCAGTGTCGTTGACCCCGTCGATGAGCACGTATTCCAGCGAAACCCGCCTTCCCACAGCCTGTCCATATGATATTAAAGTATGTTGCAAGGCAGTAAGGCTATAGGCAGTCAAGCCTGGCATCAAGGTGTCTCGCATAGCTTGGTTTGCAGAATGCAGCGACACAGCCAGCCTGAACTGCTCAGGCTCTGCGGCAAAGGCCATGATGCCGGGGATGACTCCCGCTGTAGAGACAGTGATATGGCGGGCACCGATGTTTAGGCCTTTGGGATGGTTCATTAGACGTAGGGCATCGAGGGTCGCCGAGTAATTGGCGAAAGGCTCGCCCTCACCCATTGCCACGGCATTGGTGACCCTTTGGCCAAAGTCCTCACTGGCAATTGCCAACTGGTCGACTATCTCCCCTGGGCCTAGCTGGCGAATCAGTCCCAAACGACCAGTGGCACAAAAGGTACAAGCCATGCCACAGCCGACCTGGGTCGAAAAACAGACGGTCAAGCGTGACCTGTCCGGTATGGCAACCGTCTCGATCTTTGCCCCGTCAGCAAGCTTTAGTAGGTATTTGCGGGTCCCGTCTGCCGATACCGACTTGCTTATCACCTCCGGCTTGTCCAGCGGCTGGCTCTCTTTCAATGAGTCACGCAGGCTGGCAGGTATGTTCGTCATCTCGTCGTAGCTTGCCACAGCACGCCCATACAGCCATTCGATCAGCTGGTCAGCGCGGTAAGCCGGCTGACCCATGCCCACCATCAACGCTTGGAGGCCGGTGATGCCATACCTTTTGATGCCGGCAGCCAAAGGCACGCCTTTGTCGTTTTGCTGCTTGGTGCCTGCTGGCCTGCCGCTTGGCCCTTCGGATAATGTTACAAAGTCCATAACATTGTTGTCTCCACCACTTGTCTTGTCTGCCACTATGACCTCAGTCTTTCATATGACTTTAAAACGAATTACCAGCCAATAAACGAATCGTTGTGCTTTCATTGTAGTTCCTCTATCCTTAGTTCTTGTACAAGAAACCGACTAGCTTACAAAAGTATTCTTACCGAGGAGCCCAAAGTGAATGCAGCAGACAAACAAGATAGTCTTGGCCTACCCTCCCAAGCCGGCACTCAATTCCCAGCACCTAAGGCCATGGAGGCTTTTTCAAGCAACAATGCACCATATCGCAACATAGTGCTCTTGGCTGGCGGTAGCTCAGGCGAGCGTGAGGTCTCGCTTAACAGCGGTGAGAATGCCGCAGCTGCCTTAAGAGCCTTCGGGCACCAGGTAATCGAGCTTGACCCCATCGACCCAGCCTTTATTACGGCTCTGGTCGGCTTGGAGCCAGACGTGGTCTTCATCGCCTTGCATGGCCATGGGGGAGAAGACGGGCAGATACAAGGCTTGCTGGAACTTCTCCACATACCTTATACCGGTAGCGGGGTGCTGGCTAGCGCTTTGGCGATGGACAAGCAGAAGAGCAAGGTCTTTTACCGGAACGCAGGTATTCAGACCCCTGACTATATAGCGGTCTCCGAGGCTCAGACGGGGCTTTTGGCAGCGCAGGACTTTGTGGGCCGTTATGGCCTTCCCTGTGTCGTAAAGCCTGCCGCCGAAGGCTCGTCGATCGGTATTACCATTGTGCGGACGATTGACGAGCTGCCAAGTGCGCTTGACCGGGGCTTTGCAGTCAGCAAGACTTTGCTTGTCGAGCGCTTCATCGCCGGGACCGAGGTGACCGTTGCCGTCATTGGCAACGAGGAGCTGCAGGCGCTCCCGGTCATCGAGATAGTCCCCCTGGTCTCGGACTTCTACGACTACGAGGCCAAATATGCCGATGGCGGCTCAGACCACATTATCCCTGCCCGGCTTTCTAGCCAAATGCTGTCCTATATCCAGAGCCAGGCCATGCTTGCCCATCGCGTCTTGGGCTGCTCGGGCATGTCCCGCAGCGACTTCATTGTGGACGCTTTAGGCACTGCCTGGATCTTCGAGACCAACACGATCCCAGGAATGACGGCAACGTCGCTCTTGCCTGACTCTGCCCGTCATGCCGGCATCGAGGCCGGGGACCTCTACACCCGTATCGTCGAGTGGGGCATCGAGGCCCACAGCTAGGCTTTCGCTGAAACGGGCTTTGCACTGTGAGCAGCAGTTTTATGTTTATAAAATGGGGATAAAAGACCATGGAACCAGTACCGTCCAGCTATGAGATCGTGATTGTGGGGGCTGGCCCTGCAGGGCTTTCAGCTGCCCTGACGGCCCGGGCCCGTAACCGGGAGGTATTGATGGTCTCGAACAAAGCCGAGGCATCTCCGCTGGCCAAGGCTATACAGATTGACAATTATGCCGGCATCCCAGGCGCCAGCGGAGCCGACCTCCTGGCAATGATGACCGACCAGGCCTTGGCTGCCGGGGCCTTGCTCCTAAATGACCGGGTGATAGCGATTATGCCGCTTGAGCCAAGGTTCCTGTTGACAGCTGGGTCTAGGGTAATAGAGGCAGAGTCGGTGATATTAGCCATTGGCGTGCAGGCCAGCAAGCCTTTACGTGGCGAGCAGGAGTACCTCGGCCGGGGCTTGAGTTACTGCGCCACCTGCGACGGGATGCTTTTTCGCGGCCGTAAAGTGCTGGTCTATGGCTTAAACGACGAGTCCGTCAGCGAAGCGAACTTCTTACATGAGATCGGCTGCGAGGTGGCCTTCATTTCCCCCCGGCCAGTCAAGGGCCTACACCCTGAGGTGGAGGCGCATGTCGGCAGGGTCGTCTCCATCAATGGCGACGGGCAGAAGGTAGAAGGGGCCAGCTACCGCCTGCGCACGACAAACGAGCAGCAAGACATCGGCTGCCAGGCAGTCTTCGTCCTGCGGCCCTCCATTGCCCCGGAGGCATTGCTCGGCGGCTTGCGTTTGGACGATGGGTTTATCCACATAAATAAAGACATGTCGACCTCGGTAGCAGGCGTCTTTGCCGCCGGGGACTGTACCGGAAAGCCCCATCAGATAGCCAAAGCCGTTGGCGAGGGACAGGTTGCCGCCTTGGCTGCCGATGAGTATTTGCATCATATTAAACTAGTATAAAATGGGGAGAAGACCTTGGGCGAGCCTGGCTTTCTTTAGCTGCCAAAGGCATTTTGTCGAAACAAGCAGGGTAAATCAATGGATATTGATCAAGGCCTGCCCTTTTTGGCCTTTTCCACTATGAAAGAACTACAATGAGCAAGTGAGCGGTATTGGCTTGATGCTTACTAGGGTTCAGTGAACAAGGGTATCAGCATGACGCAGAGCCGCCACACGGCCCGTTTGTGCGGGCGAGCAAGCAAATGAGAGTGTGAATGGAGGATAGCTAATGCTAACAACTAGAGAGAATTTTCTCAGACTAATCAAGGGAGAGGAGCCCGAATACCTCTCCATCTTCAGCCTGTGGTGGGGCATGCAGTTCCCGCCGTTCTTTAGGCCTGCCCCCAGCGAGGACGGAGTCATCCGCAATATGTTCGGCGTCGAATCGGTCAAAGACTCTAGCGGGGTCGTCGATGCCTACATGCCTAAGACCCATGATTTCGTGTTGACAGACATCAACAAATGGGGAGACGTGATCAAGTTGCCGAACCCAGACGATATCACCGACTCGGCATGGGCTGATGCAGCGAAGCAAGCACGGGACAACCATAACTTCGAGCTGCCTTTTGCTGGCGGTGCCGGCGGTGCCGGTGTTTTTCAGACACTGGTCGGAGTGATGGGCTTTACCGAAGGCTTGTCCGCTTGTTATGAGGAGCCCGAGGTAGTCAAAGAGATGTTTGCTTACATCTCAGAGTATTCGGTCAAAATGGCGAAGAAGTTCTGCTACTACTACAGGCCCGATTACTCAAGCCTTGGGGACGACATCGCCCATGAGCGCAATCCCTTTGTCTCGCTTGAGATGTTCAAGGACTTGTTTGCACCTGTCTGGAGGGCCTATTACGACGTCTTCACCGAAGTAGGTATTCCGGTCGGCCATCATAACTGTGGCTACTTCGAGCCCTTCTTAGAAGAACTGACCAGCATGGGCGTGACTTTCTGGGATCCTGTCCAGTCATCGAACGACACCTTTGGCATAAAGGACAAGTACGGGAAAAACCTAGTTATGTGCCAGGGGTATGAGATCCGCTTCATTCCTGACGATGCCACCGAGGAACAAGTGCGCGCAGACTTCCGCGATTACGTCTCTAAAATCGCTCCAGGCGGAGGATGGGCCTTTAACCGTGGCGGAATCGAGAACATGGTGGCAAACCGTGATATCGAGAAGAAGTTCATGCAGTGGATCTACGATGAGTTTGACGAGATCAAGAACATTTATTTCTAAGCAAGATTCTAAGCAAGAGTGACTTATGAAAAGCCCCCAGACGGGATCCTAGATCGGGACATGCCAGACGGGGGCTTTTTAAAAAGCAGGTGGAATATCAAAACACAGTGTCAGTCTATACTTTGAACTAACAGTACTTTTACCAAACGAAGCTTTAACTTTTAGTGCCTTTACTGGTAATATGAACTTGATCCAACTTGTCTTTAAGCCATATAGGCCAGGCAAAGCATTACAAATGCCACTGTAATACTTGTCGGGTTTGAAACAGATTAACAGCAGCATCTCTAATAAAGCATCGTTTAACCAAGGCGCACTTAGATATTTATGCATGTAGAAGGTATGATGCTTGTGTTATTGATTGGCCTGATATAGCAGTTTGAGCAGGCTGCCTTCATGTGCCGGCATATGAAAGAAAGCAGACGATCAGCACCTTGAGCCACTCCCAGAGCAATCATGACCTGCCTGATTCCCGTGACGACCGCGGGAGAGACGGTGCACTTGTCAACCGTGCCTTGCCCGACCCACGTGTCAACCGGGTCGGCAGCGGAAGCCGTGAGCCTGGCTCCCGAAACGGCACGAACGGCCGCAGCGGCGTTGACGGCCGCGGTCAGGCTGACGGCCGCGATCAGGCCGCGAGCCAGGCCGAAAGGCAGGCCGAAAGCCCAGCCGAAAGCCCTCAGTACTACGTTCATATCGACGACCACGGCAACCCTTATTTCCCCGATATGCGCAGCAGCCGCCGGACGTCAAGGACAGGGGGAAGGCGCAGCGGCAGCTCTGTCAGGGCGCGCAGGGACTTTAACGTTAGCAGCTCCAGCGATACCAATGTCCGCCGCCGGCGGGACTTTCTGCTGCATCAAGACGGGCGCAGCGAGCTGCCGATACTTAGGGTGGCGATCGACCATGACCTGCCCGACCCCCGCAAAGGTCTAAGCAACGAGCAGGTACAGTCGCGCGTCAAAGAGGGGCTGGTCAACACCCAAGAAAAGGGACTGACCCCTTCTATCCCGCAGATATTCCTGAATAATTTCGTGACGCTCTTCAACTTGATCATCGTATTTTTGGGAGTGGTCGTGATTTTAGTCGGGCACCCCGAAAACGCGCTGTTCCTAGGCGTGGCCATCTGTAACACAGGCATGGGCGTCTTCCAAGAAATGCGTGCCAAGCGGACCTTGGACAAGCTTTCCGTGCTAGCCCAAATCCAAGTCACCGTAATCCGCAATGGCGGCAAGACCATCAAAATCCCCCAGGAGCAGCTGGTATTAGACGACATAGTCCTGCTTACCACAGGCGACCAGGTCTGCGCGGACGGTGTGGTGGTCACATCGGAGAGCATCGAGGTCGACGAGTCGTTGTTGACCGGCGAGTCCGAGCGCATCAGCAAAGAGCCTGGCCAGTACATGCTTTCGGGCAGCTTTATCACCTCTGGCCGAGCGACTATGCAAATAACCGCGGTGGGAAGCGATAATTATGCAAATTTCATTACAGCAGAGGCCAAGGTCCGCCAAAAAGGCAAAAGCCGCCTCTTGCGCCTGTTGAACCTGATTATCAAAGTCTTGTCGGGAGTCATCATTCCTATGGGGATCCTGCTCTTCTATTCAAGCATTATCCAGGGGGAGACGATCTCGACCGCGGTTCTAGGAATGACGGCGGCGATGATCGGCATGATCCCCTCCGGCTTGGTTCTGCTGACAGGCGTCACGCTCACGGTGGGCGCGGTAAGCCTGGCCCGCCGGATGGCCTTGGTCCAGTCCCTGGACTGCATCGAGACCCTTGCCAGGACCGACGTCCTTTGTCTGGACAAGACCGGGACCATCACCGACGGCTCTCTGAGCTTCGAGAAAATGGAGGTGCAGGAGGGCTTTGTCCAGTCAGAGCTGGAGCAGGCAGTGTCCGAGCTGATGGGCACCCTAAGCGACGACAATGCTACCGCCCAGGTCATGCGCGACACTTTCGGGTCGACGCTGAACTGGCAGGCCGTGCGGGCCGTGCCCTTCTCCTCCGATAGAAAATGGAGCGGCGCCACATACGCTGACCAGGGAAGCTTCATCCTAGGATCGCCGGGCATCGTCTTGGATGGCTCCGACCCGGTGCTTGACTATGTCGACGAGCAGGCTACCCAGGGCTTGCGGGTGATGTGCCTGGCGCATAGCAACAAGACCATCGTCGGCCAGGAGCTGCCCAGCGGCCTTAGGTGTGCGGCCCTTTTCTTGCTCAGCGACACCATACGCCCCGATGCCCATGCCACTTTCAAGTTCTTTGCCGAAGAGGGCATGATCATCAAAGTCATCTCGGGCGACAACCCGACCACGGTGAGCGCAATTGCGGCACGTGTTGGGATTGCCAATGCAGACAAGGCAATCAACATGGCGACAGTCAACGAGTCGGCCGACCTGTCTTCGATTGTGGAGGAGTACGCTGTCTTTGGGCATGTCAACCCGCGCCAAAAACGGGACTTGATCAGCGCCTTGCAAGCTAACGGCCACACTACTTGCATGACCGGTGACGGAGTGAACGATATCCTGGCGATGCGCGAGTCTGATAGTAGTGTAGCAATGGTTAGCGGTAGTAATGCAGCACGAAATGCCTGCGACTTTATCTTGATGTCGAACAGCTTTGCTTCCATGGTGGATGTGCTTAAAGAGGGCCGTCGGGTGATCAACAACATCGAGCAGGTGGCCTCGCTGTATCTGGTGAGCACGATATTCTCAGTGATTTTATCCATTATTTATACGTTCCTGCCCCAGTCTTACCCTTATATGCCCATCCAAATGACCCCAGTCAACGCCTTGACCATCGGCATCCCATCCTTCTTCTTGGCCTTGCGTGCCAACTACAACCGTCCCAGAGACAGGCTCTTTGCCAATATTTTCGAGCATGCCTCTCCGGCCGGTATAACGATCGTCTTTAACACCTTATATATACAGTTGGTGGGCTCCATCTTTGACCTTTCCACGGAAGAGACGTCGACCATGGTTGTCTTCTTGGCAGGGGCAGTGGGCTTCTTTTTGCTGTTACGCATCTCCCCGCCGTTCACTGTGCGCATCATCGCTTTGCTGGCTTCGTTGATTGCGGCTTTCTTGATCCTGTTCTTTGTGATCGGCAGTATCTTCTCGCTGGACAGCCTGATCTCACGGTCAGTGTTCTTCTATCTGCCACTGATATATATCAGCTACCATGCGCATGGTGTTTTGAGCAAGGCCTGCCGAAGCATCATTGAGAGGCTGGAGCTTGCCCGGGACCGCCGCCGGTCGCTCAGCTAAGCTGGTAGGCGCCCTTGCCAAGCAGGGCTTGGCCCTCAAGGGCTTCTCCCCATAAATACACCGATGTAGTGCGGCCACGCCAGCATGCTGCCCGTGGCGCATCCCCATTTTTCTCGGCAAATTAGCTGCCAAGTCCAGCACTTAGCCTTTGCACTCTGCTATTATTTGGCTAATCCCCATGTGCAGTTTGTTTGGCAAGAATACCATGATGTATGGGGGAGGCTTTGAAACGCGAACGTTTACAGACAAAGGAGTTTGCATGGATGCCAAGGAACAAGCGGCTCAAGCAGCCAATCTTCCCATAAAAAGGGCGCTGGTCTCGGTTACCGACAAAACGGGGGTGGCTGACTTTGCGCGGACGCTGGTCGAAGAGTTCGGGATACAGGTCATCTCGACAGGAGGCACGGCCAAGGCCTTGACCGATGCCGGTGTCGCTGTGACTCCGATCGAGGAGGTCACGGGGTTTCCGGAGATGATGGACGGGAGGGTAAAGACCCTGCATCCCCGGGTGCATGGCGGACTGCTCGCGCGGCGCGATGTCCCCGAACACCTGAGCGCTGCGGCCGAGCACGGGATCGAGCTGATCGACATGGTCGTGGTGAACCTCTATGCATTCTCGGCAACTATCGCCACGCCCGGCACCAGCTACCAGAATGCCATCGAGAACATCGACATCGGCGGCCCGGCGATGATCCGCTCGGCAGCGAAGAACCACGACTCGGTCACGGTCGTCACCTCGCCTTCCCAGTACGACATGGTGATCGAAGAGCTTCGCAACAACCAAGGAGCCACCACTTACCCGACCCGCCAGGCATTGGCGGTCCAGGCTTTTGGCCTGACCAGCACGTACGACGAGGCTGTGTTCAAATGGCTGAACGACCAGGCCGACAAAAACAGCCCCGGCCAGGCAGCGGTGGCAGAGGAGAGCCCGATATTCCCCCTCACCCTCAGCTTGGAACTGCCCCGCGAAGCGTCTTTAAGATATGGAGAAAACCCCCATCAAAATGCCGCTTTCTACCGTCAGCCCCTGCCCGAGGGCAGCCTGCCGGATAAAGTGAGGCGCGAGTATACCCTAGCCTATGCGAAATTCGTCCAAGGAAAAGAGCTTTCATACAACAACTACCTAGACATCGATGCCGCCTGGACGGCGGCCCGCGAGTTCGACGAGCCGACTGCGGTGATCATCAAGCACCTAACGCCTTGCGGCATAGCCTCGCACGCCGATTTGGTGACTGCCTACCAACGCGCCCATGATGTCGATCCGACCAGCGCATATGGCGGCGTCATGGCCTTCAACCGGCCCGTGAGCGTCTCCCTGGTAGAGGCAGTCTATGAGAACGACCAGTTCGTCGAGGCAATCATCGCTCCCAGCATTGCAGCCGATGCTGCCGACCTGCTGAGCGAGAAGCCCTCGATCCGCGTGCTCGCCACAGGTGGAATGAACCCTCCGGGATGGCAGTGCGACTATAAGAGCATCGAAGGCGGCATGCTGGTGATGCAGGCCGACGCAGTCGAGGCCGACCAGTCAAACTACACGATTGCCTCTAAGCGCCAACCCAGTGCCGAAGAGATGCAGCAGCTCGTCTTTGCCTGGAAGTGCTGCAAGAGCGTCAAAAGCAATGCCATCGTCATCGCCAAGGACTTTTGCATGGTCGGAGCAGGCGCAGGCCAGCCCAACCGGGTCAACTCGGCCATCATAGCCGCCGAGCAGGCTGGGGAATCAGCCATTGGCGCAGTGGCAGCATCTGATGCCTTCATGCCGTTTGCCGACTCTATGGAAGTGCTGATCGCAGCCGGTGTGCAGGCGGTCATCCAACCGGGCGGGTCGGTCCGCGACGACGAGGTGATTGAAGCTGCCAACGCTGCCGGAGTCGCCGTCGTCTTCACTGGCTATCGCCACTTTAGGCACTGAGCACTGGCGTCCGCACGCCAAAGTAATCTAAATATGGCCTACCCGATAACCTATCGCTGGCGCATCCACGACGGCGTGTTGCCGTTGCGCCAGCGCCATATGCGCGACCTGTCCAAGCTAAACCTCCCCAACTCCTTGACAGCATGGGTGCATGAGCGCCTGGAATGGGCAATGCTGAACCTCTTGACCAAGGGCAGCGAGGCGGTCTTGGTGCTGCATATCGACCCGGCCCACGAAGTGCGCCTCTCGCTGGACGATGTGCGCGAGGCTCCCGCCCTCACCCTCGACGACCTTTGTGTTGCCGATGGCCTGGTCTTAGGTGTGGAGAAACCCATGCCCTCGTGCATGCCCGCGTGCATGCCCGCGCCCAGTACCTCGTGCAATCCCTCGCCCATGCCCTCGACTAATCCCTCACCAATGCCCCCGCCCAATCCCTCGCCCATGTCCTCGCCTAATCCCCAAGACGAGGGCAGCATGGACGCTAGCCTGACCATGACCGGGGATGTTTGGTTCGAGCAGGAGGGAGAGCTGTTTGCCAGCGTCGTCGACTTGTCGACAGCTACCAGCACGCTGTGCAGGGACCTGGCAGAGACCTTGGGCTTCAAAGTCAATGTTGGCCTGCAGCCAAAAGAAGCCCTTTTCCAGGCTGCTTCGTCCAACCAGGCTTTCGTGATCTCAGACGAGTTCGGATTCATACCGATTGGCAGCGAAGGCGGTATGGAGAGTGCGGCTGGCGGGGAGACTGCAACCACGCGCCTGCGCTTGGCCTTTGCCAAGCTTTGGTAGCTTGACTGCCTGATGCTACCTATAAAAGAACGCTATGAAATAAAGTTTTCTTTGCTGGTTTGTGCCCTGTTTTATATGTAATCAACAGATAGCAAATATCTGATATGCGCTTTCGCTTGCAAATCCTTCTTGAAACCTCGCAAAACACAAGTGCGGCTGACAGTTTGCACCGCCTGCTGTAGATTGACGGTAGTCTGCAATTTTCTCGGGCAAATTCGGGTAAAAAATTATGTTACTCAGAGTAAGCAGTTTTCTGACCTGGGCTTTTGCAAAACGGCTTTTTTCCATTAGGCATAAAAATTGCAGACAACCGTCAATCTGGAGCACTTGACCTGAGACGGCATATAGGTAACGTATACTATAATGCTAGTGAATAGATAAAATGTGCCAAAAGGGGCAAAAACAAGAAGATCCCTGCACCCCCAAGCATAAAACTTTCAGTATGAATTCAGCCTTTCTGGTCAGTGTTAGCCAAGCTCACTGACAAAGCCGCTCTCCACCCATCTGTCAGCACAGTCCAGCCACCATAAGATGACATCGTCTAGAGAGTTCTGGGTGTAAAAGATCAGCTTCAGCGACTCGCTTTTTACTGAATAGATATGATCGTCGATAATGAAGGTGTCACCTTCGCTTAGATACAAGACCTTCTCAGTGTCCTCTTCGTCAAGTGCCAAGCCAAGGCTGGAAAACGTTCCGTCCTCGTTGTAGTAATCGGTTATGACTACAGAGTTTTTGTTGGACAGGTCGATCCCCGATGCAGTCCCGTTGTTGAATTCCCGGTTGCCGTTCGAGTTGTCATTGTTTTTGCTGCTACAAGCGGATAGCAGCGATGGAACGATCATAAATACCAGGATAAGCTTGATAATGTTCTTCATTGTTGCCTCCCAAGCAATGTGCTGTAGTTATCTCTCGGCTCTGACATAAGCAGCCTCTACAGCGTCCTAAAGTGTCAATACATAAACCAATTAGATATATAAGGTGTACAAATTGTATCCTATGTCTAACGAGCGCATAGGATGAGGGATTTAGCTTGTTATCAAACAATATCGATATGAAATGGGAGGAATCTAATGTCGATTGTCTCAGAAGAGCAAACAGTTGAAGCTTTATCCAACGCTTTGGCTGAAGCAAGCCAGCATATCGGCTCAGCAGTCTTGGGAACCGAAACGCTGTCTAGCTTTTCAGTGGAATCAGGGTATTTAAAAGTAACCAAGGATGCGATGGGCCTCGATACCTACATTCACGAAATTGCCGAGCATCTAAACAAGCTGCTCAAAGGCACAGCCGATATTTTTTCAAGCACAGACACAGCAATAAGCACTGAGATCTTGAGCAATCTTTAGGAGTGCTGTTATGTATATTTACCCAAAGCGGGCCCAGTCGCAGTTGGAGGGTCAGATTAGCAGTGCCCATGAATTGGAAGACAAGCATCGCAACCTTGTCAAATCGCTTGACAGTATCGCATCTGACACAGTTTTAAGCGGTCAGGCATATGATGCCCTAAAAAGCCAAGTAATGCTCTACGACTTGCCTTTAGCCAGTGGGTATGTCAGTTTTTCTGTTTGCTTGGCAAGCGTTTATCGGGCACATTTTGACTATATCGGCAAATACTTTCCTGAGCTTCCCGACTACATCAGCTCAGACGACATCAACGAGCAGATACGTTCACTGAAAGACCGTATAGCAGAACTCAACAGATGGTACCACTGGGCTTTAAGTGTCGTTGTTCTCTTTTATGGCTTAGCAAACCAGTCCCAGATTGCATACTTACAAAACCTGGTTAGGAAGCTTGAAGAAAAGCTTAGCCTGATGAGCCAGTTCGAAACAACTACAAGAAGCCTTTACTCCGACTCGGACACATTGGCTACTACCCTTTATCGGGGAGTGAAGTCCACTGGCAGCCTGGTTTGGGACAACGGCTGGACGTCACTTGTGAGTAAATACGACACCTCGTGGCCAGAAGACTTAAAGCAGCAAATCGATGCTACATGGTGGAACTTAATCGAAAGGTCGCAGGATTTTGTCTATACAGATGAAAGAGGGCTGTTTGGCGGAAGCCAAAGAGGGCCTAAAGACTACTTTAAGAACAGTGACCTGCGAAATAGCGAGCTATTGCCGATACTTAAACGCTATGAGGCTTTTAAAAACATGACGGACAAAGAGCAAAGAGAGCTGCTTAGCCAAATAAACTCCACAGGTTGTGGCTACACAGTCCTAGCCAACTCGATCATGGAGCAGTACTTTTTTCGTCCAGAGGATTTCGAGCGTGATTTTGGCTTTCCGCTTTTTCGCACCGAGAAGGGCAAACAGGTCTTGAACTATGAAATGCTGCTGGTCGATATCTACTGCGCCCGGATGCAAGAGCAGATGAATGCTAGCGGTGAATCGACAATTCCCTATAAGGGGCTTCATCCCAGCGACCCGTTCTTCTCCACATACATTGCTGACAAGACTGAAAAGCAAAGCGTTACCACCTATTGGACGTATTCGTTGCCAGACGAAGCAGCGAAGATGCTGCATGAGAATAACATTGCCATACATAACGGTGTTGAGAAAGTAGAGTACATAGGTGTACAGCCAGGAGTCCCAAATGTGAGTTTTACAGGATCGCATTCTGTTATGGTCAGATCGATAGACGACTCAAGCGGCACTCCTGTCTATACAGTATCGTCATGGGGTCAAGAGTACCAAACAGAGGATATGGCGATTTTTTATATCATCACCTGGAGCTCCCCATGAACTGTGGTATCAGTTACAAGGCAAAGGCTGATTGATGCACTGGCACAAATACAGGCGCATATTCAATGCAATTCTCTCAAGCCTTGTCCTCTCGACAAGCTTGTTGACCCTAGGAGGCTGCATGGCAGACCGAAACCAGCCACTGGTAAGAACAGACGATGTAGATTGGGATTATGTGGATAAGGGCACGAGAGGCAATCCATACCTGCCAATAATGGCTACTAGCCAGTTAGAGGAGGCAATGCAAAAAGGCCTGCTGGTCTTAAAGGACGGCTTGTCACTGCCTTTGCCGGACTTTGTTTTAGCGCTTAACGAGTATTTGCCACCAGGCAGTTACTACAATGTCGACAGGGAGTACAGCTCCTACATAGCGTCGCTCTTTACTGAGGAGAGCATTGCATCGTTTTGCGATCTTGCAGCGTTTTACCAAAAGGCTGCCGAGGTGTATCTTTTTGTTGCTCTTAAGCTGGATGGCTTGGATAATGACCTGATTGGCTCTAACCTGGGGTTCTCACCAGCTCCACTAAGCAGACGAAGCATCTATCAGGAGAGGTCGGTGCTTGGCCTGGAGATTGTGTTCATCCGTATCCAGGCTTGCCATATCGAGGAGATGAGCATTGACGACTTAGGCTTGCTTAGGCAGCTGCAGTCAGACAAGGCTCCAGACGTCACCGATGACGCTCTAAGCCTTGTTGCCGATACCATCCAAAGCGTGGTTCGAGAGTACGACGCACAGGGCCTGCCATACCCTGACCAGAACCTGACTTCGAACAGTGCGGGGATGCTCTTTGACCCTAACGCTGTGCAAATCGTTTGCCTGAATATCATGAGGTATGAAGACGACGGCAGCCTCAAGGATGCAGAAGAAGCGGCTTTCTATACCCGCATGGATTACCTTTTGGACATCCTGCCGGCCTTTGTAGAAAAAGCCGGGAAGACGCTTGGCATGCCAGTAATGTTCAAGATCACGGAAGGCACCTTTGAGAACAAGCCGTACCAAGACGATGACTGGTACACAATCGGCTCTTGGGGCGTGTCGCCAGACCCGGAAGGCTTCTGAGATGTCCAAGCATAACCAGCAGATCGACGATATCAAGGCCAAGAGAAAAGCCATAGCAGAGGCTTTCACAAGTTATGTGGAGTCTGCGCAACGCTTTCGTCATGGGAAGTTGTCAGAGCTTGTCTATTATTGGAGGAACGATCTCGAGATGAAGGCCTTACTGAAGGGCCTTGACGAGTCGATGATTGACGACTCCAAGCACCTGGAGGGCAAGCTTAGCGATATTGACTTCGAGTTGAAAAGCGAGTTGAGGCACTTAGAGCACCTAGACGACCAGCAAGCCGATACCTAATGTTGCAAACTGACCCAAGCCGGCCACACTAACTAGCGCCCCTTGTAGTACAGCACAGCCAGCTGCGTACGGTTCTTTAAGCCAAGCTTTTGCAAGATGGAGCTTACCATGTTACGCACAGTTCCCTCGCTGATGAAGAGCTTGGCTGCGATCTCCCGGTTGTCCAGCCCTTGGGCGACCTGCTCGGCGACTTCGAACTCGCGTTGGCTTAGGGCTGCTAGCGGGCTTTCGCTTGCTTGAGAGGCAGCGGGATCTGCGGGCTTCTCCCCATAAAAAAGATCGTCAATGCGGTCAATGACCTCGTTTCCCAGCACGCTCTGGTCGGCCATCACGAGGCGGAGGGCGGGCGCGATGGTGGCGACGTCCTGCTTGATCAGGTAGCCTTTGGCGCCCATGCGCAAGGCGCTAACGATGTATTCGTCGTCGGAGAAAGTGGTGAGCAGGACGATGCGGGCCTTGGGGAACTCGGCGAGTATGGCGGCGGCAGCGTCGAGTCCGGACAAGCCGGGCATCTGGATATCGGTGAGCAAGATGTCGGGGAGGTGGCTGCGGTAGAGGCCGACCGCCTCCTCACCGTCGTAGCCGACGCCCAAGACCTCGATGTCTGGCTGGGCGCTCAAGATGGTCTTAAGCGAGTCGCAGATGAAAGGGTCGTCGTCGACGATGATCAGGCGTATCATCTAGAGCTCCTTAGGAATCGAGGCAAAGACCTTGAAGCCGTGGTCGTAGCGGGCGTTGAGCACGCCCCCGAGGGCCCGGGCGCGCTCCTCCATGTTGGCCAGGCCGATGCCGCCGCCGGCCTTGAAGTCGACGGGCGGGGCCAAAGTGCCGTTGTCGTAGGCAGTGAGCTGGTAAAAGCCGGGGAACTCGCGCAACGATATCTCGAGCAGCGTGGCGTCGCTGTGCTTGATGGTATTTGCCAACGCCTCGCGCACAATTGCCAGCACAGAGTAGCTGAAAGCCTGGGGAGGCGGATCGGTCTGAAGCTCGTAGTTCAGCCTGACCTGCAAGGGCGGCGCCTCGCCAGCCGCAAAAGCAGACGGACTACGCTGCACCTGCTCAGTCTGTTGCGCCAGTGCCTGCAGCTGTAAGTGCAGGTCAAAGGCCTCTTCGTGCAGCTCGTGAACGCTCGAACGCACCGACTCGTAGGCTTCTTTAAGCGTCGACCCAACCTCGCTTAGCTGGTCGACGATCCCTGTGTCCGAAGCATGCTGGACCTGCATCGCCTCGACCTGCAAGACCGAGCGCGTCAGCAGATGCCCGACATTGTCATGGATCTCCCGGGCAATGCGGCTGCGTTCCGCGAGCGTAGCCAACTGCAGCTCAAGCGTCTGGCGGTCCTCCAAGTCGCGGTTCCTTACCTCCAACGACCGCGCGCTGGCGGCAAGCTCGTCCCGCCGGTCCCGATAATCGTCAAGCGTCTTTGCCAGGCTCTCGCTTTGCCATGCCCGCAGGCAGGCCAGCACACACAGCAAGCCGATCAGCAAGACGGTCTGGACAGGCATCGTGAGCAGGCAAAACCCCAGCGGAAAGACCCATGCAAACCGTAGGGCACTTACCAAATATGGGGAGAAGCCCCCGCTTGCCTGAGCAAGCCGGGCGGTCTGCTTGCTTGGCAGCAAGGCTGCTATGCGAAAGCAGTCGTAGCATACCAACGGCAGGAAGATAGCTGCTGGGGGGATGAAGAAGCCAATGAAGATGTAGGCGAGGGTAGTCAGTACACGGAGGCGGCGGGGGATAGTGTCGACATCAAAGAGGGCGCTGGCACTGATCGCCAGCAACACGGCAATGATGGTTTGGATGGTGAATGGCAACGAAGCTGCCAAAAAGGCAGACAGGGCAAAAAGGACAGCTTTGTCGAGAACTCTTTCCATAAGCACATTTTACGGTATTGGAGGGATGGGTAGCGATGAGTTGACTATCATCAGGAAATATGGGCATGCCAGTATGCAGGGGAGTTTTTGATTATTTGAAATGCAATCTTGCATTTTGTTGGCAAATAAGCTAATTTGTTCCGGGCATTTTAAATGAACGTATAAATAAATATTGGGAGGGAGACCAATGAACCTAGCGGTTTTTGACTTGAGCGGGATTCAAGACTTTATTTTTCAAACCAATAAACTAAAAGAAATAGCTGGTGCTTCGTATCTAGTCAGCCGTGCTTTGTTTGAGAATGTGCCTGCATTGCTTGAAGAGAAGCCTGATGGGTGGAAACACCATAAAGTCGGGGATTTTAGAAGCTTTAATAACAACCTGCATGGCAGGACTGTCTATATTGGCGGGGGCAATGCTATGGTCTTGTTTCAAGACTCAGAGAGTTTGAGCAGGTTCACGTTTGAACTAAAGAAGAAGGTCTTCGAGCAAACCGGCGGAGCCCTTCGGCTCAATGTAGGGTCAGTCGAGATCGTCTCTGGCAACAGTTTGTCGTATTACTACGAGAAGCTGTTTGGCAATTTAGCTCTCGACAAACAGCGGGCAGCCCCAACCTTGACAGCCAGGGGATTCTCTTTAAACGAGCTGGACAACGACTCTTTGGAGCCAGTGCTTTATTTCCCAGGTAATTCTAAAGATGCCAAAAGCAGGGTTTACACCACCAAGCCACGTAAAGCCTCTCGTGGACAATACTTAAAGCTAAGCGAATACGAAACAGAGAGGCTTATCTCAGAAGAGAAAATATCTCATCCAGAAGGGTACTCGAACTACCTGACAGAGCAGTTTAAAGACAGGGTCTATAAAACCGAGTTACACCAATTCTTCAATGAAGACGACGAGTATACAGACCCCAACATTTATGGTAAGAGGTTCATCGCTGTCGTCCACATTGACGGCAATAGCATGGGAAAGACAATGCTTAGATATATAAAAAGCTTAGTAAAATCAAAGAATTTATACCATGAGGTATACCATGATTTAGTAAAACTATGTGACCTCTCGAAATACATCACTAAAATCTACTCGGAAGCATTACAGCAAATGGTCACTTATATATATGGAGAAGCCGGTGATAAAAAAGAATTAAGTTTCCGCCCTATCATTGCCGACGGTGACGATATTACTTTCATATGCCGGAGCGAAGTCGCATTCAAATGCTACCAGAGCTTTCTTTCAGCCCTCCATTCGTATAAAGGTGAGGTACCTGAGGGGATGCCAAGACCCAAAGAATTGAGTGTCGGTGCAGGGGTGGCATTCGCAAATTACAATTACCCCTTCTCATCCGCTTACAATATCGCAGAGGAATTATGCAAAAACGCTAAGGCGCAAGCAATTGTGCGTGAGCGAAATGGGATTATTGACTACGAAGACTGTGCTGAGGCTGCTGTAGAACAAGCTAATGATGCTTCAGATAATCATCCAATCAGCAGTATTGACTTTCATGTCTGTTATGGCGAGTTGATATCCGATATCGACGATTACCGCAGCCGGTTCTATCTAAAACCAGAATACCAGCTGAGCTGGAGGCCATACCACTCTTCGATCAAGACAGATGATGATGAGTTCTCATTCGACCACTTCATCGACAAGAGGCTGGTCAAACTGCATGATGCTATAGATAATGATTGGATAGCGCGAAGTAAACTAAAAGAGCTTTATAGTGCTTATAATAATAATTATCAAAACACAGTCCTATATGGTAAATACATCTCCGGACGGGATTTAGCTATCCAAAAATCAAAGCAGACAAACAACCAGGAACAGACTGAATTCATAACAGACCTAGCAGATGTCTTTGTGGATAAGGACGGTGTTGTTCCTAGTTCTAGTGGCAATGATGGTAATAGAAAAGTCATATACGCGAAGTACTTCGATGCTCTTGAAGTGCTGGACATCACAAGCAAAGCCAGCTTAAGTACTGAGCAAAAGGAGTCTCCTGATGCCGATTAAACACACATTTACTGTCACGATCCAGTTGGAGTCCGACATGTGCTGCGGCACTGGCGAGACAGCAAGGGGGATAGCAGACCAGCTGACGGCAGTTGACTCGTATGGTTTACCGATAATCCCTGCCAAACGGTTGAAAAGCTTACTGAGGGAGAGTGCTGAACTAATAACACTTGCTAGTCAAAAGACGTTGATAGGAGCGGTTTTTGGTGGCCTTAGAGGCATTCAAGGCAAGGCGAGGTTCTCTACAGCTGAGCTTGTCTATAGCAGTGAGATAAAAGCCTATATTGACCAGCAGTTAGCAGCCGGAAACCCAATAAGCCCTCAGAAGGTAACAGAGGTTTTTACCAGTGTCCGGTTTAACACAGCGATCTCACCTGACGGTATAGCAAAAAACAAATCACTGAGGTCGACGCAGGTGGTAAACAAGAGGGACCCAAATAGTGGACTTGTAAAGTTCAAAGCTATGATCACAGGGGACGATTTCACAGATTATGAGATCAAGCTGATCGAGGACTCAGTCAAAGCCTTACGGCGCATCGGTTTGAATAAGAGTAGAGGTTTTGGCGAGGTCCAGTGCACTGTAGATACCCTCGAACTAGTACGCAACAACAACAAAGAAAAGGAAGTAAGCCTAGAAGAAGACATCATCACAGTGCCTTACCAGATCACCCTGCTTCAGGATGTGATCCTCGGTGGCGGTATCGGTGAGGATCTTGACTACTTCCCAGGATCGATGATCCAGGGAGCATTTGCTCAATTCATCCCTCAGAATACCGAGAGGTACCGAGACAATGTTTTGAAAGAAGCTCGATTCTCAAACGCCTATATCGATATACCTATTAGAGGCACCGATCAGACTGTTGCTCAATACCATGCTAGCCAACCAGTGCCAAGGTCGATTGTCATGGAGAAGAACGAGACCTTAAATAATGCAAATCCCTTAGCATATGACTTAGCTCATTCGTTGCCAGAGTTAACACAAAGCCAAGCGGTCTCCGGCTATGTATATTTCGGTGAAACCGAGGTCAATCAAAATGAAGACCTAAATATCAAAGCGACGAAAACGAATAAATACTTGGTAGTCAAAGAAGTCAGCTCTGGATACTCGTTTCATAACAGCCTGATAACAAGCCCTCAAGGTAAGCAGTTCTATTCGTTTAAACGTACAGCTGCAAACCAAAGGTTCAGCGGGACGATAACTGCTAGCAAAGCCTTCATTAAAAGCATCGAAGATATTCTAAACGAACGAGGCAACGAGTTTGATTTTGGAACCTCCAAAGGTACCGAGTTCGGCCATTGTAGGTTCGAGTTAAAAGAACCGATCAAATCAGCAACTCATTTAAATATCGAGCCAACAAGTAGGATACTAGTTCATTTTCTATCTGATGTGATATTCATCGATAAAGACGGGAGCAATACTACCGATATCCAACGTTTGGTCGAGCTCCTCAATGAGACCCAAGGTCTAGGCTTTACATTCGTTACTGATGATTTCGACTCATTTATCAAAACTACTACCATAGGAGGGTACAACAGTTATTGGAAGCTACCTAAGAGGCAGTACCAGGCGTTTAAGAAAGGCTCTGTACTTATCCTTAAAGAACCAATCGTGAATAATCTAAAAGATGATGGGCCTCATAAAACAGAAGGCGTCAAATGGATTGGCTACCTGCAAAACGAGGGATATGGGCAAATTGCTCTCCGAACAATAGACGAGGCAGATAAAGGCAGTTATCTGTATCGTACAGATAAAACCAATTACTCACGAAACAGCGATTGTACTGCAATAGACGCTTCTAACGACAATACTAAAATGCTCATAGACCAACTGCTGTTCAACGAGTTGAAGAACGAGTTGCTCAGTTTAGCGATAAGCCAAGCAAACGAAAGCGAGCTTTTAAGTGTTAGTAAATCAGCTTTGTCAAACCTTCAACAATTATTCATTAACATTTCTGACATAGCAACTAGAGAAGACCAAAGCAATAAATTGTTCGTTCAACGATCAAAAGAGTTCTTTTATAAACCTGACAAACCAAAGAATACAACAAACATATTACACAAAGCAGCTGAATCCATTGAAGTAGCTTTTGATAAGCACTTATCAGAAAAGGATAATAAAACTGTTCAGTTAGCATGGAACGAGAAAAGCAACGAGCTCTTTAATATATATGCTCAAGCCTACTTCCAACAGGTGCGAGCACTCCATAAAGAAAACACCAACGGGGGTGAAAGTGAATAACCTAAAACGTTTCATTAAAGCAGAGCTTATTACAACCTCGCCTCTGAAACTTGGATCAGGCGGTGAAGACTCAACCAACTCGGACCTTTTGCGTAGCTCTGATGGTATGCCATTTATCCCAGCAACTTCACTAGCTGGTGTTCTTAGGCATTATGTGCTCAAACGGTTAATTATCCAGGAAAAACATGTGGCACATTCGTTAACGATTGATCCAAATGAAACAGTGGATTATTGGTTTGGTTATACAGAGTATGAAAAAGATGATGGTGCTGATAGCAGGGTGATTATCTACGATGCATTCGATGAAGAAGATTACTCATCAAACCAGCAATCAAATCCTACATGGGTAATAGAGAGACGTGACGGGGTTAAGCTAAATGAGTTCAAGACAGTAGATGGTAACTCTCTTTACGATTATCAGGTTTTAAGCACAGGGGTAACTTTTATACTACGCATCGAAATCAATTTTGAAGGTGCCGCAAACCAGCTTCCCAATGAAAAAGTGGCTAGTCTAGATAGGCTGACTGATGCAATTCTTGAAGGTTTGAACTCAGGCGATATTAGAATAGGCGGCAAAACAACAAGGGGTTTCGGGACATTTGAACTCCAGAGCGTGCTAATGAGAGATATAGATCTAGGATCATTACATGGAATCAAGGACTACATCAAATTTGACTGGAGACGTTTTAAGGGTACTGTATATGATATTAGTTACTTGAATAAATCTTATCTATATGAGACTCCTCTGGTCGCTTCGTTTAATATTCCGTCTTTCATCATGATCAGAGACTACGCAACACTCGACTCTGTCTTTGATGGCGACAACACTGAAAATGAGTCGCAGGACGACGATATCGGTTTTATCGACTCCAAGATGCTAAACACAAAAGTTTTTGCTTCTGATACTTATGAAGCAGCTAGCCAACCTGTCATACCCGGTACTTCATGGGCTGGTTTGTTCCGACACCATATAACCAATGTTATGCTCAGAGCTAAATATGATGTTATACAAACATCGGGGTTTGTAAACAATGTCTTTGGTTATGTCGATACTGTATCGAAAGAACGTACCAAATCGAATATTGAGTTTTCCGAAAGTATGATTACCAATTCACCACAACAGTTGAATAGAACACGAACTGCAATAGATCGCTTTACTGGAGGTGCGAGCGAAACAAAGCTTTTCACAACTCAATCATCATATGGTGGTGAAATCGAGCTTAAAATCCGGTGGAGGAAATCATTATCAGAAGCAGACAAAACCTTACTGGTCAGTTTATTGAATATCACTATTAATGACCTAGCTAATGGGTTTGTCGCAATTGGTGGTATGACCTCTGTCGGTGGGGGAATACTAGAACCTATAAAGGAGGAAGAGAGCAATGAGTGACGGGAAGAAAGGGTTGAACAAGTTCTATTTTATCGATTCTACTGTTATAGACATCCCGACTGACATAGATGAGATTCTCAATACAATATATAGCTGTAAGTATGTAGTACTCTATAAGCTTGATGGAGTAGAGTTAATTGATGCAGATACTATATCCAAAATACCAAATGAGTTGCTTGAGCTTCGTGCCTTTGACGATGAGAAGGAGATCCACATAGTAAACGTTACACCACCTGGTTCATCTGAGCATGCACCTATCTATTATGGTCGTGTTAGGTATGACAATGAGGCTAATGAACTGTTTGGTTCGAAGCACCAAAGCGTTTTCGACGAAGAGCATATCCTCTGGGGAAATCCAAGCAGAGAAAACAACTTTATAGAATCTACAACACGAATCCTATTACGAGGAGATCGTGGAAATAAGATTGATGTACCAAACATTTCTGGGGGGATAATACCTTACCAAAGAAATAACAAATTGAATAGCTATATCACTGTCCTTGTGCGGAACTACCTCAATGATCTCGACGATAACTTTAAGTTTGTCGATTATCGGTTTGTACAGCTTGAAAATCGAAGGGTATATGAATATGAATGATAAGGATATACGAAAACTGAAAGAGTTTAAAAAAACTCTAGAAGATAAACTTATGCCCGATGATATCGTTGTAAGCGACAAAGACGACTTACATGCAATTATAGAAAATGCTGCAGACGAACAAACTGAAATTGCAGCTATAACCGAGCTAGACATTCAAACAGGTTCTAATGAGTTTAAACGTTATTTATTGAAAGACCATAATAATACTGATAAATACATTATAAATCCTTATGCGTTCTTTCCTATTGAGAGTATCGATCCAGATCGTAAAGTATTCGAAAAAGAGCACCATTCTAGCTATACAGGATATCTTCAATGCAAACTTGAAATACTAGAGGGTTCAGGGGTATTCATTCCAAATACTACAAAGGTTTTTAAAACTACAAAAAAAGATGAAGAGCATAGAATTTATGATTTTTTCTCATATAAAAACCTAATCGGCAATGATAGCATTCCAAGCGAAAAACCAGTGCCTGTCATACCTGGTAGTTCTATTAGGGGTATGGCTAGGTCTGTGTATGAGCAAATTACAAACTCATGTTTTTCAATTATTGACGAAGACAATATGCTTTATAAACGAACTAACCTTCCAAAAATCCCTTACATAATGAAATACAACCACAAAGAAGGTAAGTGGGTTTTATATGAAGAGCCAAAAATATATAAGCTTGGTAGAGTTAACCATCCGGATGACTACATTCTAAGAGACGCAAGCGGGAAAATAGTAAACGATAGAATACAACCTGGTGGTGATAATTGGATCAAACAAAGTCCTAGTAAATATACTAATGATTACTATAAAAGATACAAGGTACTAAATCATGAAGAGTTAAAGATCGGGAGTGAAACAATACTATATGCAACTGATGTACAGATTATCGGGTCATCTACTCCAAGTAAGTTATCCGAAGTAGCAATGCTGCATGTAACTGGTGAATTGACATATGTCGAGAAAGATAAAAACAAAAATGAGATACAGAAAGATAAGAAGCATCTAACTCTCTTCCTACTAGACAGCACTACAGAAAAAAAATGGGAAAATGATCAGCAAATGGATGAAGCTCTATCTCGATTTGAGCTTGTTATTGAAAACTATTGCAAGCCTTTTACACAAGCAAACTCAGAGCGTGCAGCATCATTTTATAATATATACAGAGATAGATATAATAAAAAACAAACAATTCTTGTTTACGCAGATGAAGATTTAAGATACATGTCACCAGCGTGTATGACAAAAGAATATTTCACTAGTACTATTAATGAGCTACTAAAAAAGCAACACAAGCATAACCATTGCGAAGGCTCCAATCTCTGTCCTGCTTGTCGATTGTTTGGTATAGCTGGAAAGAATGTGATAAAAGCATTTGGGTCGAGGGTTCGATTTGCTGATGCAACATATAATGGATCGGTTGATGACATTGCAGGAAAAGACTTTCCGATTTGTACGCTCCCTCCAATGATGTCACCAAATGTAACTTCTACAGAATTTATCTTAAAAAGACCCAATAGTAAAGCAATCAATTGGAACTATGATTACTATACGAAAAATAACGTACTGGAGCCAAAAAATAAAGATGTAGTCATGTATCCAGGTCAAATAATAGGTAGAAAGGTTTATTGGAACTATAAGTACAACTTTGAGAAATATAGTAATGAGCCTCAAACAAGGCTAAACAATACAGTTCGTCTTCTACGGAAAGGTGCATTTGATTTTAAAGTATATTTTGAAGATATATCATCTAAAGAACTAGACGAGCTTATATTTGCTATTGGTGGCAAAAATGGCAAGCAGCGTCTTCAAAAGCTTGGTAGGGGCAAAGGAGTGGGGTTAGGTTCTGTGAAGGTAGGCGTCAATTCTATAACAATAAAGAGTTATACTAAATGTACAGACAAAGCAGGTAATCCCACAGTAAAAACTTCCATTAGCAACGAATTTCCACAACCACCTCTGTTATCGCCTTTAGAACAAGCAAGGCGTAGATTAGTTGAGCATTATGCGAAAAATCTATCGGATTATGATAACGAGGGAAAGAATTACTCAGATCTTGTGGAATATCCAGACTTCAATTGGTTCAAAAGCAATAGAGGTACTCCAACAAATGAGTTGATAATTGAAACACTAAGGTGCCGCTCAGTAGATGATGAGTTCATGTATTTATGCATGCAATTCATACATCAAGTCTGTTAGGAATACTTAATAAAAATGAGGTTAAATATGTTTAGCAAGTTAACAAGAGCACACATTTTGTTCCGGGCTTCTTTTTTGCTAGTAATTTCTCTCATATTAATTCTTCCTGCTATTAATGTATGTAGCAAACATGAAACTAATATAAAAACAGAACTAGATATATATAGTATCGAAACTATCAAATACGAAAAGATAGTGACAACAGACTCATCAAAAATGCCAATGATTTCAAATACACACGAATCAAGCGAATATGATAAAAGCTTGGAATTCATCAGGAACGAAATATCTGATTATCGTGAATTTATGCAAAATCAGAATGATTCTTTTTTTAAACTAGTAGAAATCATATCCGGTATCATTTTAGGCATATTTAGTATTCTAGGGATAGTTGGATTTACGGGAATAAAAACGACCGCAAACAAAAAAGCTGAAGAGGTCGTTAATAATGAACTCCAATCAGATCAATATAGACATAGATTAGAAAAAATGGTTGAGGAAGCTTCTATTGAGGAGATAAACAGAATATTAGGCTCTAGCAGCTTTGAATCTAGTACAGTAGAAACGATAAAAAAGGCAATCGGGGTCGATGATAATAATGATTTGAAGCTATTGAGAGAAACTGCTTATAGAGAGAGAATGATCAGAGAGCACAAAATACTTTTTACATCAAAAATTGAAGGTGACTACGATAACGTCGAAAGTGTCCGAAAAATCTTCGAGTATCAAGGGTTTAACACCCCATCTTCTGTATGTGAAATAGATGAGAATAATTATGAGGACAAAATCAGCGAGACGAAAATAGTCGTTTACCAAGTTCCAACAGAAGAGTTTAAAGATGAGTGGAATAACGAAACAGATGAGCCTCTCTACTATAAACTTAGTAAAAAATGCAGGTTTATGGAGGTAAATTTGGTTTTATTGTCAACAAACCCGCAGGGTATTGACATGGATCTCCTAAGGCGTTCGCCAAGCCCATATACAACGACTGTTAATTTTGAATCAAAACTTCGCGAAACTCTTTATATGTTGCTTTACTTCGCTCAATAATTGGGATTATGAGGTCATTATGACGGGATCTAATGTTTTACTAACTATCATATCGATTATTACGGCACCTATTTTCACGTTCATATGGAATCGATATTTGCGACCGTGGTGGTATCGAAAAAAGTATAAATATATTATTAAAAAAAATAACTCTTATATTCTCATTGTTGCGACAAAAGACAGGTTAGATAGTGTTGAGTCTAAAATTACCAAGCAAATGCACTCCTCACTTAAAGAGTTGAGGGGACTACCAATAATCAAGTTAGCTTTACCGGTAAACTGCACTATTGGGACACCGACTTATTTAATGAACCAGTTGATCAGTATCCGAAAAAATGCTTCTGGTATCGGTAGGTTTGTCGTTCATCTGTTTTATGCTGGTCCTGTTGCCTTACCTGCATGGATTGGCGGGTTCTTTTACAACCAAGATAGTGTTTATATTTATCAACAAAGAGATAGCGAAACATATGAGTGTTGGGGGGCATTGAAGATACCTGGTCTTATTAAGACATGAGGTAAAAGCATATTGTAGACAAATTGTGTTATTACTTTAATGTAAACCAAGAAACCTTTCACCGTCGAAGTGAATCAAATGGGATGGAGTATCAGAAACCCAAACCTCTGTCTCCCAAGCTATATCTGGCAAGAACCTTGAGAAGACACCAAAGGTAGGAAACGCTGAAACAAAAACTAGAGCAGCTTGAGCATCAGAGAATAGCTCGACTAACTCAAGTTGTCGTTTACCATCAACAGGCCCGTGGCTTGTCACTGCCTCAATCAAGAACAGCCATCCTTGTTGTTCATCGAATAGAATCACATCAGGCATTTTCCCATGCTCGTCGAGGATAATATCGAGGCTCGCCAACAGTTCTCGATCTAAATAGATATTCTTGTTTCCAGTGTCACCAATATAGACAAGCTTTCCTCCTGGTGCAAAGCGCGGTCCAAACTCCTCGATGATCTCTAGAATCAGTTTGCTGTGCTCGCCAGGACTGAGTTTCAACTCGTTTTCATTGTCTATTCGAATAGGAACCAATTTTTGCTCTCTGCTTTTCGCATATTTTGCATTTAAGGTTGAGTTCACTTTTTTGAATAACCGCACTCCCTCATCCCAAGCTGGTGTCTCATATGACTTAACCATCATAAGAAACTCAGGGCTGATCTGATATACAGTTTTTGGAGAGTTAACAGGTCGATTTGGATCATCCGGGTTATAAACAGCAACACCTGCTTCGACAAATTGATGCATGCTTTGCCGACGAAAAGTCTCCCGTGTGTTCGGCGCATATTGCCTGTTGTAGTTTTCCTTGCACCAATCCATAATTGGTGTAATACCAATAAGAGGAGAAGACGCATCGCTCCATGCATCCTCAGGCTTTAAGTCTAACAAAGCTAAAAGACAAAGTGCAGACCTATCATTCAGCTGCACTCTCGGCATACCGATAGTGGCAAGCATGTCAATTGCCCGGTCGATCTTTTGCTCGATGCTCATACGCGGTCCCAATAGCTATCATCGCATACAACCTCGTCAATTGGTTTGGCGTTTTCAATAGCAGCCCGCCCAATTCTAATGAGTTGTTGTTCGCTAGGATATGGTAGGTTTCTCAAGTCTGTTGCATTTACCTGTGTATGTCCGCTGAATGACCTGAAATGATCGTCAACGAGAGCCGAGTTTAAGTAAGCTGACAAGCCATATGCAAGCTCTTTTTCGAACCCTTGTTTCTTTTTGTGAAAGTAGTTGAGATGGTTCTCAAAAGCTACTCCGATTTCATGAATTGCCGGATCAACCACAGCTGCATAAATTCTCCGGTGCTCCTCTTTTGATGAGAACCGTCTAATAACGACATAATAGCCATTGGCAAGCGATACATTCTTGTCTGAACATGAATTCGCATCAACATTATCTAGCAAGCTAGGTTGCACGGAATAATACTGGCCTTTCTTCGTAAAATTGTCAACAGGCCAAACTATATGCCCTTCTTTCATATGAGAGGGGTAAAGCAGAGGCACACTGTATTCACCATCCTCGTTCGAGATAAACTCTTTTAACCTGAAATCTACAACAGGGCCAGTTGAAACTTGCAATCCTGTGTCGGCAAGCGTGAACTTAGCAAAGTCTGTCAGCTTAGCAGTTGGTTTGTTTGCTGGAATGCTGATAGTCAGATTTGGATTAGTCTTGTCGATCACTTCATCAGCGCTAAACAGAGCTTCTTCAATATTAATAAACTGCTGGTCTTCAGAACATGTAATTCTGACTTGGTTTGATTGTGCTCTTTTTGATATATGGATGATGATATTTTCTTGAAGTACTTTATCTGTGGAGAAAACCTTGTCTCGCGAACCGAAAGTATGTATAGCCTCTATAGAGGCATGCTCAACCAAGTACTCTCTGAACTTAATAAAGTAAGGGCCATTGCAAAAGCTTCGAGGGACAATTGCCACCATCTGCCCTTGGTCGTCTAAAAGCCTCAGACCTAGCCACATGAAAGCAGCATAGATATTAGTTACATTGATGCCGCAAGACAATAGGTATGTTGAGACATCGCCCTCCCGTTGTAGCTTGAAATAGGGGGGGTTCATTATTATGTGAGAAAACTGTTCTCCAGCATTTAACATTTTGGTGCCTTCTGCTATGAAATCATCATTGATCAAACTTGTTTTGAAGTTAGTTAAGCTTCTTTGAACGTTTCGCTTTAACGAATTGAAGACCAGTTCATCTATCTCGACAAAGGTTGTTGAAGCCTGAAAACCCTGTTGTGTTAAATGCTCAGTAAGTGAAAGCCCAAGTATCCCCTCACCTGCACCTGGGTCAAGGACCGTAACTTTGTTTACGCTGTTCTCGGTAAACATGCCTACCATGAACTTTGCCACGGCTAATGGTGTGAAATACTGAGCGTATTTAGTTTTATTACTGGAAGCAGACTGACTCACTGCCTGCGTTTTCACGTTCAAAGTAGATGCTTTCAAACCCTTCACCTTTTTTGACATAACTGTTTATATGACAGTGCTAGGAGAAGTTTACCACGGTACCCGTACTGTTTGAGGATTTGTATAGGCAACCAGTACAACAGTTTTAACTAATGGTTAACTTAATGATTTATAAATTTATATTTCAAACGATTATTAACGCCAATGCTCTACAAGCAGTATTAAATCATTATGTAGCTTTCAGCAATCTACCCAAGAAACAAAACGTTTGTCTAGACGCTCAACGAGCACTGCTTAATCAAAGAACAGTACAGATGATCTTAGAAGAGTTGAGCTGCTAGTCCTCTGGTGTTTTGTCAACCTCCATTATCTGGAAGTACATAACAAGGTGTACATAAGTAATACTTGGACTTGAAATAGCTAGACCACATAACGCCTATTTGACCAGTTATAACATCAACTCATACCGTCAGACACGCTCACTAGTGTTATAGCTGCAAGAAGTTATGTGAAATTCATATGGGTTCAGGCACATTCAGGCATTTAACAAAATAAAGCATATGTGCAAAATCAAGCTTTCGAAACTGGTAATTCGGAGCATCGTTGTCTCTGACGGCAAGTTGACTGTTGCAAAGGAACCCATCCTTATGCTCGACAGTATCGTAGTTATGGGTAACTCCCAGATCACCGAGCAGGCTATACGGTTTGCCACCGCTAACTCTGTTGACATCATCCACACTGATCAAAATGGTCACATAATCGCTGTAACCAACTCGTTTTCTAATAAAAAAGCAAGACTACGGTTGTTACAGTACAAAGCTTATAACGAAACTATGCAGCGGTTGGGAATAGCAAAACTCATATGCAAAAGAAAGCTTGAGGCGCAAGAAAGCTATCTGAAGAACCGCCGCTCCATACAATTCACCGAGCGCCATGTGTTCAGAGACTATATTGAACAGCTTGATGATGCAAAAACTGTTAATGAATTGCTTGGCATAGAGGGAGCAGCTGCAAACTTCTACTTCAACAAGCTTAATTCGTTTTCTCTCTTCAGTCGTCGTACCCGTCGTCCGGCAACAGATATTATCAATGCGCTGATGAACTTGACATACTCGTTGGTCCAACAAAGAGTCAGTTCAACCCTTGTGGGAAAAGGATTCGACCTGCAAATAGGCTACCTTCACTCAATCTCTGGTCAGCGGCCTTCTCTAGCGCTTGACTTTCTCGAGCTCTTTCGTTCGCAGGCGGATGCCTTTGTGGTCACTGCCACAAACCGCAAAGAGTTCACAATCAAAGACTTCGATATGATCGAGTCAAACAAAGGCCTCTACTTAAGTCGAGAGGCTTTCGCACGTTTCTTGAAAAAGTTTAATGAGAGTTTGGTGCCAGAGCTTGAGATCGACAAAGAAGCCAACTGGCTTCGTGGTTTGTTATTAGAAAGCTTTGTTGGTTTTGAAGAGGCAGAGCTCTGAAATGGCTTCTCATAAACTGGTGGTTGCTTACGACATCACCAACGACAAAGCACGTCGCCACGTCGTCAAGCTGCTTGACCAATATGGCAAGCGAGTACAAAGAAGCGTTTATCGGCTTGAATTGTCCAAAGACAAATATGCCGAGTTTATTACTAGGCTTCGGGATCTTTTCTTCAGGCTGCAATCTGCCCGCTACCATGTGGGCAAGCAAGTATTGAGCATCATTGTGATACCGCTATGTAAGAATTGCGATTCTACCAGTCTTTTTCTTGGGGAGAAGCCCATGGAGGATCAAAGATACTTGCTGGTTTGAGTGATCTAGCAAACTATTGCGAGCTGCTTAGAAATCGGGCTGTCTAATATAGGATTAAGCAATGCTCAACGAGCACTGCTTAATCATAGAACGCAAAGATCGGACCGAGATAGAGTTGCCCAACAATGCAATTTGTTTCAATGCTCAACGAGCACTGCTTAATCATAGAACCCCGAGTTGAGTTTCCATCTCTGCCGACCACTATTGGTGGGTTTCAATGCTCAACGAGCACTGCTTAATCATAGAACACTGGGAGTCAGGTTTGTGGATCACAAGGATCCTGAGGTTTCAATGCTCAACGAGCACTGCTTAATCATAGAACAGCTGGCTTTATGGCGTCAGAAGGGCACTCGTCTATCAGTTTCAATGCTCAACGAGCACTGCTTAATCATAGAACCCAACTACGGCGGCACCGGCTGGAGTGTGGTGTATCCTAACGGAGTTTCAATGCTCAACGAGCACTGCTTAATCATAGAACTCACTGGGCCGCCGAAGATGGTCACACGACTAAAATGTTTCAATGCTCAACGAGCACTGCTTAATCATAGAACGGTAACGTAACCCCTATGGGGCGCCAAATCAAAAAGTTTCAATGCTCAACGAGCACTGCTTAATCATAGAACCTACATTCGACGGTGGCGGCTACGAACTCGTCTACGTCGTTTCAATGCTCAACGAGCACTGCTTAATCATAGAACCCAAGGGCGACTCGGCTGAACCGGTGGCGGTGAACCCAGTTTCAATGCTCAACGAGCACTGCTTAATCATAGAACGGCGATGCACAGTGGCGGAGAACCTGGACATTGGGGCTTTTGTTTCAATGCTCAACGAGCATTGCTTAATCATAGGACAGTTCAGTTGTTTTTGGTAGGGTTTAGCTGCGGATTTTTTACTGCTTTGTCAAACCCCCAGTGCACGAAAATACGTATATAAGTTTGCATGGTTGCCAAACAAACCTATACATTCCATTATTAGATAAACTATTTCACGCTCTCAGAACGACTTTTCCAAGGTCTCAATCAATCATCAACAAGCCCAGTACCAGCATTTTTGTGAAACCTCCTACTATTTGGGGTACGTTTAGGGGTTTTACAAACAGGTAGTTGATCTTGTTTTCGTGTGAAAAGCAAGCGTTATTTATAGACAAGCCTGTGGTAACGCAGACGAGGGTTTCTCCATATAAAGAAGGGGTGTTGCATGTTAGTAAACGCCTGCTATTGTTATAATATGTCGCAGCAGTTGAGGTGGAGGAGGTTGCTGAGCAAATGAACCAGCTGCCAATTGTGAAATGTGTGCTTCATTGTCGGGTTAGGCGTCCGGGGGTGCATCCGAGTTTTTTGGGTGCTGGTGTGAGAAGTAGTTTTGGGCGGAGCTTGAGGTTGATGCTCAACTGCCATGGGGGAGACGAGGAGTGCCTTGGGTGTGCAAAGCGGATGGCTTGTGTTTATACCAATGTGTTCAAGCCGAATCTGATCCGGGGAAATTTGACGGTTGAGCGGGGGCGTGAGCATGCGGGGACGATTCCTGCTGCGTATGCGATTGGTCTGGAGCATTACGACATGTCGGCGGTCAGTCACTATTACCAGCGTGGTGAGATGTTTGGGGTAAACCTTGCCTTGTTTGGAGACTATGCTGTAAGACAGGCTGCATTGTTGGTTGCCGCTATGATCGAAGGTCTGTCGGGATTTTTTGTCGAGGCAGGCTTTTTGGAAGTGCTCGAAGTAGCGGATGGATTTGACGATGCGGGGTCTGTTTATTCACCGGGGTCGCAGATTGTAAGTCCAGAGCCTCTGCTTTGGTCTGATCGAGCGGGCGAGGATTTATTGGGGCATGCAGTGCTGGAGTTCGATGCGCCGCTGGCTTTGGACAGGGCTGAGGGCAAGCAGTCGATCAGTATTTTAGACCCTGACCTGGAGTTGGTTGTCACGCGGGTTGTGCTTCGGGCGCAATCGATGGTAAACCTGTTTACTGAGGGGGAGTTTGTATTTCCACAGGAGGTGGTTGAAGCGGCAAAGTTGGTCGAGGTGAGGTCTAGCTTTATGGTGGCTGCCGGTGTCAAGCGTTCTATGAAGGATCCGAATGCTGCAGTTGTCGGCAGGATGGAGCTGAGCGGCGACCTGCGTTTGTTGGCTCCGTATCTATATCTGGGGTCAGTGCTGCACATCGGAAAGTCAGTCACCATGGGTTATGGAGGGTATCGGCTGGTGTTTGGCTAGGGCTTTTGATCATGAGAAGCAGTTTGAATGGGATAGATTGCCTTGCTTTTTTACACAAATCCCGCTTTCTCGACTATTGCCCATTTGAAAACGATTTGTTAACATGTTTGCGAGGAAACTTTGGGTTCCCTGGTTTTTGTACGCATTTTTATCCATCAAAGTAAACCAGGGTAGGTTTAGGAAAGGCAAATCGATGACAAATACTAAAAAAAGGATACTGTCGACGATGCTGGTTTTGATGCTGTCGCTATCAGCGTTTGTGGCGTTGCCGGCAACCGCTTATGCAGACGTGCCACTTACGGAAACAACTTGGTCTGAAAAGGGTATGACATATATCAAAACCGATTGGGAATTGGTTGACTATGCCGAGGTTTGGGGGGCGATCTATAAAGGAGATGGCACTGGTATCGTGATAGACAATGTAGTCAACGGGACCGGAACAGGCTTCATTGATGGCTTTTACAATGATTTAACTACTTACTCTGGTCCTCCACCGATACCTTTCCAATTTGACTGTGGTGGTTTGGAGCCAGACACCCGTTACACTATGTTTATGTATTCGTTAAACGGCGACGGCTATGGGTTTACGACGTTTCCGTTTGAGACGTTAGACATTCCGATTATTCCGGAACCTGTTCTAACCGTCGAGGACGATTTTCCTGCGTTCGGGTCGACATATGTAGAGTCTTACTGGTTGGTTGATGATGAAAACTATTATCCTGTTGTCTACGTCGCACTATACGAGGGTCCAGACGAATCGTTGACAGCAGCTGAGGTCGTTGCGGCTAATGGAGCGATTGACGACTATTCAGGCGATGTGATTGACTGGGGCTTCTTGTGGTATGGATATCAGTATTATAACTTGGCTCCAGCAACTGAGTACACGCTGTACGCTGTCGCCTTAAACGATATCGGCTATTCCAACGTGGTTGCCTCGACCTTTACTACTTTAGGCAACAAGCCCCCAAGCACAGACGATATCTGTGCCATTTATGTTGACGGTGGCGCAAACGACATCGGTTTCAAAAGCATCGAACAGGCAATGAGGGCTTTGCAGTTAGGAACGGGTGACTTCATCTACCTGCTAGACGACATAGTGACCACTGAAGGTCTTGGCGCTTGGACAAATGCGACAATCGACACAAGGGACCACGACTTGGAGGTCGATATATTAGAGGTAGACGGTGGCAGCCTTTATATATTCAGCTCGCTTGGTGGCGAATGGGATATGACCGTCAACAATGAGAATATGGGCGTCTTCAGCGGAGGCTACCTTGAAATCGAGGCTAGCAGTATAACTGCGAATAATATCTACGTCGTTAATGAAAGCGGGCTTTATTTCACCGCTGATAGCTTGTTTATGAGCTATATGAATATTAATGAGAGTGAAGCCCGAATCGATGTCGATGAAATCATAGCAAGCGCAAACGGTGAAGTATTTGACGTTAATAATAACTCACAGCTTATAATCAATGGCAACATCACTGCAAATGGTGAAAACAGCATAGCTATTTACGCTGACTCCTCTGCAAGCGTCACAGCCAATGGCAATATCAAAGCCGATTATGGCGTAATTGCTGAGGACTCGTCCACAGAGGTAGTTGTCACTGGAAACATTAATGCCGCCTACAACGGCATAGAGGCTTACAGCAGTGCATTTGTAACAGTCAACGGCAGTATCGTAGCTGGAAGTAACGGCGTCTATGCAGATGACGCTGAGACGGTCGTCGTTGTCAATGGCAACATCCAAGCTGATGGCTACGGGGTAGTAGCAGTGGGTCTCGCTGATGTTACCGTGAGGGGCGACATCGAGGCTCAAATTGGCGTTCGGGGCGGTTTCCTTGAAGGCGCTGGAGCATCGATCACCGTCGTCGGAAACATCCTCGCCCAAGACTACGGTGCCATTGCCACGCTTGCATCGGTTATCTCTGTAACCGGCGACATCACTGTCCTAAGTAACAATGCTGACGAGTCAGCCGGCATCATAATCATCCAGGGCTCCGATGTGACTGTAGTCGGCAATATCAAAGCTGTCATCGGAATTGTCGCTGGCGACCTTGAGTATGAAGGCGGCACGGCTTTCATTACCGGGAACATCATTGCAGATGCTATCGGCATACTCGCCCAGAACTCGTCGGTCATTAACGTCATTGGTAATATCACAGCCACCGACCCAGAAGAGGGCATTGGTGTCGCTGCACGTTATGGCGTCGAGGTTACTGTCGACGGCATTATCACTGCCAGGTACTATATCGGCTTTGACGATGGCGAGGGCTATTACGACTACAGGGCGATCGGCAGCAACGACCCGACTTCGCTTAAGGCTGGCTACAGACAGTACAAAGACAGCCTCGAAGACACTTCGTATGTCTGGGTGAGGACCCCTCCAACTACCGTTATTCCTCCGACCACGACCCCTGCGACTGGCGACAGCCTCGCGCTCGGGATGCTTTACATGTTCCTTATGTCTGCGCTAGGGGCGTATGGTTTCCTGACAAGGAGAAGGGTCTTGGAAGCCTAGGCATAACTTGCCTTAATGATCCTGATAGATAACTTATCAAGGCGGCTGTTGATACAGCCGCCTTTTTTATCATTTCGAAACCGCGCAAAACCGCAAACAGGTATCCATGTACCATTCAGCCTGGGTATAGGTATTAAGCCAAAACTATACAGTTGCATAAGCTTTTGCGAAGGCTTGTTAAGAAGCAGGTGATGACAAAAGTCATGGGCTTCTCCACATAATGATGACGCTGGTCACTGGCGCTTAGGTTGCGAAGGCGTAATACTGGTACTGGCACTGTATAAACCGTGTGCCAGCACTTGCCGTTTGGGAGGAAGGAGTCTTGGATGATTCTTAAGTCTAGCAGCAACATCATCGAGGTCAGTGGCTTGGTCAAGCGCTATAAGGAGCTGCTCGCCTTGGATGATTTCAGCCTTGAAATCACTGAAGGCGAGGTCTTTGGGCTGCTTGGGCCCAATGGGTCGGGCAAGACAACGGCCATCAACTGCATGCTTCAGCTGCTTACCTACGACAAGGGCAGTGTGAGGCTGTTTGGTGAGGAGATGTCGGCCACCCGTTATGACCTGAAGCGCAGGATAGGCATCGTCCCCCAAAACATCGCGGTGTTCTCGCAGTTGAGCGTGGTTGAGAACATCGATTATTTCTGCTCCCTTTATATTGACGACAAGGCTCGGCGGCGTGCCTTGGTCGAAGAGGCGATCGAGTTCGTGGGCCTAGAGGAATACCGCCGCTTTCGCCCGCGCAAGCTGTCGGGAGGGCTGATCCGCCGACTGAACATCGCGTGCGGAATCGCCCATAAGCCCGACCTGATTTTCTTCGATGAGCCAACTGTGGCGGTCGATCCCCAGAGCCGAAACTCTATCCTCGAGGGAATCCAGCGCCTGAACCGCGAGGGCTCCACGATTGTCTACACCAGCCACTATATGGAGGAAGTCGAGCAGATCTGCTCACGCATCATGATCATGGACCACGGCCAGGCCCTGGCGACAGGAACAAATACGGAGTTGAAGAACATGGTCGGCGTGAACGAGAGGGTCGAGATCGAGCTGGCAGAGACAGCAGGTCTAGATCAGGCCCTTGACCTGGTAAAAGACCTCCCGCATACCGCTTTCGCCAAGCTCGAAGACCATACCCTCCTCATCTCTTGCACCCGCGGGACCCATAACCTAAGCGAGATCCTCAACGTCTTGCAGGCCAATGAAATAGCCTACGGGCGCGTCTATTCAGAGCCTCCGACCCTAAACGATGTCTTCCTCGAGATCACCGGCAAAGAATTGAGGGACTGAAATGCCGACCACATTCATCTACACCTTGCGCATCCTGGTCCGCGACCGTAGCAACCTGTTATGGGCAATGGCCTTCCCCCTGATACTGATGACCCTTTTCTATTCGATGTTCAACAACCTCGACGAGATTTATGCGCTTGAGCCTATCCCGGTCATTGTGGTATGGGACAGCAACTATACCGACACCCGGCAGGGGCATTTCGTCGAAGTCGTCGAGGCGCTTTCAAGTGCTGATTATGGGGAGAAGCCCTTGCTTCTGCCTACCTATGTGCCAAACGAGCAAGCAGCCATAGACGAGCTGGTCAGGGGAGACTACTACGGATATATCCGTGTTGACGAGGAGGGCATCCCTCACTATTTTATGGACGTGCGAAAGGCCGCCGGCTTGGACGTTGTCGACAATGTCAAGCAGTCGATTGTTATTAGCATACTAGACCGCTATCTGCAAAACTACGAAATCATCGCTGCCGCAGTGACTGAGGACCCAGGCTTGTTGGCAGACCCTAAGTTGTTGGAGGGCCTGGCTAAAGAGCAGGCCTATGTCCAGCAAAGGCCTTTGGTCGAAAACCCTCCGAGCGACTCCTTACGCTACTACTACGCAGTCTTGGCCTTCTCCTGCCTGCAAATGATCAGCTTCGGACTGTCGGCCACCAATACATGGCGGGCAAAGTCGTCCCCGCTTGGCGCCCGCCGGGCGCTTGGCGGACAAGGCTGGTTTCGCTCCCTTGGCCCGACTCTGCTGGCTGCCTGGCTGATCAGCTTCGTTTGCGTGGTGCTGGGCTTTGCCTATGTCCGCTTCGGCTTCGGCGCCAGCTTTGGGGGCAAGGAGGCTGCTTGCCTGGTCGTGCTTGGTGTCAGCTCGCTCGCTACGACGTCGATGGGCGCCTTGCTTGCAGCCCTGCCGATCGCCGAGAACGTCAAAAGCGGACTGGTGGCTGTCATTTCCACGGTCTTTTGTATATTTGCTGGGCTTTATGGGCCAGCAAGCCAAAAGCTAGGCGACTATGTGGCACGTGAATACCCGCACCTCTCTATGCTCAACCCTGCCAGGCAGATATCCGAGGCCTTCTCCTCATTATATTACTATGACACCTACGACCGGCTGATCGAGATTCTGACCGTGCTCGGAGTAGCCGCAGCCTGCTTCTTTACGGCATGCGTATTGATCATGAGAAGACAAAGGTACAAAAGCCTGTAACGAAGGCCTTGCCAAGGTGCTTGCCCACGCCAACCCCACGCTAGCCCCACGCTCGCCAAACGCCAGCCACACACTAGCCCCACAATGAAAGGATAAGGAAATGTCGGTATTCAAGACAGCTATGAGAGTGGTTTTTCGGTACCCCTTGTACCTGCTAATATACATCGTCCTGTTTGGCTTCTTGGGCTTTGTGGTAACTGGAGCGAACAGCACAGATACCAGCGCAGAGGTCGTTTTTCAGTCAACCGAGCGCCCGCTGGCGGTGATAGACCATGACCACAGCGGGCTGTCGCAAAGCCTGACTGCTTATCTAGGCAAGCACTGCCAGCTAATCGAGCTTGAGGACGACCTGCGGGCCATGCAAGATGCCATTGCTCAAAACACCGTATCATATATCTTGATGATCCCGTCTGGCTACGAGGAGGCTTTTATGAGCGCTGCCCGGTCAGGCTTGCCGAGTCCGGAGTTACAGGGCACTGTAAGCGTCGAAGCCATATCCGGCATGCTGATTGACGGGATGGTCACCAGTTATCTGAACGCGTTGCGGGTCAATGCCATGCTTGACCCCGGCCTGCCAAACGACGTGCTTTTCGATAAGGCCAGCCAGGCTGCCGAGCTGCGTGTCCCAGTCGAGGTAGTTCAAACTGGGGAGAAGATCAACCGCAACAGCCTTCTGCCCTTCTTCTTCAAGTTCTCGGCATATCCGATCACCCAGGGAGTGGCTGTCTTGGTTGCCTTGGTCTTCACCAATTTCTACACGGGCGAGCTGAGGCGGCGTGGCCTGGCCGCTCCTTTGTCGAGCATGTCCATGAATAGCCAGATAGCTCTTGCTTGTATGGTCATTGTGCTCATGACCTGGGCTTTTATTTGCCTACTGTCGCTCTTTCCGATTATCGGGGGCTGGGACTTGATTGCCACTAACCCAATGTCGGCTTTCTTGATAATGCTGTCCGCCCTCGTTTACTCGCTCCTGCCCTTGGCAATTGGCTTTTTGCTCAGCCAGTTCAACCTAGGCGAAATGGCAACCAACGGCTTTGTCGTGATCATTGCGCTGACCGTGATGTTCCTAAGCGGGATCATGATGGGGGGTTCGGACTACCTAGACGGGGTGTTGCTGACTGTGGGTCGTTTCATGCCTAGCTACTGGTATTCAGAAGCAATCGACCATGTGGTTATGGCCAATGACTATAGCTTTGCCTCGCTCAGCCAGTATTTTGTCTGCCTTGGCTTGATCATGCTGTTTAACCTGGCTGTCTTTTCAACCGCACTGTTTATCGGGCGGCTTCGCGCCCAGACTGCCGACGCGGGAGGGAATGCTGCTGCAGCGACACCATGACCGGTGGCACTCGTTCACTACGCTAGTATAGTATAATACTTAATCTAACACGTTATTTAAGGCTAAGTGCTCCAGAATTGCGGTAGGGTACACTTTTTTCTCTGCTTAAAAAAAGCCAAAATACAAAATCCCTGGTCAAAAATTTGCTAATTCTGAGTAACATAAATTTTTGGCCGACTTTCCCCCGCCAAAACTGTGTAAATTCGCAAACCCATTGCACCACTAATCGCACCTATCCGGACTAATCGCACAATGGTGCGTTAAGTATGGACATGTGGCTGAACAAGGGATCAGACAGGACTCCCGACAGGCCGCCACTGGGGCCTTCCAATGACAATCATGTTGTGAGAGGATGGCCCTATGTCCCGCCTGCCT
>WRNE01000008.1 GCA_009776725.1 Coriobacteriia bacterium
GTTTCGGGGTGACAGAGGCCGGCCGCGACGAGCTGACGCTGAAGCCTAGGGCGATCAACGAGGCCAGGGCAGGGCGCGGCCTTGCCAGCTTAAGTTTCTAGTACTGCAAGAAAAGGCCGGCTAGGCCGGCTAAAGGCGGCGGGACAAAGACGGATAGGGCAACACAGAGGCCGGTGCGATAAGTTCGGATACCGCCGACACCGGCAGGGCCAAGCACTGTCCGAACTCACCGCACCAAGACGCAATAAGGCCCTTATCATGCCTTTTTCGTGCATTTCCGCCGGTTTTGCAGAAGATGTCTGGTGCGTTTACCCTGGATATGCCATATTTTTGTTATGTGGTGCGATGAGTTTGCGAATTTACCCCTAACAAAAACTGTACCCTATCGTCAATCTATAGCACTTAGCCTTAATAAATACTTTCTTACTAGTGTATGTGGTGTATCTAGGGTATTGACTGCCACCAGCCCGATGCTTTGAGTCAAGGCAATGGCTAATAGGACTTCATTGTTGATGGCAGTCTAGTTCAAAGGAGGTCGAAGTCGAGCTCGCCTTGCGACACATCGGCCCTTACCAAACGAGCATGTATGCGCTGGCCGACCACAAAGGCCAAGTCACCGTCCTCATCGGCATAGCCATACATCTCTGATTGATAGAACGTCTTTGCCGGCAGGCTGTCTTTGGGGACAAGGCCCTCTGCCGAGGTCTGCTCGTCACGTACAAAAATACCGGTATTGGAGGCTCCGACAATCAAGACATCGAACACGTCCCCTACCCTGTCCGCCAAATACTCGGCTATCTTGATGTTGGTTGCTTCCCGGCTGGCGGCTTCTGCTGTGGTTTCGCTCTCAGAGCTCTGATTGGCTATATAGTCCAAAGACTGGACAAGCTTGGCTGGCGGCTTGATACCGCTTAGCCTCATTTTTAGCAAATGGTGGACCAGAAGGTCAGGATACCGGCGGATAGGCGATGTGAAGTGGCAGTAGGCCTTTGACGCCAGGCCATAATGGCCAAGGAAGACAGGCGAGTACCGGGCACGTTTCATAACATGCAAGATCTCGTTTATTACTATCAAGTGGCCATCCCTTGCCAAAGACGACTGAATGACCTTTTGGGTTTCTTTGGAATTGACGGGCACACTGGGCTGGCTTATCAAATGCAGGTCGTAGAGCATGTCGATGGCTTTTTGCATTGCTGCTGGTGCAGGGTCTTCATGGATGCGGTAGAGCATCGGGTATTCGTCGGCGACCATATAGGCAGCTACTTGCTCGTTGGCCAGGATCATGGCTTCCTCGACCAAGGAGGTAGCTGCTGTGCTTTTGCGTAAAACCACGTCTTGGGCCTTGCCGTCTTGATCAAGCACGACATTGGCCTCGACACTGTCAAAGTCGATGGCGCCTCGGGCCAAACGGCGTGACTTCAGCCGACGTGCTATCCGATCCAGCGATTTTAGGCGTTGGCCGACCTCGGGCCCGATCAGCAAGCCCTGATCGGTGTCCTTCTCCCCATTCAAGAAATCATCCACTTGGTCATAGGTAAGGCGTGCCGACGATTTGATGATCGAGGGAAAGAAGTCGACGCTTTCTACGCTCCCGCTGGGGCTTAAGACCATCATCACCGACATACATAAGCGCCCTTCGCCAGGCTTTAGCGAACAGAGGTCGTTTGAGAGCTCCTCTGGCAGCATGGGGACTACCTGGTTAGGCAGGTAGACCGATGTCCCTCTTTGCAAGGCCTCGGTCTCGATCGCACTCTCCAGGGCCACATAGGCACTGACATCGGCAATATGCACGCCCAGCAAAAGCTTCCCGTCGATATACTCCAACGACAGGGCGTCGTCGAAGTCTTGGGCGTCGTCCGGGTCGATGGTAAAGACTATGATGTCGCTCAGGTCACGGCGATGCAGGCTCGTCGACACCGGGGCCGGCTGGCTCAGCAGGGCTTGGGCCTCTTCTAGGACAGCAGCAGGAAAGACTGTCGTAATGCCATGCTTTCGCAAGACGATATCCATGTCGACGCCTAAGCCGTCGCTTGCGCCTAGGACCTCTTCAATATAGCCCACTGCCGAGTGGGCCTTGCTTGGCCAGGCATTGAGGCGGACCACCACGATGCTTCCAGCATCGGCAGGCTTGCTTGCTAGGCGCGGGTCTATGAACACATCGTAGGGAATGCGCTCGTCAAGAGGCGAGACCACGAGCAGCCCGTCATTGTCCGCCAACACGCCGACGAGGGTCTGATGGCTTCGGTCGATGACCCGGACGATCGTCCCTAAAGGCCCCCGGTTGTCCTGGCTTTGCGCAGCCGATAGGCCCTGGTTGGTCTTTTTGGCCTTTTGCTGCGGCCTTTCATGGTATTGCCTGACCTCGACCAAGTCGCCATGCATGGCGCCATTCATCTTGCTGGGCAAGATGAAGAACTCGCCCTCGGCAGTGTTTACAAAGCCATATCCCCTCTTGCTGACGCTGAGCGTCCCGGTGATAGACTGACGGGCTTTACGTCGTGCTTTTTGTGAAGACCTCGCCACGGTTTTATCCCCATAATTGTTAAAGCCTATAAGAAGCATTGCCTTTCAAACAAGGCAATGCCTCTGCAACTGAACCGTATTATTGCTCGAGCAAAGCTTGGATGGCTGCATCGAGCTGCACGTCGTCCCCTGCCCTGTAGACATACCGCGGGTCGCCAGGCCGAGGGTCGCTGAGCGCGCTGTAATATGCGTCCATGTCAATTCCTTCGGCATCGAAATCGATGTCCTCGCCGGCTTCCAGTCTGTGGATAAGGTCGGCGTCGTTTATGCGCAAGCCGTCGTCGACTACGATGTCTGGGGTCACCCCGACCCCTTCGACAACATGCCCGTTGGGAGTCAGGTAGTTGGCAATGGTAAACTTGATGGCTCCCCCAAAACTTAGGAGGCGCATGTCTTGGACAGTGCCCTTACCGTAACTCTGCTCGCCCACGACGATTGCTCGCCCATGGTCTTGGAAAGCGGCAGAGACCAGCTCGGAGGCTGAGGCGGAGGCCCCGTTGATCAAGACAGCCAAAGGCTTGTCAGTCTCGAACCTGCCCAGGACAGACTTTTCCGAGCTGCTGTTGCGCTCCTCGATGCGCACTATCACTCCGGACTTCAAGAACATCGAGGCAATCTCGATAGCTGCCTCTAAGTAACCGCCTGGATTGTCGCGCAGGTCGAGGATATAGCAGTCGACGCCCTGGCTCTCCAGTTCGCGGATAGCGTTTCGCACCTCGGTCGGCGAGTTCGTAGTGAACTGCTCCAGCAGGATGTAGCCTATCCTCTTGCCCCCGGTCTCGATGACGGCATATGTGACAATCTGCCGATAGACCGTGCGCACCTGCATGGTCGTGCTGCGCGAAGTGCCGTTACGGTCCCAGACCACTGAAACCTCCGTGCCCGCCTCGCGCCGGATCGAAGAGACGACCTCGTCGACCGTCCAGTCCTTATACTCGCCGTCAATCGCCAAGACCACGTCGCCTGGCTCGATCCCCGCCTCGCTGGCCGGCGAATCGGCAAAGACGCGGGTAACAGTGGGCCTTTTGTCCCTGCCTGCGGCCAAGGTGATGCCAATCCCGACATACTCGCCAGAGCTGTCGGCAATATACTGCTCGAACTCTTCTTGGTTCATGTACTGGGACCGATTGTCGCCACCAGCCTCCAGCAGCCCCTCGATGGCTATCCGGGTGGCCTCGTCGAGCTCGTCGTCGGTATAGACGTGCAAGGCGTCATGGTCTAGTATCGTGTAGACCTCTTCAATGCGTAGGCTGATCTCGCTCAAAGAGCTTCGGTACACCCCGTCGCTCGATGTGTTTGCCGATCTTGCGCCGAACCAGTTCCCACTGGCAAAGCCGACGACCAAGGCAACTACTATTAATAATGCGGAGACAAGCACGGCTGCGTTGGACTGCCTCGACGGCCTTGGGGCTTGCATAGGAGCTGTATAGACGGGAGGCGGCGGGGGCGACCAGGCCTGGTTCGGGTACTGCTGGCTTGGCCCGGGGTTTGGCCCGGGCGCGGCTTGATAGTTGGCAACCGGGCCGGCGGGGGCCTGTGGGAGGCCGCCAGCTGGAGGGGGCACGGCTTGTGGTGGGGCTTGCTGCAGCGGTGCTTGCTGTGGCGCACCAACCTGTGACGGCGCAGGCTGGAAAGGCATGGCTTGTGGCTGCCCGCCAGCCTGATAGGGCTGGCTAGGTGCCTGTTGTGCTGGAGTCGAGGCCTGCGGCCATGTCGGAGACGGCGGCACTTGGGCAGGCTGCGCTGGAGAAGGCATGAAAGCGGGCGGCGCCGGCAATCCCTCAGGGCTCAAAACCCGCTCGTCGTCTACAGGCAAGTCGTTGGCAGCATCGACTGAGGCTTCGTCTTGGCCTGTCCCAGTAAAACCGTCTTCTTCCCGGTTTGGTTCGTTTGCTTGCTGGTTTTGGTTCATTGCTGTATCTCCCTTTAGACTCTCAAGTACCGACGCATGGCTAGTCCTGACCCTATCAAGCCTAACAACAAGCCGGCTCCTAGCAATGAAAAATAGATCAGGCTTATCGGGATGGTAGTAAAGTTGATCATTAGCCAAGGAATGTTCAAAGTGACATTGTCAACAATGCTTTGCAAGCCAAAATGAATCGTGACAATTGCCAAACCAGCCCCTAAAAGAGCCTGGAGGGTCCCTTCAAGCAAAAAAGGCCCGCGGATAAAACCGTTTGACGCACCGACTAGGCGCATGATCGATATCTCGGTCCTTCTGGCAAAGACTGCCAGCCGAATCGTGTTGTTGATGAATATCAGCGAGACAAAGCCGAGCAAGGCGACTATCGCAATGCTCACAATACGGATAATCCGAGTCAGGCTAAAAAGACGGTCGACGATCTGCTGCCCATACTTGACCGACGCATTGGGGTTGTCCGGCTCATCGATGATACGCAAGAACAAGTCGGACTGCATGATTTGCTCGGCAACCTCTGACACCTTGCTCGGGTCGGTCAAAGACACCTCTATCGATGCCGGCAGTGGATTGTCTCCCATAGCCTCGACTATCTCGGGGTTGTACTCCTCGCGAAAACGCTCGAGGGCCTCTTCCTTGCTGATGAAGGTGACGTCGCCCACATAAGGCAGGGTGCGGATATAAGTCTGCATAGCCCAGATATCTTCCTCACTGGCATCGTCACGCACATACACCGATATCGCAAACTGGCTTTCTACAGACTCCAGCAGCTGGTTGATGACCATGGTTGCGGATAAGAACAGCCCGATCACCAACAAAGAGAGATAGATCGTGACTATGGCCCCCAATACTGTGGACAGATTGTTACGCAGGCCGTTAAAAGCCTCGCGGACCACATGCAAAATGCTAGTTATCAAGGTTATACACCCCCCTGTCCTGGTCACGGACAAGATAGCCGTTTTCCAACTCGACGACCCGCTTCCGCATCGAATCGACCATCTCCCGGTCATGCGTCGCGACTAGGACTGTGGTCCCTGTGCGGTTGATCCGGTCCAGCAGGCGCATGATCCCCAAAGAGGTTTGGGGGTCCAGGTTGCCTGTCGGCTCGTCGCAGATCAGCAAGGGCGGCCGGTTGACGATGGCCCGGGCAATACAAACGCGTTGTTGCTCCCCGCCAGATAGCTGGTCGGGCAACATGTTCAGCTTGTCCTCCAAGCCGACCAGCCGCAATACCTCTGGCACTTGGGCGCGGATGATATGGCGGGACTTGCCGATGACCTCCAAGGCAAAAGCCACATTCTGGAATGCCGTCTTGTCAGGCAACAGCTTGTAGTCTTGAAAGACGCAGCCGATGTTCCTACGCAAATAAGGCACTCGCCAACGGCGTAGTTGGCTGAGGTTTTCTCCCGCTACGCTGATACGCCCGCTACTTGCCACTAGCTCACGGTTCAAAAGACGTATGAAAGTCGATTTTCCCGATCCCGAATGGCCAACCAAGAAAAGGAACTCGCCGGGATAGACTTCCAGCGAGACGTTGGCCAAGGCAGGCTTGTTCGGCTGTGCGGGATAGACTTTGGTGACATGCTCGAAAACAATTACCGCTTGTCCTTCTTTTCGGCTTTCGTTGATGACTGCGTTCGTCAATAGCTCGCTTTCGGCGTATTGGTCGTTTACATCGATCTCTGGCTCGTCCAGACCAGGCTCGCTCAGCTCGAATTCGGTGTCAGGCATAGTGATTTTTGGCAGTGTGGTGCTCTCCAGGCGTATCAGCTCGGGAATGCCGACGACATCCTCGATGTCTAAAACGTCTTGGCCCTCATCAATGCCTTCACCGTCAATCTCGGCTACTNGCGACGCGCTTAGCACCTCATCATTGGGCGGAGGCGCACTTCCGTTGTTTTGATTCAATTTTTCTCCGTTCGACGAGGGGTCTTACAAGGGACATAACTGCTGTTGAACTACAAAACCCCTACTTTTCCTCCTCCGAACAATTAATCCATATCACATAATTTTAACACAGCTTGGCAAATTGCATTTGAGTTTAACTCATATGCCTCGAACAATTCCTCATAGGCCCCAGACGTGCCAAAGACATCCTTTACCCCGAGGCGCTGGAACTTAAAGGCTTGGCCAAGATCCTCGGCGAGCAGCTCGGCGACAGCACTGCCTAGGCCCCCATAGACAGAGTGCTCCTCGGCAGTCAGCACCCGCCCGGTCTTTTGGGCAGACTGCAGTATCGTCTTTGCATCGAGCGGCTTTATCGAAAAGGCATCGATCACCTCGGCGTCGACTCCTTTTTCGGCAAGCATTTTTGCTGCCTCATAGGCAAGATGGACCTCGATCCCACAAGCGACGATCGTGACGTCTCGGCCTGTTTTTAAGACTTTTGCCTGGCCAAGCCCGAAAACCTCGCCGCTGGGATAGATCTGCGGGATGTCCTGACGTCCCATACGGACATAAAAAGGCCCCGGCTGGGCGGCGGCAATACGGATGGCTGCCCGGGCAGCATTGTAGTCCGCTGGGACCAACACACGCATATTGGGCAGTACCCGCATCAAGGCAATGTCTTCGATCATTTGGTGCGATCCACCGTCTGCACCTGTGGAGATGCCGGCATGGGTAGGGGCGATCTTGACGTTGAGCTGGGCATAGCAAACGGAGTTTCTGATCTGGTCATACACACGGCCAGTGCCAAAGACTGCAAAGGATGCGGTAAAAACAACCTTGTCCGGCCCTGCCAGCGAGATGCCGGCAGCGACCCCGATCATGTTCTGCTCGGCGATACCGACGTTTATATGCCGTGAGCTGTCAAACTCTGCGAGGCGGCTGCTTGTCGTAGAACTCGCCAAATCTGCATCGACTACATAGATGTCTAGGCCTTCTTCGGCCAGCTCAAGCAGCGTTTGGCCGTAGGCAGCCCGAGTGGCTTTTTTTTCCAATGACTGGTCAAAGTAGGCTAAGGTTTGGTCGCTCATTTAGTGCTCCTCAGATAAAAGTAAACCGCGAAAAGGCTTCCATTGGGAGGCTTGACATTTGAATTTCTGGATAAGACCCTCCTTTGGCCTTCTAGCTTGAACAAGCTGTGCTGGTCTGTCTTAGTGGGCCTCATTGCCAGTCTTCTTCAGGCAGCAGGCCGGGATAGCCGACTGACAGCTCGTCCAGCGCCAAGGCCAACTGGTCAAGCCCGAGCGACTTCCCATGCCAAACAGCCAAGTCCTCCATAAAGCTGACACCTTTGCTCTTGATGGTATGGGCAATGACCATTGTGGGGGTTTTGGCCAAGCCGGCAAAAGCCTCGGTGAGCACGTCGAGCAAGGCTTCGATGTCATGGCCGTCGACCTGGACGACCTTCCAGTTAAACGAGCTGAACTTCGAGGCGAGGTCCTCGGGGTCGCACACCTCGTTTATACGTCCGTCGATCTGCAAGCCGTTGTTGTCGACGATGGCAATCAGGTTGTCCAGACCTTTAAAAGAGCTGAACATCGAGGCCTCCCAAACCTGGCCTTCCTGGCACTCGCCGTCCCCCAGTAGGGCAACTACCCTAGGGACATAGCCTTGATGGCTTGGGTCGTTCTTAAGCGCATAGGCCAAGCCGGCGGCAATGGAGAGCCCTTGGCCTAGCGAGCCGGTCGACATTTCGATACCAGGCAGCTTCAGCCGGTCTGGATGCCCTTGGAGGCGTGAGCCCAACTGGCGCAGGGTGCCAAGCTCGTTGAGCGGAAAATAGCCAGCCCGGGCCAATACCGAGTAAAGCACCGGGGCTACATGGCCTTTGGACAGGATAAAGCGGTCCCGGCCTTCCCAGCCAGGGTCTTTGGGATCGTGCCTGAGCAAGCCGCCAAAGAACAAGGCAGTCATGATGTCGGCCGAAGACATCGATCCGCCAGGGTGGCCGCTCCCAGCTGCAGTAGTCATTTTTAAGACATCGGCCCGGATCAAGGCCGAGATCCTTGTTAGTTCGTCAATTCCCAAAGAATCCTCCTAGCGCAAGCCGACTTCGGTTTCCTAGTCGACATCGTTACCGGTATCTATAAACTCGAACGAGCCTTTGGCTTTAGCCCTCAAGTAAGCAATAATGAACTGGTCGAGGTCACCTTCTTTTAGCACAGCGTCCACATTCCCAGTCTCGACCCCAGAGCGCAGGTCTTTGACCAACTGATAAGGGAAAAGCACGTAGTTCCGTATCTGGTTGCCCCAGGCCGCCTCGACTTTGGGCCCCCGCAGCTGGTCAAGCTCGGCTTGTCGTCGCGTCTGCTCGAGATCGTACAGGCGGGACTTCAAGATCTTCATCGCCGATTCCTTGTTCAACAGCTGCGACTTCTCGTTTTGGCAAGTCACGACCAGGCCGCTCGGCAGATGGGTGATCCGCACCGCCGAGTCGGTGGTGTTGACGCTTTGGCCGCCAGGCCCGCTTGACCTGTAGACGTCGATCCGCAGGTCGTTGGGGTTGATGTTTATCTCGACCGTGTCTGGCAGCACCGGCAGCACCTCGACAGCAGCAAAAGTCGTCTGCCTCCGGCCTTTGGCATCAGTTGGAGAAATACGCACCAGACGATGCACGCCCTTCTCCCCTGCCAGCATCCCGTAGGCGTTTCTCCCGCTTACTATAAAGGTCGCATGGTCTAAGCCTATCCCCTCAGCGATCGGAGCGTCCAGCACCTCGACCTGCCAGTCCTTACGGGCGGCATAGCGCAGGTACATCTGGAACAGCATATCTGTCCAGTCCTGGGCCTCTAGGCCGCCTTGGCCGGGGGAAACGGTGATGATGCAGTCGCCCGAGTCGAACTCCTCGCCAAACCAGCTGGCCAGCTCCAAGCCGTCGATCAGCAGCACAAGCTCGTCCAGCATCTCGACGGCCCAAAGGCTCAATGCCTCGTCGAGCTCGGCGACGGCCAGCTCGTTGGCTGCCATTGCCTCGTCGATCAGGATCAAGGCTTTGTCAAAGTCAGCGATGTCGGCCCGGATGTCTGCCGCATGCTTCGTCAATCGGCTGGCTTTTTGCTGGTCGTCCCAAAAGCCTGCCTCGGAGAAGCTCTGCTCCAGACTTTCCAGCTCCTGGCGGCGGGCGTCGATATGCAGGTACGACCGCACTTCGTCCAGCCGGTAGGCTATTTGGTCGATCTGCTGTGTGAGGTCGTCCATCAGGCTGCTGCCCCATGGCACTTTTTATACTTTTTGCCAGAGCCACAGGGACACGGGTCGTTTCGGCCGGCGTTCGCATAAGGATCAGCCTTGTCCCTGACCATTGTCTTGGCCTTGCCCGCCCCGGCCTGATTGGTCTGTGTCTTGTTGCCCGCATTGTTCTTGGCTGCCGATGCCGTGTTGCCGGCTTGGCCCGTCGAAGCTGCCTGGCTTTGGCCCAGCACCGGGGCATTCTCGTTTTCCGGGCCCGAGTAGTTTACGTTTCGCAGGTTGTCGGAAGCCTCCTCTGTGATGACGATCTGCATACGCAGCAATGTGCGCAGATAGTCGTCATACATCGAGTCGCGAAGCTCGCCGAAGGCCAGATGGGCCTCTTCCTTGTACTCGGTCAAGGGGTCGCGTTGCCCAAAGGCCCGAAGCCCGATACCGGCTTTCAGGTAGTCCATCTCTTGCAGATGGTTCATCCAGCGGGAATCCATGATCCTTAACATGATCTGGGCCTCGAGCTGGTTAAAAGCCCCTTCGCCGATGTTGTTTTGCTTCTCCTCCAGAATGCCGGTCAAATGGTCAAACAAAGCCTCGGCGGTTTTCTCCGGCTTGTTCTTGGTCACCAGGAGCGAGGCGTCGAAGCTCTTATCCCCAGTCAGGTCGGCTAGCCACTGTTGGAAGCCCTCTGCGTCCCAGCCGTTTTCTGTGGAGAAGCCCTCGATGCTTTTCTCGACAGTCTCGTTAATGATCTCAGTGGCGCGGTCATGTATGTCCTTGCCGTCGAGGATGGCGTTTCGCTCGTTATAGATCGCTTCGCGCTGGCGGTTCATCACGTCGTCGTACTCCAAGACATTCTTGCGTGACTCGAAATGCATTGCCTCGACTTGGCGCTGCGCGCTTTCGATGGCCTTGGACACCATGGACGAGTCGATCGGGGTGTCAAGGTCCATGTCCGACCGCTCCATCAGGCTGCCAATGCGTTCCAAACGGTCTCCGCCGAAGAGGCGCATCAGGTCGTCTTCCAACGAGAGGTAGAACTGTGTGCTGCCAGGGTCGCCTTGTCTGGCGGAGCGGCCTCGCAACTGGTTGTCGATACGCCTCGACTCATGGCGCTCGGTGCCAATGACCGCCAAGCCGCCTGCTTTTATAACGGTGTCATGCTCTTCGCTGGTTATCTTGTTCGCTTTGCTTAAGGCTTTCTTGTAGGCTTTCTTGTACTGGTCCTCGCTTAGCTCCTCAATATCAGTGCCCGAGTTGATCAGCAGTTCCTCTGCCAGGAACTCTGCGTTGCCACCGAGCAGGATGTCTGTGCCGCGGCCAGCCATGTTGGTAGCTATGGTGACTGCACCAGCGCGGCCTGCCTGAGCCACAATGTGGGCCTCGCGCTCATGGAACTTCGCATTCAGCACCTCATGGGCGATGCCCCGTTTGCTCAGCAAGCGTGACAGCTTCTCGGAGCTCTCAATGGAGACCGTGCCGACTAGCGAGGGCTGCCCGGCCTCATGCCGGGCCTGCACATCGTCGGCCACAGCATTGAATTTCGCGTCGATCGTCCGATAGACAAGGTCGTTTGCGTCATTCCTGGCATTGGGGCGGTTTGAAGGTATCGCCATCACAGGCAGGTTGTAGATTTGCCGAAACTCGGCCTCTTCAGTCATAGCCGTTCCGGTCATGCCGGAAAGCTTCTTGTACAAGCGGAAATAATTCTGCAGGGTTATCGTGGCCAGCGTCTGGTTCTCTTCGCGGATCAAAACCCGCTCTTTCGCCTCGAGCGCTTGATGCAGGCCTTCCGAATAGCGCCGGCCTTCCATGATACGGCCGGTGAACTCGTCAACTATCTTGACCTCGCCGTCGATGACCACGTAGTCGACATCGCGTTTGAACAGGAACTGGGCCCGTAGGGCTTGGTTCAGATGATTGACCAACTGGCCGGTCGGGTCCCCGTACAGGTCGTCGATGGACAAGAGGACCTCCATCTTGTGCAGGCCGGCCTCGGTTGCAAATATCGTCCTTTTGGCCTCGTCGATCTCATAGTCGGTAATGGCCTTCATGTTCGTGATAGAGCGGGCGAATTTGTTATAGGTGTCGGCTGCCCTTGTGCCGGCCCCAGAAATAATCAGCGGCGTCCGGGCCTCGTCGATCAGGATCGAGTCGACTTCGTCGACGATTGCATAGTGATGCCCGCGCTGCATACGGTCCGAGCTGCGCATGACCATGTTGTCACGCAAGTAGTCGAAGCCAAACTCGGAGTTCGTGCCATAGGTTATATCGGCTGTATAGGCTGGTTTTTTGAGCTCGTTGCCCATCCCGTTCTGTAAAAGCCCGACTTTCAGGCCAAGGAACGAGTATATCTGCCCCATCCATTCGCTGTCGCGCTTAGCCAGGTAGTCGTTGACGGTGACGACATGGACGCCTTGGCCGAGCAAGGCGTTAAGGTAGGCCGCGAGCGTTGCGACCAAGGTCTTGCCTTCGCCTGTCTTCATTTCGGCGATCTGTCCAGCGTTCAAGGCCATCCCGCCGATGAGCTGGACGTCGAAGTGCCGCATACCGGTAGTCCTCACAGACGCCTCACGGACAGTGGCAAACGCCTCTGGGAGGATCGACTCGGGCTTCTCCCCATTATTTATACGCTCGCGATAAAGGGCCGTGCGTGCCCGAAGCTCGTCATCGCTCGATTCATGGGCCTGGGGCTCCAATTGGTTTACTTTATCGACTAGCGCTGTGAATTGTTTTAACTGCTTTCCCTCACCGACTGAGAGCAATTTCGAAAGGAAGTTAACCACGTAAAACGCCTTCTCCTATTCAAGTTACTGTAGAGGCATTATCATAACGTGAAAAGGGCTACAGTAGGGTTCAGACTGCTTGATGTTAGTAAACTGATTCTATTGTTTTTACAGGTTTTTCACAGGTCTTTGCTGTTAGAACGCGAATTTGGCACGATCATGGGGCGGCTAGGCCTTAAAGCCAGCAAGCTCGTCTGGCCTAGGCGGTGCCAGCCGCCCCGGATCGCCTATTGTCCGTCTATGATAAGGTTCTGATAGAGTGCCGTCGTTTGTTGCGACGGCAGTATACCGAGCTCGTCGTCGAGGAACTTGCGACACTCGTGGTAGGTGTTCATCGCCTCCGTGCGTTGTCCGCAAGCCTCTTGGGTGTGCATTAAGGCCCGGTATGTGTCCTCGCGCTTGGGGTCGGTGTCCAAGGCCCGTTTTGCATACCACAGGGCCATTGTCTTGTTCCCCTCGTCCAGATGCAGGCTGGACGCACTGAGCAAGACGTCGACCAGGATGCCCCGGTACCTTTCTTGCGCTGCACTGATCCGAGGATGCCCGACACTGCCGGCGAGGACATCGTTGGAGTAGAGCTGTTCAAGGCGGTCGATGGCTGCAAACCGCTCTTCCAAGCTGCCTTGGCTAAAGATTACAGTCCGCGAAAGGCGGTCAAAGTCTGCAATGTCGCTTTCCACAAAACGCGGGTTAATGCGTAGCAACTGCTCGTCGTTACTGAAATAAAGGCAATTGCCCTTGTAGCTGGGCAGCGAGTTGCAAAGCCTTGACCAAAGGTTATAAAAGCCAGTCAATGCCTTCTTTTCGTCACGCATTGGCCAGAGCCATTCAATAACGGTCTCCCGGTAAAGCCCCTTTCCTTGGTTTAGGATCAGGAAGCAAAAGAGCGTGCGCGCCAGGCCTTTGTGTATCGTCGACCGAGGCAGGACTTTCCCGTCGAGCTCGATTTCTAGGCCTCCGAACAGTTTTGCCCGAAGCAGGGGCACAGTAGATTGCGGGGAGGGCTGATCTTGCCTGTTCAAGCCATAAGGCTCTGACAGCGGTGCGACAAGGGCGGCTGTTTGGCTTTGCTTGTCCTGCGACAAGACCTGGCTGGTCAGCCTGAGCAGGGAAATGCCCCGCTTAGGATCGCCGGTCTCGATCAAAGAGGCAGCTATCGAGCTGAGACGGCCAAAGCACCGTTCTTGGTCGCTCATGCCTTCGCGTTCCCCGACTCGTTTTGCTGCCAGCAAGGCCTCGGTCAGACCGATGTCCAGCGATGCGGGCAGGCTCTCAGTCGTTGAAAAGGCCCCTTTGTCGAAGTCAATATCGATGTCTGGGCAGACAGCCAGCAGGCTTGCTGGCAGGCTGTCGTCTATGACGAAGCCTAGATCGCCTAGGTCGCTGAACGACCCTTGCCCAAACATGAGGATCAGGGCAGCTAAGCCACGTATCTCACTAGGCAGTTGGAATGCCGTGTAGCAGTCTGAGATCATTCTACAATGCCTCCTTTCGCATGGCCCTTCTAGACAGCCCGAGTAAAACATTGGCTATGGCCATAAGTATTATGGCGCTGGCACAAAGATAGATGGCTATGGTGTCTCCAGTAAGCGGCAGGTGGTTGACAGGCTTGGCATATGTGACTTGGCTGATCCCCTCTTCCACTTGGAAAGGGGCGACCTGCAGTTCGAAAGGCTCGATCACCTCGGTTAGGACATCGTCTTCGTCTTGGTCTGTCAGTACTATGTTTCTAGCAATATAAGCGCTCACGGAGCTCGTGATTGTTGTCGGAGGCAACATGCCTTCTGGGCAAGCGACTAAATAGCTTGCTGGTTTCAAGCCGCTGGCTGCCCTTGCCCCTTCGGCATAAAAGCGGTCAGTCATCAGCGGGGTCCAGTCTATAGCGGCAGGCTTTGCCGTCTTCGCGGTCTGTTGCGTGCTCAGAGGGCCATTGAGTGTGGTAAAGCCGACTTCGACACTGCCGTACTCATAGCGCAAGGCCGATATATACTCGCCCTCGCCCAAGCCGAGGCCGGCTACTGGAAGCGAGATGCTTTGTGTCGTGGGTATGTTGGCTTGCCAGAGCTGCCAGCCCTTGGAAGGCCAGACTTGGGCCTTGTCAGGGTTGTTGGGATTGTCTGGGTTTGTCGCATTGGCGTTGGCGTCTGAGTAGTCGATTGTGGGGTCGGTAGTGTTTGTCTGGTACCAGAGGTTGAAATAGCCGTCACTGTCGCCCCAGGCTACGGGAGTAAAGACTTGGACTATCCTTACCTGGCCTGCGCTAACGTTTTCCAAGGGGTCTACCACCACAAACTCGTCCACCCGAACGTTGCTTGTCGAACGGAAATAAAGGTCGTATTGGTATGTCTCTATCCCGGTGTTGTCAATGCCTGCAGGATCGTTGGGACTGGTTTGAAAGGCAGCTGAGGTTAAAGTAATCGTATTCTTGTAGACCTCGACGCCGATCTGGATCATCTCGTCTTCGAAGACCTGTATCTCAGGGCTGTTGAATCTGTCGATGAGGACAAAGCAGGGCAGGCCCCCACTCTCGGCATAGCTTTTGTATAAGGGGTTAGGCCGGCTTTCGACAATCTGATAATATCCGATAGACAGTCCTTTGAAGCTAAGCTTCCCGTTTAAGTCTGTGTTTGACCTGCCGATTTCTTGCCATGCTGGGTCGTTGTGCTGGATCGTATCGGTGTCTGTCGTAACCAAGCCGTCTGTCACAGCTACCGGATAGCTGTATAACGTGAACTCGGTATTTGGCACTACTTGGTGGCTGTCTGCGTCCAGCTTCAACACGCTGATGCTGTACTGGCGGGGTATTGCCACATAAAAGCCCATTCGCTGAGGGCCTCCGCCATAGGCATGTATTGGGTCGTAATGAAAAGTCGCAAAGCCCCAATAGAGATAATAGACACTGTTCCGATGCACAATCTCACCACGGTACTCCATGCTTATCTGACGGGTATTGTCGCCATTCGGGCAAGGCGGGGTCATCCCTGGATCGATACAGTGAATGGTGGAGTTGTCAGAAAACAAGGCATTGTTCTCCCTGTCCCCTATTACCCCATAAAGCCAGTCGTTACCGTCATATCCTGAGACTATAGAGACTGTGTTGTAATTGGCGTCAAAGCCGTATTCAGCAATATGCTCCCAGCCGCTTCCATGAAAGCCTACCGAGCCGCTTATTCTCGAAACGTCATAGCCAGGCGGAGCTAAGGTGACTAGAACGCTGATCGATTGAGGCGGCCCGTCAATGGCATCGATGCCTCGTGACCTGGGCATCATGGTTGGGGGGTCTATGAAATAGGGTTGGTACTCGTCGTCTGCTTCAATCGGGTCGCTGTCGTCGTCTGCTTCAATCGGGCTGCCGTCATCGTCTATTCCCTGGTTTTCCAAATGGTCGGCTACAACGCCAGTATCGTCAAAGGCCTCGTTTGTGCCCAGACCGTCAGGGCCTTGGCTTGCAAGTGCTTCTGCTTGGTCGCTGATTGTTGCTTGGTCGTCGTTTGGGTCTTCGCTTGCGCTTGTTATAGCCTCCGGCATTTCACTTGGTTCCTGCTCAGCCATATCGTATTCGGTTTCCTGGTTGTCATCAGCCAGGGCTTCGATTTGCTGGTCGTCAAGCTGTTCTCCATCGGCAAAGACTTTCTTCGGCATGATGCTTACTGCAATCATCGCTGCCATTATTATGACCAATAGTCTTTTAATGCTTATCATCGTCTCGGTTTGGGGTTCTTGTTTTACAACCGGACCGTCTTTTCTATATGCACGCATCTAGGGTAACTCCCTTACTGTATCTGTTAAACGACATTGATAGATTGGCTAACAAGTATCGGATTGGTATTCGGCCTCGTCTTCTCCATCAATCACAATTGCCTCGGTAGCAGCACTGATCAATGACCTGCCAACGTCCAATCGATGGTTGGGGGCTGCCCGGTAGAGCAACCGGCCCCGGTAGCGGATTTCTATGAAAGCTGCTTTTTTGTATCTGGATCCGCTGAGCAGCAAATGGTTTTCTGCTTCGCTTGCGTCGATTTTGAATGTGTCTGGAATGATAAATATTGCTAGCTTTTGAGCTTGTTCGGCTTGCATGGTGCGCCCTTCTTTTGAAGAGTCGGCATCAGCAAATTGGGCCTGGCCTTCTGTCCTCATCACCAGCCTCCGGGAGAGGAGCATCTTTTCTGTCCTATCTTGCTTGATTGCAACTAGGCGGGCATCAGGCCGCAACAAGAAGTAGAGCAATGGCAAGCCGGCAAATATGACGACCAAGCTGATAGCCCCAAACAACCATATAAAAGCCGGAGCCATGGCGATACCGCTGACAGTCGGCTCGTCGACTTGTTTTGGTTCTGTTACAGGGGCCGGCCCAGCAGTGGGGCTGGTTCTTTCTTCCAAAGGCTCGTCGAGCGGCACAAGGGTGTAATAAGCCTCGACACTAAGCATCTTCTGGACAGCCGGAACCAAGCCCTCATAGACCGCAGTGACTTGATAGTAGGCAATGATCAGCTTGGTTTGCAGTCCTCTGAAAGTCAGTACCGCAGTGTATGTGGCAGGCCGCCCGTCTGATTCATACGAGCTGGCCTCTGTACTTACGGCCAAACGCTGCAAGACCTTCTCACACTTGGCGCCTGGGTACTCGTTGCTTTCAACTGTGAACTCATAGTACTGCGGCAATCCGCTGATATCTGCGTCTGGGAGGCCATAATAGACCAGTTGGAACTCTACAACCTCCTCGTAGTCGGCATACACCGGGTCGGCTTGGTAGCCTTGCAGGGGAATCGTCCCCGCAAAACCGTCTTGGCTGATGTGAAAGACTGGGTCGAAAGACTGACGTATGGCCTCGCTTCCCGCGTCGACAATAGAAACCTCAATTGGCCGCTCGACTGTCACCGAGTATGTCCGCTCATAGACGACACCCGGGGTCGGATAGGGGTCACTGATCGACTCTAGCCTGTACTCACGGCCATTCTCGTCATAGATCCGGTCGGCAAAATCAGGAAAACCAGCATTAGCATCATAATTAACTACTCTGCTAATAGTCTCTGCCTGGACAAGACTGCCGTTGTCATTGTCCTCTGCTAAAGTGTCGGTGCCTGGTATGGCATCCGGCTGGTTTTCATCTTCTGGATAAGGTCTTGTTAAGCCTGCATTCAAGCCGTTTTGGCTTAAGCCTTCTGGCTGGGTAGCCGTTTCGGAAACCGGGTCTGCCCAAGCAGTGTCTACCCACAAAGGCCAAAACTGCCCAAGTAGGTTAAAGGCCAATATCGGCACTAGTATTTTATGTGTTATTTTTAAGCTACGATTTTTTCTGTGTTTTACTGCTTTGGACTCTCTAGCAGCATTTAACTCACGTGCTGTATTCTTTTTTATCCCCATTGCGTTTTGCCAAGACGTCATCCCGCGAAACGCAATGCCCCTAAAAATCCCCTTACAAATAGACTGCTCCACACTCCTTGCATTAAGGTTCGGCATATTTCTCCTAACTACTTGGCAACAGAGGTCTCTGTTGTGAACCTTACAAAGAGCTAATGTATGCTATCATACAATGCACATATTCTGTCAACAGGTTTTAATATTGTTTTTGGAGTGACAATAAAACGTTGGAGAGTCACGGCAGATTGGATAGCCATGATTGGACGTGGAAAGCAAAACAATATCCTGCTCTTTGAGGTTACCGAGCAGGACCTGTTAGATACTGGAAACTTCCCAGCAACATACGAAGCCGGGAATGTCTTGTTGTTTGATAGCCGACAAAGCATTTGTATCGGACAAGAGCTGGCCAGGGCAGACGATCTTTTCAGTGCCTTAGAGTTCTTGCATGAGCCACTAGACAGCCTTCAGTCTGCAGCTAACGAGCTGTATACCGATGAAGAAGCTGCTTCGCCAACGGGCGCAAGCCCCATCTTGGCAGCTGAAATGGAAATGCTCAAAACAAGCCTTGCCCAACGTGACGGTCTGCTAAACGACCTCTCTCACCAGCTGAAACTGCAAAAAGAAGAAAACGAGCTGCTGCAATTGCTCCTAGAGCAGAGCCAATCGCAAATCGCCATGGTAGCGGTTAGTCGTGACGAAATAATCGACGACTTGAAGCAAGCCAGTGCCTCTTCCCAGATTGTCGAGATCAACCTCGAACACGTCATGGAAGAGAAGTACATGCTGGAGCAAGAGCTCGCCGAGAAAATCACTGAGCTGATCGAGACCAACATGGCAAACGACGACCTTTTGCTACAAATGCAGACATATCAGTCTTTTGACAATGTGGAGAAGATCGCCGACTGGCTGTCCGCTGCCGAATTGCCCGACCAACCAGAATCTAGCCAAAGCGAAGCTGAAACGTTACCGCTAGACCAAGCCCTCTTGGCAGAACAGGGAATGCCTCCTATAGGCAACGGGCTCGACGAAGCCCAAGACCTGCTTGTTGCCGAGCAGGAGATCAGCCAAGTCCTGACTATGTCGACCGGTAAGCGCATACATGTCTACCATGAGTTCCCGACTCTGACCAAAAGGCGCCCGTCGCAAGTCATCAAGGCATTTTGCCTGACGGTTCTCAAATCGACAGTTGCAGTGTTTATCCTGGTAATGCTCTCGACAGTCGGCAGTGTCATAGCGACCAGCTGGTCAAACCAGATCAGCCTCGGGCAGGCACTGGACATCCTATATCAAAAGGCTATCGAGTTTTTGAGCTGATCGTTTAATAGACAGCTCCCCTATCCCAGGCACAAGCCCTAGACATTGGCTGGGCACTTGGCTCTTGGCGTTTTAAAGGGCTTGGGCAGGAGGTTAAAAAATCCAGCCACCCGGGCTGGCCTGTCCAAGCCCCTGCCTCTTTGGGACCCTATAGCCGGTGTGCCTTCATTATATACTAGTATTGTATTATCCTATATCTATATTTCTTCTAAGGCCAGGTGCTGCAGAATTGCGATAGGGTACAATTTTTTTATCTCGTCAAAAAAAGCCAAAATGTAAAAGCCCAGGTCAGGAATTTGCTTATATTAAGTAACATTATTTTTCGCCCGAATTTTCCCCCGGAAAATTGCGACTAATCGCAATTCTGCAGCACAGCGGCTCAAAAAACCTCCCCTAACTATAAATCCAGAGCAAATCGAACCCGGTTTGTGCCTGAGGAATATCCTCACTGCCATAAACCTGCGACACCCCGGCTCAGGATCGGCTTCCCGCCTGCAGCCACAACTTGACATGCCTTCGGTTATCCGGCAAACACCCAGCGGTTCAAAAGCAGGAGGCAGCCTGAGACGAGCAGAAGGATGCCGAACGCATAGCGCATAGTTCTTTCGTCGACCTTGCGAATCAAGTAGACCCCGAGGGAGGCTCCTGGCACGCTGCCAATTACGAGCGCCAGCCCATGCAGGTACCAGATGTGGCCTAGCCAAGCGTGGGTGACGATCCCAGGAACGGCAATGACTGCAATAGCTAGCAAGGAGACCGCACTCATCTCTTTCATTGTCCGCCCGAGCAAGGCCATCCCGAAAGGAATGATCACAAACCCGCCGCCGACACCCACGATCCCAGCTATAAAGCCAGCAAAGGTGCCGATTGCCAAGCTCAGCAGCGAGGCAGTACGCTTGGTCTTAAAGCGCATCTCCGAAGTGCGCCCTGTTTCGTCAAGTGGTTTTTTTGCTGCCTCACGGAACATGCGAAACGCACTAAAGCCAATGACCCCGATTGCTGCGGCCATTATCAGCCAGTCCGGCAGATAGGCCGAAAGGGATGCTGAGACTGTCGAGGCAATTGCTCCAGGCACACCGAACAAAAGGGCAGTGGGGACATCGACGGTCCCTTGCCGCAGGTGGCGGTAAGACCCGGATATCGACGTCGGTGCGATTGAGAAAAGAGAGGTAGAGGAGGCGTTAAGCATCGGCACGCCAAAGGCCAGGTTCAAGAGCGGGACGATCATTGTCCCGCCACCGACCCCGAACATCCCGGACAATACGCCGATGAGCAGGCCGCAGCAGCCGATTAGGACGAACTTGCCTAGACCCATGGCGTCAGTACTCGTCAGGCAGGGGCTCGATTATACCGCCTCGGAGAATGGCCTGTGTCTCTGGGTCGTTGCGCATGCTGGTGATAAAGCCCGGCCAGAGGTCGCGGAAGTCAAAGAACCGCGGGCTGAACTCCAGCGCATATGCCCGAGCGTCACGCGGGACGGCCAAGGCGGCCTTCAGATAGCCTTGTCGGTCACGAGGCCGGCCGATGGTGCGCAGCAACGCTGTAGCCAAGGCGCGCCAAGACACGGACTTGTCCAAAAAAGGCCCCGGATAAGGGTCAAGGGTCCGCACGTCGATCTCGTATAGGTCGATCAGCGTTTGGGAGTACTCGATCTTGCGGTACTGGTATATCCAACGGTAGATGTCTTGGCGAAAACGCTGGCCTTCGGCATAGGCGGCCGGAGGCATGTGGTTGACCTTGAACTTGTTGTCAAACCATACTCGGCCACCATAGATCATCAGGCTGATCAGGTAGTCGAGGTCTTCTCCCCGGCTGATCCAGGCATCGAAGGGAATACGCGTAAAAGCCTCGTGCTGGATCGACATGCACCCTCCATTTAAGATATTAGAGGGAGAAAGACGGGCCCCAGACATTGCCTTGTCCATCCACTCGTTGAAGAGCCTGCCCTGGCTCCAGAAGCGGTTGTACCACTCTGTCTCCTGCAAGTCCAGCCAGCTGCCCAGGGCGTCGGTGTAATAGCCGCTCTTGACTAGGATGGGGACGCCTTTTGGAGAGAGGCGGCCTAGGCCGTGTAATGCGTTGTCGATAAAGTCCGGGTCGGTGACCACATCGTCGTCGTTTAAGAAGACGACCTCGGTAAAGCCGCGGACGATTGCTGCCAGGAGCCCGATGTTCTTGATTGCCCCATAGCCTCGCAAGCCCACTCCTTCGGTCATGTCGCCATAACCAAGCTTAAGCATGCGGTCGTTTAGTTTAGATGCCATGCCCAGGTCAATGACTTGGATCTCGAGTTCGCTGGCAAAGGACGCGGCAAAGGATCTGATCTTGTTGGCAGCGTCAGCCTCAATACCCGCCTCTGCTGCAACCAGCAAGATCACCGGGGCATCGATTTCCAATGCTCGAAGCGAGTCTAGGCACCGCGGTAGCTCTCCCTGGTGCGTTATTGGTGTTAAGTGGTCATAAGTCCCGATGATCTCGTCACTCAAGCTCCGGCGCCTACCTCCCACATAGGTTGGGATGATTATCACTGGGTTCACTGTAATTGACTCCTGGTTCGTTGAACGGACAGACAGGCCTGCTCGTGTCAGTACATTTGAGTCTGACCATTATAGCATTTGCTTTGGGCTTGCCACAGAGAAGGCGCGCGAGGCTGGCATAGTGAGGCTGGCATACCGAGGCTGGCATAAAGCAGCCAAGCGGACCAACCGACTACCAAGTACTTGCACACTACTGTTCATGCAGTTAATATGCGTATGTCTGCTTAAACACAAAGGGGAGCCTGATGATTTTAGATGAACGATATAACTATCCTGGGCATTTCTACCAGCAGTCAGAAGCAACTTTGAATACTGCATTAAACACTGCCCCGGCCTATAAGGCCTGGCAACAGCTTGACCCTGGAGCCGGCTTTCCGATCAACGACCGGTATGCCGCGATCCCTGAACTGACCAAACAGATGATCCGTGACTACTTCCCCACCGGGCTGGTCCCGAACTTCAAGGACGTCGATACCGGATTGCTTAATGGTGAGATAGAGTACTCGTTTACCAGCGGCACTACCGGGGATCGGGTGATCAACATTTGGGACCAGGACTGGTGGGACAGGGCAGAGGCTGCATCATGGAAGCTGAACGCCCATACTGCCCATTTCTCCTACCCACAACGCGAGGCGAAGCTGGCTAGCTCGCTAAACGTCGGCATAAGCTGTGAGGAGGATTTACCTTACGAGTCCCGAATCGTCGGCCATCGGCTGTTCTTGAACGAGAAGATCAACTTGATCCAATGGCAGCCTAGGCACTTTCAGAGGATGGCTGACGAGCTGTACCGTTTCCAACCGGTGATTATCGAGGCCAACCCCTCGCTTCTTGCCCGGCTTGCCTTTTGGGCGATTGACAACCAAGTCGATATGTACCAGCCTTCGGTGATCGTCTATAGCTATGAGTTCATCTCAGCGATCCACACAAAAGCTATAGCCAAAGTATTCAACGCCCCGCAGATCAGTTCGTACGGGACCTCCGAGACTGGTTTCGTGCTGGAAGAGTGCGAGGCTGGGCTTCTCCACCAAAATATCGATTTTTGCCGGATCGACTTCCATCCCCTAAAAGACGAGTTCGGCGGCCCAGAACTAGGGCGGATGCTGGTGACGACCTTTGGCAACCCTTGGAACACGGTCATCAAGTTCGGGGTCGGCGACCTTGTACGGCTGCATCCCCTCGGCGAATGTGCCTGTGGGCGTAACCTTGGACTGATCGGACAGGTAATCGAGGGCCGGGTGGGCAATTCGACCTTTACCACGACAGGCGGTTTGGTGACAACGCTGGCGCTCGACCGGAAACTGGCTGAAATCGACGGTATCCGCGACTACCTCTTGGAGCAGGACAGCCCCAACGAGTACTTGGTAGACTTGATGGTCGATGAGAACAATCAAGATATTCTGGATAAAACCACGCTCGCTATGCAAGAATTATACGGTTCGGACGGAAGGTTCAATATCCGCATCCAACGAAACCTCTTGCCCGGCCAGGCTGGTAAGTTCCGTCGCAGCCAGGCTAATTTCGATTTTGATGAAATGGAGCTATTTATATGAGCAGTGATGTCTTAAGCGATATACAAAAAAACAACCCGGCAGTCTTGTCAGCTGGCGGCCGCCGGACAAACCGCCAAGAAGGCGGCGGCGAGTTTGCAGCTGCCTTCACAGGCCTGGTCAAGCCAANAGTTGCCTATATCGGCACAGCGAATGGCGACAGCCAGCCCTTTTACCTGATGATGAAAGCCAGCATGCTAGCATCTGGAGCCAGCTCTGTCACAAAGGTCCGCTTGGCGACTGACAAGGCCGATGTGGAAAAGGCCAAGGGCACCTTAAGTGCCGCTGACCTGATATTCCTATCGGGAGGCGAGGTCGAAGACGGCATGGCTTGGCTGCAAAAACATGGCCTGGTCGGCTTTTTGCGGGACCTGCATAAGGCAGGCAAGCGTTTTGTAGGCGTTTCGGCAGGCACGATCATGATCGGGAGCCATTGGGTGCATTGGGATGTAGAGGGCGACGACGATACCTCGTCGCTCTTCGAGTGCCTGGGGATCAGCCCCCTGTTGTTCGACGTCCATGGCGAGTCCGAGGACTGGGTCGAGCTGAAGGCCGCCTTGAAGCTGCTTGGCGATGGTGCCTTAGGGTATGCCCTGCCTAGCGGCTGTTCTGTATATGCTGACGACAAAGGCAACCTTGTAAACATCGACGGGGCATACATGGTCTTCGTCAACGACAATGGGGCCGTCAAAACCCTAGGAGAGTGAGATCGAGTTGGCAGAGGGCATATCAATGGCCAAACCGCTAAAGGTCGGCCTAGCTTGCAACATCAAGGCCAGCAGCCCGCTCGACCCAGGCAGCGGGCCTCCCGACGCTGATGCCGAGTTTGACGACCTAGACACGGTCCATGCGATACAGGACGCCCTTAGTGCAGGGGGGCACCAGGTAAGCATCTACGAGGCTACAGCCGACTTGCCCCTGATGTTGATTAACGACCGGCCCGATATCGTCTTTAATATCGCCGAAGGCGTCAACGGACGAGGCCGGGAAGCGCATGTTCCGGCAATCTTGAGTTTCTTGGGCATTCCTTTCACTGGCTCAGACGAGACTACCATGTGCATCACGATCGATAAGGCGCTGACAAAAAGACTGCTGGCGACATACGGCGTCTTGTCTCCAAACTCGCAGCTTGTCACCAGCCCAGACCAAGCAATCGACCAAGCCCTGACCTACCCTCTGATCGTCAAGCCAAACGCAGAGGGGTCGTCCAAAGGGATCTCTGACCTCTCTGTTGCAAACAGCTTTGGCGAGCTGAGGCAAATAATCCACGAGAAGATCGACACCTACAGACAAGCCTTGTTAGTCGAGGAGTACATCGCTGGGAGGGAGTTCACAGTCGGTATCCTAGGGAACGGCGACCAGCTTCGGGTCTTTACGCCCATGGAGGTAATTTTTACCGACCAAGACCATCAGATCTACAGTTACCAGGTCAAGCGCAACTTCCAACGATATATTGAGTACAAAAGCCCTCCAGACATTGACCCCGGGCTGATGGGCAAAATGATGGACACCGCCGAAAAGGTCTTCCGCACCCTGGAGTGCCGCGATTGCTCACGCATAGACTTNCGCTTGTCGGACAGCGGGGACTTGTATTTCATTGANATCAATCCCCTGCCGGGCTTGGCGCCTGGCTATAGCGACTACCCGATGCTTGCTGGCTTTAATGGTGTAGACTACGTCCCATTGGTCCAAGCAATCCTGGACTCGGCATTAAAACGTTACAACATGTCCTAAGTGAAATGTGAAGTGATTTTATGAATGACAAGGTCTTATCCTATTTTGACATAAGTGCTGACGACCCCCGGTGGCTGGACTGGAAATGGCAGTATGCCAACCGCATCACCGATGTCGAGTCACTGGCCAAGATCATCAACCTTAGCGAAAAGGACCAACAAGGAATTGCATCATGCCTGCAAAGCTTCCGCATGGCCATAACCCCCTATTTCGCCTCGTTGCTCGATCCCGACGACCCGTTTTGCCCCTTGCGCAGACAGTCGGTCCCATCCCTTGACGAGCTGGCCTTCCATGCAGCCGAGGGCGAAGACCCCCTAAACGAAGAAGGCGACAGCCCCTCCGAGGACCTGGTGCACCGGTACCCTGACCGGGCCTTGTTCCTCGTGACCAGGCATTGTGCAATGTACTGTCGCTTCTGTGTGCGCAAGCGCCTAGTCGGAGAAGAGGACTTCGTAATCAATACTATGGAGAAAAACAAGGCCTTGTCCTACATCGCCGACACCCCTGCCATTCGCGACGTCTTGATCTCCGGCGGCGACCCCCTGACCATTGTCGACGACGAGCTGGAAGACATCGTGAGCTCGCTTAGGTCGATACCGCATGTCGAGATAATCCGCATCGGCACACGGGTGCCTGCCGTGCTGCCCATGCGCATAACCGCAGACTTGTTGAACATGCTGAAGAAATACCAGCCAATCTGGGTCAATGTGCATTTCAACCATCCCCGCGAGCTCACGGAGCTGGCTGTCAAGGCTTGCACGGACATTGTCGACGCCGGCATACCTGTGGGAAACCAAAGCGTTCTGCTGAAAGGGGTAAACGACGACCCTACGGTCATGCGTGAGTTGTTGTACAAGCTGGTCAAAGCCAGGGTCCGTCCCTATTATCTATACCAATGCGACCTCATTAGAGGCACAAGCCATTTTCGCACTAAAGTACAGACTGGCATCGACATTATCCATGCCTTAACCGGGAATATTACCGGTTTCGCTGTGCCCAAATACGTCATTGACGCACCTCAAGGTGGCGGCAAGGTCCCGATCAACCCTGAATATGTTGTCAGCATGGACGACGAGAGGGTCGTCATGACCAACTACGAGGGCAAGACATACACTTACCCGCAGACTCCTTAAAGCCTAATAAAACGCTGCCGCCACTAGGCAATGAGCTGGGATGGCCCAGTTGCAAGGGCTTCTCCCCATAAGACTGGCTAGGGATGAGTTATTTTGCGACCTGCTTTCGATGGGTGTAGACGTCTTTTCCGAAACTGCCGACGTAGTGGAGCTCCTCCCAGCCGCGAGAGGCAAGCTCTTGGCTCGGCTGCATGTCCCTCTCCGAGTCGCCGGGGCAGTCGACCAGCCAGCCTCCGGGCCTGCAAACCCTCGCCAGCTCGTTGACCTCGTTGTCCCAATCGTCGCCGAGGACATGACCGCTCATCACGACGTCGAACATGTCGTCTGGGAACGGCAGCTCGGTCACAAGCCCGTCCAAGACGCGGACGTTTTTGATGCCCTCGCGCTTGATCTTGTCGCGCATGAACTCACGCAGCGTCCCCACTGGCTCGCTGGCATAGACCCAGGCGGCTTTCTCGGCAGCGGCGAAAGCCAGGCGCCCCGAGCCGGCACCGACGTCAAGGACGGTCTTGCCTGCCAGGTACACCAGGGAAAACAAGCGCTGCTTGTCCCATCCATAGATAAAGTCGCAGTTCGACGCCATTTTTTCTGGGGTCGTGTAAATGACGAAGTCCTCGACACTGGCCAGTGCATACGCTTCGGCCTTGCGGACCTCAACCATGTCGGCAAGCGTCGGTGCGTTGGCTGTGACTTCGTCGACTAACGCTTTGCATTCTGGGCAACGCTGCTTGAAATACCAGGCAACGGCCGGGTTCGCGTTCAAGGCGACTCCCATGTTGTAGCGCCACTCGGACTTGTCGTTGCGCCAGCCGCCCATTTCCATCATCAGGCGTATCTGAAACCGTTCTAAAAGCAAGAAACTGTTGAAGGAATAATCCTCCGGCCTTATCCAACCAAGCGCCATAAGCCCTCCTTGGGGATGCTATGCCTTGCCGTGATAACAGAAGGTAGGGGTAACCACAGCGTCCAAACGCTGGTCATGCGACTGCACGGGCAGTGACTTGTAGATCTGCTCGTCGAAGCAGACGCCAAAGACCTTGGTGGTGTCCCTTAGTTTGGGTATGTAGCGGTCATAAAAACCGCCGCCGAAGCCCATTCGGTAGCACTCCGGGTCAAAAGCCACCCCCGGCACTATGATCACCGATATTTTACGTGGTTCGACTAGCCTGAGCTTCTTTAGGCGCTCTGGCGTCTGTACTTCCATAGGGTCAGTGATCAGCTCGATCGACTGAAGGTCGAGCTCGCCAGTGCCAATCGTCGTATAAAACCGCATCAGGCCTTCCCCAAGGATTGCTGGGAAAGCAACCTTGTACCCAGCCCGACCCAAGTTGAAGATCAGGGTCTCCAGTGACAGCTCGCTCCCCACTGACGAGTAGACAGCGATGTAACCGTCGCGCGGCAAGGTATTCTCCCGAATCAAGTCAAACAAGCGCCGACTGGCTGCGACCGAGGCAATCGACCGGTCGCGTGCACTGATCGCAGTCCGCCGCTTGATGGCTACCTGGCGAAAGTCGTTCTTCACATGCTTGGTGCTGCGGACGAAGGGCAGGGCCAAGGCCAAAGGGATAAAACCAAGCATCAAGACCTGGCTGACGCTCGGGATGGCAAATTCCAGGGTCTGGTAGAAAGACCAGCAATACGTGTACCAAGCTAGCACTATGCAGTTCCACAGCAGTGCGGCCAGCAGGGCTGCGATCGGGGCCCCGCGGCGACGCAGCCAATAAGTGGCGCTGGAGAAGACCAGCACGTAAAAAGGGGTGACCATGCGCCAACTGTTCGTAATCTGTGTCGACATGAACGCAAATACCGAGCTGACTATGTTGGTGACCAGGGCGAATAAGGCAAGCACGCCAATGGCAAACGCGAAGTAATACCATTTGGTATGCGCTATGGTTTGGTGGAAATGCGGGAAATTGCCTATCTGACGTGCCATTGTCAATCAATCGTGCTTTCGTCTTGCCGATTCATCGCACTAGGTCGATTCCTAGGAAAGCCTCGGTGTTCCTACTGAGGATAAGCTCTCGGCTGCGCTCGTCGATCCCGGCTGCGGCTAGGCGGTCGAGCTCTGCTGCCGGGCTGGCCATGGGGAAATCGGAGCCGAAGAGGATACGGCCGGCCCCATAGATCCCGATCAGCTCCCTCGTGCGCCGGGGACCCAGCCACATCTGTGCCGAGCTAAGGTCCATAAAGCAGGCTTCGTCTTCCAGGTATTCAAGCGCCAGGTCGTAGATAGACCACCCTCCGAAGTGCGCAGCATTTACCACCAGACCGGGAAACGCATGCAAGATCTCGCGGATGCGTCGAGGATGCGAATAGTCGTAGCGATAGTCCCCAGCATGAATCGTTATCGGCACACGGCCTTGGATGGCGGCATAAAGCCTCATCATCCTGGGGTCGTCGGCATTGACCAGCTGGGAGTCCGGATGGATCTTAAATCCACACAGGCCCATTCCCAAGCAACGCTCTACCTCTCCCTCAATGTCGGCAAAATCAGGGTGCATTGTGGCAAAGCCTATGAAGCTGGGGTTTTCTGCGACTTGGGAGGCAATGAAGTCGTTGATCGTGATGACGTTCTCGGGCTTTAAGGCCACTGACATGATGATCGACTTGGCGACTCCGGCGCTTTCTTGAAGATTCAGGTACTGTCGGACGCTGCCGTCTCCAGTCATGACGACGTTATAGAACTCACCGACGCTCGCTGTAGCCCTATCGGCGATCTTGTCTGGATAGACATGGCAGTGGGCATCGATTATATATGGCTTGTTTGGCATACCGCTACAGCTTTCATATCATGATTCAGATTAGTATTTAAAGCTGATTAATGGTAACATACCCACTCATGAATGCGGTGTGGAGGTATTTGATTGGATAGTTGTTGAATGCCGGTTTTTATCTTCACACAAAAGCGACTATTTGCTGGTTCCCATGGGCTACTGCTTGTTTTGCGAGAGGCAACAAGGCGTCACATGGGTAATCGCATCGGTGTTTAAGTGCGGGTGTGGCGGAAATGGCAGACGCGCATGGTTCAGGTCCATGTGAGCTTTAGCTCGTGGGGGTTCAAGTCCCTTCACCCGCACCAATTCAATTGGTATGAGTAGGTACCTTCATCTAAACAGCTTTATACTTACAGATATGCACAGAGACGTGTTTGCTCTGGCAAGTCAGGAGGGAAGTTTCATGAAAAAGAGTGTATCGTTGGCATTGGCAACCTTGCTCATGTTGTCACAAATGCTGGCAACTGCATGCAGCGACAGCAACAAGCAAAGCCCTTCGTCAGACAGCCAGCAAAGCTTGGGCCCATCTGTGAACGCCGGCTTGAACGATGCAAGCCCTAATGGCTCAGACGAGGACAACTGGTGGCAGCGCTACTTCTGGCGCTTGGAGGGAAGCATCAACCAGAAAGAGGAGTTCGGCACGCAAGCCGGGCATGCCGGTATGTACGCGGACTATGCCTTCACAATCGAGATGACCGGCGGGAAGGACCCCGTGCACGATAACTCCACCGACTATGCAGAAGGCTATTACGACCTTTCGGTGAGATCATCCATCACGATCGACACAGACGAGGCAGCTGACAATATACTCAACGACCTGCTTGGCAGCGATGTCAGCGGAATGGACCTAGGCATTGACGTCGTCCTTGCTGGCGAGTATAGAAGCGACATCCCCTACTATATCGGTGCCGATGGTTTTCCGGTTATCCCGCCCTATGACGAAGAGGACGGCATGTATATCTTCCCTGAGGGGACCGAGGATGCCTCTACTGGCCCAGTCTATGTCCACAGGGTCCCTAAGAACTGGCAGTCCCCGATTAAGGATAAAAACAGACAGACGGTACAGCCGCCAACAAGCAGCTGGCTGATGTTTGAAGCCTTCAAAATGGAGTACACCGGCACATCGTCCCATGCCCTGGTTGGCACTTTCGGCGAAGACGTGAACTACGACGTGCTGCTGTTCATCGTGATCGACGAGAACTACCACGCAAAGATCTACCTGAACCTTACAACCTCGGTTAATCACGAGATCTGGCTGGAAGGCGACGGGGAGCTCGTTTTAGAGCATACTTAGGATAGACAAGGCAGTCCTTTAGCTAGCCAATCCTTTAGCAAGGCAGTCCCTTGCCCGTACACCGTCTAGCCGTTGGCAGGTGTGAACACTCGCTCCATTCTAAGTATTGTATCGCCAGAGACAGTGACTAAAACGAGTGGATAATGGCCGGTAAGGCCTTTGCTGTTGATCATCGTGTCTAAGAACGTCTGATGGTCGGTTGAATAAAGCTCGATGGAAACCTCGATGTCATAGATAAAGAACTCGGTATCCTCTGTCGTGGTGTACCACTTAATGTCGGCGTTGGCGTTATAGATATAGCCATACTCCTCTGTCTCGGTCTCGGCCTCTTCCCTTGTGGCGCTGGGACGGTCCTCCATGTACCTTAGAACCGCCTCGTCGCCTTCGAGCCACTCTAAGTCGTCGAGGGCATAACTGATCTTGTAGGGGTCGGCTCCCATGTTCCAATCGTCCATCATCGCATAGAAGGTCTGAATATCCTCATGGGTGCCATTGAGGACCACCGCATCGTCGCCGATAGACTCTAGCTTGTCCAAGTCTTCGAGCAGGTCCTTATCGACCCTGCTTGGAGTGTTGTTCAAGATCAACACCAAGGCTATGATAACAGCGCCTATGGTCGAGACGATGGAAATACCGGCAGACACCCTTCTCCTTGTAGACAAGCGGTTCATTGCTGCTCCTCTTCTTTCAGTGCATCTGCGTCTTCGCCCTCAGGCACCGGCACGTCTTCAGCAACCGCCTGGCTGGCTTCCTTCTTTTTGGTGGAGAAGAACACAATGGCGCTTCCCACAGCAACAACGACAAGCACTACCAGGACTATCCATAGCCAGCTTGGCCCTGCCCCGGCCTTTGCGCTGTCGTCGGCATTCTCGCCAGTCGCATCTTCTTCGAGTCCGTCAAACCCGATCTTATCCCCATGGTCGGTTTTTACTGACAGGTCAGGATCGGGGCTTGAAGAGGGATCGTCGGTCTGAGGGCTTGAAGAGGACTCTGTCTTGTTCACCGTTACCCCAAAGATAGGCAGAAAACCGCTCTCGGAGCTACTGTTATAGCTGATACCGCTTTGGTCGCCTACCCTGTCCCAGCGAATGGGGCCGGGCGAGTCGATTGCCAGGTCGTCTGTCTCGCCTGCGTTATAGGTGGTGACGCCATGGTCGCGGTCCCAAGCGCAGATCGATGCGCCGTCGATTGTCAATCCTCCGCTGTTGAAAAGCATGATCACATCGCCAAAGGGTCCTATATCGGTACCATAGGCAAACAACAGCCCGTTGTTTAGCTCTACGGTGTCATCGTCGTCACACATCAGCGCCCTGCCCGTCCTAGCGCTGACGATGCCGCCATTGATTGTCACGGTTGAGAACTTGCCTACAGAAAAAATCGCATTCCCGGTGCCTGTGGCTTCGATGAAGCTGCCTGGCTCGACGCGAATGTTGCGAGTGTAGACCGTAGGGTTGCTGCCCTCGGCAATTATCGTAGCCCCTTTCACCGTCACCTCTCCTGTCGCAACAGCATAGACAGCATTGCCGCTTGCCGCCCGGACTGTCCCGCCTTCGATCTCTACGCCGCCTTCGGCGCTGATTGCTGCACCCGAGCCAGAACAAAAAACCGTCCCGCCGGTGATATGCACAATTCCAGCGCCTGACCCGTAGATTGCAGCCCCGGTTTTTGAGCTGATGGTCCCTCCGCTCACTTCGACTGATAAAGCAGCGACAGCTCCACCGGTGCCCGCTGCTTCGACTGTGCCGCTGCGCATGGTAAATATCCTAGCGTTGATGGTGTAGTCCAGGCCAGCTGCACTGGCTGTCCCACCATTCACGGTAAAGTCCACATTCGAGCCAACGCTGATCCCCGCTCCGGGGCCTTTATTGATAATCGTGCTTCCGGAAGCAAGCTCGAATGCCCCCTCTCCAGTAAGATATACAATGTAATCTTGGCTGACAGAGCCGGCATAAGTAGCAAGCCAGACTAGCTTCACGCCAGATTTGATGTCGATCGTCAAAGTGCTATACGCGTTCGAGATCTCTCCGCTGTTTGTTGTAACATTGACAACATCGCCGCTGTCCGAGCTGTTTATCGCACTTTGTATTTTTGTTTGGACCTGTGGCGTGGTGTCACTGTTCGTCAAATTGACAGTCTTTGTATCAGCATAGGCGGTTTGTGGTATATAAGCTGCTGAACACAACAGTAGTACCAAGCTGACAAACACTAGAATAAGCCTGCTACGTTTCATTGGAATTGCCATTGCTTTGATCCTCCTTCGATTTGCCTAACCATTATAGTGTATGTTCATTTCGCTAGGTTTCTTAAGTAGGCACGAAGTGGTGTGTGCGGTTGTCTGCAGAGTTGAAATGCCTTCCGCCTGGCAGCGGTTACAAGCCCTTGGATCAGCCGGTCACCTCGCCCAGTTGGGTGATTAAAACGTCAGGCAACCTGGATACCCTTTAAAACAGATAGACTCGAAGGTTTATGCGTTGCATCCGCTGTAGCGAGCTGCGCCTCTATAGCATTCGAATGAGCATTGTTTTGCCATAATAGAGAGTTACAACCTGCATTGCAGATGCGAACCAGGTTGCAGTTGTTTTTTAGGATAAGCAATCAGCTTAGAATATCAAAGCCGGTCCGAGTGTCATATGTGTCAGTCAGGTATTCGACTTCCTCAAAGCGCTGGACAGCGTTCTCATAGAGCGACTTGGCGACGCCTTCGTCCTTGGTGTAGATGTGTACATTTATGTTGTCAAAGATAAGCACGACGATCTGGCAGTCACTTAGAACGAAGTCTTCGTAGTAGGAGATGTTGTCGTAGTCGCCCTCGGCGAAATAAGCCTGGAGCTTAATGAAGATGATGTAGTGGTCTTGCTGGATCAGCTCCTTGAAGGCCTTGCCGTCATAGGACTCCTCGTCTAGGTACCGCTCCCCTGAAGCGTTCCATACCTCGTCCTGCTCGACGATGTTCCGCCAGAAGTACCCCTCCACATTGATGTTTTCCAATATCTGTCGCAGCATGTCCGTTGTGGCTTGCGGTATCAAGAAGGTCACACCCTTTATCATTGTACTTACCTCCATTCGGTGAATAACTATTAGCTGTGCTCCGGCAGTGACCGCAAAGTTGCAGTATGGGAGAGCGACGGCACAAAAGCAACCTTACCAAGCAGATGCCCAGCAACAACCAGAAGCAGGGTGCATGGCCCATCGTTTTATAGGCGGGCATCACTGATCCCGACCGCATCAACAATGCTGGGGTTGCCCAATGCGATCCAAATCGACACTGCAGGCTATATAAAAGCCAAGCATTCCGTTAAGCCCCAAAAACCCTTATTCAGTTTTGGTATAACATAGAGGCTCTTACAAACCCAAGCTTTTGTATGCCTGCAAAGGATATTGAAATGAAGGATATTTACATCGAGGGACAAAGCCTCCCTGAGGTATACCATAAAGGCATATCGGCCTTGTTCACTGGCGGACAGTTGGCCGATTGCTCCGACTGGAACTTACAGAACCTCGATTCCTATAGCCAGCTCGAATGCCGGATGACGATCCATGTCGAAGAGCCATTGAAAGAGCCCCGGATCAGCAAGCTGGTCATCTGCGGCCCCCGGGAGTTGGAGCAGTACCGGTTAGAGATCTTGGATGGGATTCTTGACTTTGCTGTCGATGTCGAAGTCGAGAGGAACGGAAGGCTCGAGGCTTTGGAAGATTACACATACCATCATCGCATCACCCAGCCCATCGACCAGATCGAGTTTGTCATAAACGAACTAAAGAGGAACCCGCAAATGTCAAGCCGCAGGGCAGTTATCGGTGTCCGAAACAACCTGCTCGACTCTAAGCTCACAAACCCGGCTTGCCTGCAGAACATCCAGTTTTTCGTGCGCAATGGGAAGCTTGACATGTGCGTATTGTTTCGCTCCAACGACTTTGCCCAAGCCTTTTTTATGAACGCCTTTGCTCTGATCTGCATGCAAGAAAACCTTGCTGACAGGCTAGAAATCCCTGTCGGAACCTACTCCCAGACCTCGAACTCAATGCATGTCTATCAGCAGAATTTCCCGGTTTTTCAAGCCTATGCGCGCAAAGTCATCGAAGAGCCTCTGACCGAGCTGACTTACTATTATGAGGGCTTTTTTAAGGACCTTATGGATGCAGAGCATGATAGCATCCTAGAAGACTTTAAAAAGCAGAGGGAGAAGTACGGCCTGGACTGACCACGACAAGTATATGTATCTATATGGTTTTGTTGCTTACCAGGCTTTAAACCAAGAACAAGTCGGTGCTCAAGTACTTTTCACCCCGGTCCGGCAGTATAGTCACCATCACGCCTTTGTCAATTCGCTCTATAACGCGCAATGCAGCCAGCATAGCGGCACCGCTGGACATCCCCACAAAGATACCTTCTTCGCGGACTATGCGCCTGGCCATTTCATAGGCCTCCTCGGTATCGATAAGAATGCTCTCGTCGATCTCGTTAATGTCATAGATCTCAGGGACTATTGCTTCTTGCAGGCTCTTTAGCCCTTGGATGTAATGCCCGGCCACTGGCTGTGCCTCGATGATCTTCACGTCGGGGTTTCTCTCTTTTAACATCATGCCCACCCCCATCAAAGTGCCAGACGTGCCCAAGGCAGACACAAAATGGGTGATACGCCCGTCTGTCTGTTGCCAGATCTCTTCAGCTGTGGTCTCATAATGCGAGATCTTGTTGTATTCGTTGGAAAACTGGTTGGGATGGAAGTACTTGTCGGGCTCGGCTTCGATCAGCTCAGCCGTCTTCATGATAGCCCCGTCTGTGCCAAGCTCAGGGTCAGTAAGATATATCTCACTGCCAAATGCCTTGATCATCTTCTGGCGCTCTATAGACACAGCCGAACTCATGACTATCAAGACTTTGTAGCCCTTGACTGCTCCGATCATGGCCAAGCCGATACCGGTATTGCCCGATGTCGCCTCAATGATTATCTGGTCCTTGCTCAGAGTGCCTTCTTCTTCGGCCTGTTCGATCATTTTTAAGGCGATGCGGTCTTTGATACTGCCTGTCGGGTTAAACCCCTCGACTTTTGCATAAAGCTCTACTCCTGGGTTCGGGTTCAATACATTTATCCTTACCAGCGGGGTGTTTCCAATCGTATCGAGGATTGTGGGAAAAAACATCATTACTCCTAACTGTTGCTGGTATTGTATACCATATCTAAGGGTTATTCCCCTACGTTATGTGCGAGCAGCGTTCATAGAGCCATCTGTTGAATACACTGCACTTAAAAAAGCGGTAGTGTTTATCAACACTACCGCCTATAAAGCTCTAGTAGTTTTGACTTTACAATGAAGTGCTTTTGCGCCTCATCAGGACCACGCTTCCTGAGAGCACCATACACCCTGCTATACACACTAGCAAGATAGCAATATCACCAGTTTTCGGTGTTGCTGGAGGAGTGTACACATTAGTAAAGACCAGCCCGTCGTCAGGATAAGTCACATCAAGCTCATAAGCGTCTTGGTCTGGGTAGAAATAGACAGTAACGCTCACAGTGTATTCTGTCCTGTCATATTTCCAGCCAGCACCAGTCTGGTTGACCTCTTTTACTGTATATGTGTACTCACCGTCTTCAGTGTAGGTTATAGGCGTGAAGACAATGTTTCCGTCGATATCGTTAGTGCCTGTGGCAACGGTGTTCCCGTCTGCATCGATGACCACGAAGGTAAACATCCCAGAAACCAGCCGTGCCCCTTCGACGTTTTTCGTGCCTTCCAGGACCAGGCTCGGGTCGGTCTCTATTCTTGGGGGTATGTATGTGTTTGTAAAGACTACCGGCTCGTCGCCATAATCGATAACCGCAATGACAACCGTGTTCGACCGGGTGTCTCCAGATAATAAGTACACGGTTATCTTGATCTGATAGACGGTGTCATCGCATATCCAACGGCCACCTCCCAGCGAGTCTTCGCTGATGGTATAAAAGTAGTCTCCCTCGGCATCGTACTCGGTAAACCTTATCGGGTCAAAAACGATGTTTCCGTCTGCATCGTTGGTTGCCGTGCCGATTCGGACGCCACTGCTGTTGTATAGGCCGAAACTGAACAAGCCATCAGTTAGAGGCGCGCCGATGCCTATCTTTTCTGCCTCAATGGTAACTAAGGTCTCTGCTGCACCGCCCCGGTACCAGAAGTTGACAGTCCCGGTGTTTTGCTCTACCCGGCCATTGTTCCGCTGCATCGAGCCGTCGTCGACAAGGCGGGCCTGGTTGTCGCTACGATGGGCTATCTGGCTGGGCAGTACCTCCTCGACGAACAGGCTGCCCGAGTATATTTCGACATACTCGAGAACATAGCCGATGCCAAGCTCTGTCGGGCCAGACTTGCTTACTCCGCTGCCAGTGCCCGAGACAACCACTTCATACAGGTCGTCGGGGTCGTTGTCTGGCGGGTATGAGAAATAGAAGTGGAAGGTCAATCCTTCTCCGCCATGCATCTGAATCTCCACCTCGTTGGCGGCGTAGGCTACAGACGACAGCCCCATCATCAAAGTAGCACAGCCCATTACAGCTACCAATACCAAAGCCCACAGTTTATTGCCCAAGCGGTTTCTAAGCATGAAACCCTCCTTAATTCCCTCTACGAAATACAAAGTTCATGCGTTTGCTTCACCAAGTGCTTTTTGGTAAGTAATATTTTAGTGTAAAACCAGGCCGGCACTATTAAAAAACCCGCAATATCTTTGCCAATTCTTAAGTTTATTGTCATCGATAAGCAGCATATAAGGGGAAAAGGACGATTGTTGTTAAAAAACAACTTAAAAAGCAAAATGTGGTTGTAAGGGTACCATCTAAGACAGCGGCTAATAGAGCGTTTATTCTAAAACAGGCGCTTATCGCGATTGCCGCAGGCTGTATACCATAAGCCTTGGCAGCAGCCTGCTTGGCAATTGCGATAAGCATGAAACCGTTCGTTCCTGTTAAGACTATGAGAGGCTTTGGGCAGCAACGACGTTCTCTGCCCCATACATTGTGCGAAGCAAGGGTTTTTCTATCTTCCCGGTCGCATTGCGGGGCACAGGGGCAAAAATAACCAGCCTTGGCCGTTTATAGCGAGGCAGGCCAAGACAGTATTCGTTGATGTCGTCCTCGCTAACCTCCCGTCCGGGCTTGAGCTCGATGATTGCGGCAGCGATCTCGCCTAGCCTGGTGTCTTGGACACCGATCACTGCCGAGTCTTTGATGTCGGGGTGCGCTGCCAAAAAGTCTTCGATCTGCACCGGATAGATATTCTCCCCACCTGAGATAATGACGTCTTTTTTGCGGTCTACGAGGTAGATGAAGCCTTCGTCGTCCTGCATTGCCATGTCGCCAGTGAACAGCCAGCCGTCCTTGATAGTCTCGGCAGTGGCAACATCGTCCTTGTAATAGCATTCCATTACTGCCGGCCCGCGCACGCAGAGCTCGCCTACGCTAGTGTCGGTAATAGTGTTTCCTGCCTCGTCGACGATCTTGGTCTCCCAGCCAAAGCCAGGCACGCCGATGGCTCCGACTTTATGCACATTCTCGATACCAAGATGCACGCATCCCGGCCCGATTGCTTCGGACAAGCCATAATTGGTGTCGTATTCGTGGTGCGGGAAAACCTCCAGCCAGCGATGGATCAGGCTTTGCGGCACCGGCTGGGCCCCGATGTGCATCAGCCTCCATTGGCTGAGGTTTGGGTAGTCCTCCAGTTTGACGTCGCCGTTTTCCAAGGCAACCAAGATGTCTTGGGCCCAAGGGACCAACAGCCAGACAATCGTGCATTTCTCTTTCGACACAGCGTCGAAGATGTATTCTGGGGACGTCCCTTTCAGCAAGACCCCACAGCCACCGACCAAGAAGCTGCCGAACCAATGCATCTTGGCACCAGTATGGTACAAGGGGGGTATGCACAAAAAGACATCCTCATGGCTTTGGCCGTGGTGTGCCTGCTCGACTTGGCAGGAGTGCATCAGGCTCTGGTGCTTATGTAGGATCGCTTTGGGAAAGCCCGTTGTCCCAGAAGAGAAGTAGATCGCCGCCAAGTCGTCGTCAGTCAGTGTGATATCCGGGGACGATGACGAACAGTCGGCTGTCAGCTCGATGTAGCTCTCGGCAAAGCTCGGACAGACCTCGACGCCGAAGAAGATCAAGGCCAGCTCCTCTGGCAGCTGCTCGACGATGTCTTCCATGCGCCCGATGAACTCTGGGCCAAAGACTAGAATGTCGACATCGGCCTTGTCCAGGCAGTATGCGATCTCGTCAGCGGTATAGCGGAAGTTCAGAGGGACGGCTATGGCGCCAGTCTTTAGGATCCCGAAATAAATCGGCAGCCATTCCAGGCAGTTGGTGAGCAGTATTGCTACTTTGTCCTCCTTGCGGACACCCCATGAAAGCAAGAGGTTCGCGAAGCGGTTTGCTTTCTCATTGAACACCGACCAGCTGATCTCACGACGGTAGTAGGATGTATTGGCTGGCTCTACAAGCTCGAACTCCCGCCATGTCACCCGACGCCTTTCGGTGATTTCCGGATTGATTTCTACTAAAGCAGTCTCATTTCCATAGAGCTCTACGTTTTGTTCAAGGATCTCGGTAATTGGCATTTGTCTGTTCCTCCTTTAAAAATGTCTGTGGGCATAAAAATAGCCACGCTCTATTCTCGTGGCCCATCTTTTTTTAACTTCCGGCTCTCTTGCCGGCTTTTGTCTAGAGCCACCACAAGGTGCTGCACCCGTGGTGACCTATGTCGCCATGGTGCAGCTACAAATAGTAGTAGCAATAGGCTTGTGTTGCATAACTGTTCATCATATCCTCGGTTATGCAGGTTAGTGCTTTAGAGTGCCTGTGTCAAGAGGGCTTTGAGCCCGCAATGTCCTAAAGACCCATTCATAATGGCCCTAAGTCCCATTCGCGATGCTTGAAAAGTCAGAGGCTTTTTACTTGATAAAGCTCGTCGTCGACAAAGCCCAGGTTTCGGTAGTACTCCCGAGTCCCGACTGAGCTGATCACATTGACTTGCCTGTACCCGGACGTTTTGGCAATCTGGCATGCTTTCTCGATCAGACTGCGCCCCAGTCCGAAGTGCTGGACCCCATACGTCCTGCGGCTCAAAGGAGCCACTTGGCCATAGACATGCACTTCCCGTATCATTGCCTGGAACGGGCCGACCGGCAGCGCGCCTTGGTTCGCTACCACATACTCCTGTCTCGGTAATGACAAGCGCAAGAAGCCCGCGATACGGCCCTGGTCAGTCACCCATTGCAAAAAATACTCGGTTGTGACAGTCGTGTCATACGAGATGGTCTGCAAGTCCAAATCTTCGATTAAGACCTCAGCCGAGCCGATCTCCCGAAAACGGATCTCCGGAATGTCTACGCCTTGGCCCAGCAGCTTTTTTTCCACCATTTGGCGCAGATTCGTCTTCTTGTTGCCAGCCACGATATCCTTAGCAGAAATATCCCTAACCATTCTGGAGATCCTGACAAACGGCGGGGTGTTCAAGCTGTCCGTCGCCAAAGCCTCCACCAGCTCGGCTTCGCTGTACGGCGCCCAGCTCTTGTCCCGGTAATTGTCCATGAGATGCGAGCTTTCCACCAAGGCACAGGGATACAACTTCACCTCGTCGGGGATAAAGCCCCTGTCGGTTACGAACTGCAGGTAGCTCGAGGCGTCTTTCTGTGGAGAAGACCCCAGCAGGTTCAACATGAAATGGGCCTGGATCTTGAAACCGAACAGCCTGAGCAGCTGAAACGACTCGCTGATGCGAGGGACACTTAAATGCCTGTTGTTCAGCTCAAGCAACTCTTGGTCAAGGCTCTGGATGCCCATCTGGATCTTTGTGCAACCATATCGCCTAAGCAGCCTGAGGCTGTCTGGGTCAACGGCGTCAGGACGGATCTCGACTGCCAGCCCGACTACCCGATGCCTGCTCGTTTCGTTTTGTATTTGCTGTTCAGCCAGCTCGTCAAAGCCTGCCGATTGGAAGCTCTCAAGGCGCTTCCAATCGGCATCAACCGAATAGACCTTATCGACTGCCTGGTTGTAGGTGAGCACTTGGCTGTTGACTGCTTCTTGGACACCCGCGACTTTTTTGGCAATCTCGTCGGCTTGGTTGCTGATACCGGCTTCAAGGTACAGGCCCATGCGTGCTTGGAAGCTAGTCTCCAGCACGTCGTCACTGTCGTTTAACGCTAAGAACAGCTCTTTGACAAACCATGTCTGGTATGCTTCCGGATAGTCTGTCCAAGTCCCGCCCAAGACGATAAGCTCGATCTTATCGGTCGGATGACCCATATCGACAAGGGTCCTCAAACGGGCAGCAACTTGCAGGTAGGGGTCGAAATAGTTCCGCTCCGCCCTTTGGCAGGCTGGCTCGTCGCTTAGATAGCTCTTTGGCATGCGGATGTCGTTCGGACAGAACAAGCAGTCGCTTTGGCACTTCCCGGGCTTGGTGATCACCGTGATCGTGGTTACCCCTGAGGCGCTTCGCCGAGGTTTTATCCGCAAGACCTTAAATAGCCGCTCTTCGACTGCCTGGTCGATGCCTAAGTGGTCCCAAAGGTCAGGGTCGAGCTTTTTTTGCTGCAAGTAATAGGGCAGTATCTGCCTCTTTGCATATTGTTGGCCGATTGCGCGGTTTTGGTTGTTCTTGTGGATCAGTTTCTCTAGGTCTCGCTCAAGCAGGTCGTGGCCGCTTTTAATCTGCTCGAGTATTTCTAGTAAAATCATGTCCATGGCCTATAGTATAGAATGGCGCAGGTCTATATGAACAGAGAAACTGCAACAAAACTGATTAGTTTGAACAACGAATTCTACCGGTTAAACGGCGACTCGTTCTTCGCCACTCGGCAGTCGGCATGGCCTGGTTGGTCGGCTTGCCTGGAACTGTTGCGGGCTGAGGAGTCTTTTCCCCTGGACGCGTTCTCGGTGCTTGACTTGGCAGCGGGGAATATGCGCTTTTATGGCTTTTTACGCGACAGCCTCCCAGCCGCCAAGATCGACTATTATGCTGTCGACTCCAGTGACCTGGCCCGAGGGTCCGCCAAAAGTGGGCATTTTCAAGGCATGGATATCCTAAGCAGCCTCATGTCTGCCGAAGGCGAGGGCCAAGGCTTTCGGCTGCAGGCGCCCTTGGTCGACCTAAGCGTCTGTTTTGGGTTCATGCACCATGTTCCAGGCGTTGGCCTGCGGAAACGGGTGATGGAAGTCCTCTGTGCCCAAACCAGGCCTGGGTCGGTGCTGATCGTTTCGTTTTGGCGCTTTATGGACAGTCCCAGTTTGGCAGCAAAGGCTAGAAAGGCCCATGAAACGGCCCTCGAAGAACTCGGTTTAGACGGCCTGGACGCAGGTGACTGGCTGATCGGGTGGAACGACGCTCCCCACACCTACCGTTATTGCCACAGCTTTAGCGAGCCTGAGATCGACCAGTTGCTTGACCTATGCAGCGGCTGGGCTGATTGCATAGGCCGCTTCACAGCCGACGGCCGGTCAAAGGACTTGAACACCTACCTCGTCTTGCGAATCCGGCCCGAAGCAGTCTTTGACCATTTCGATGAAGCTCCGCGGCTCGTCTAGGGCAATGGAGTCAAAGGCCAAGGGGTTGTTGATCTCTTCTAGGACATCGGCAGGCAGCTCCGAGTAGTAGACCAGTGACCCAGGCATGACCCATTTACCTGCCAGCATTGCCAAACGAATGCCAAGGGCGCCCGCTTCGCCAAAGATCGAGGCAGCCTGTTTGTCGACAACTAGGTATTCGGCGTCGTTATGGATCGGCCTTAACACCATCCGCCCAGTGTCCAGGTCGATTTCGGTCAACCAGAAGTCGGCAACGAACTGGCTCTCTGCGACTTCGCGGTAAAGGCTAAGCGTCTCCTCGTCAAAATGCTCTGGGTTAAGCTGGATAAACTCATGGAAGGGTGTAATACCACTGGGCAGCACATAGTCGAAGGCGAACCATTCGACCGCCAGGCTGACCAAGACCTCGACATCCTCGCTGTCCAGTGCCGGATCAGCGTCCACCTCCGTCATGAAGCCCGACATTGCTGCATCGAAGAGCCCAGCATGATTGTCAGCGTAATACTCGGTCACCTCGATAAACAACAGCGACGGAGTCTCAAAGACTGAGTCCATATCCATTGCGCCCTCCATTTACAAGTCCTCTTTGATTTTGCGGGGCAAGACGTTCCAAGCCTTGATCAATACGTCGAACAGGGCAAAAAAGGTCGCCCGGTTGGGCAGGCCTGAGGAGAAAAGCACCTTGAACAGCTCGTAAGGGTTGTCGTCAGCGCCAGACTGATAAATCGCATCCTTGACTGCGTCCCATTTGACGTCCACGCCGGTTTGGGCACAAATGGCCTCGTACTCGATCTCCACAAGCTCAGGAGAGACCTCGAGGGGGCCCAACTCGCTGATCCCGGCACTGGTGATTGCCGTATTCCTGTCTAGCCCGAAGTTCTCTTTGACCAAATCGATGAACTGCATGACCCCGATCTCGTCAGACTCCCGCACCAAGGACTTCAACTCGTCTGTCGGGTCGGCCTCGACAAAATAGACCCCTGTGCCTGCCGGTTGCCAACGGTCGTTTATCCTCACTAGGCGCAACCCGATGGCTCCCCGCAGGCCTGACATCTCGACACTGGCCTGGGGGTCATAGACCTCATATTCGCAAGCCTCGTGGAATGGCTCTAAAACCAATATGTCGTTATCGACATCAGTCCCAAGCAGCCAAAAGTCTGTGGAGAAGTGCGAAGCGTCGGCTTCTTTCAGAGCTGCTATTTCTGATGCCTGGAGCCGTTCGGGGTTGTCGCGAAGGTACTCTGCAAGAGGGCTGAGGCCGTTTGGCAGGAGGTAGTCAAAGACAAACCACTCATTGAGCAAGCCTATCAAGCGGTCGAACTCGTCTTCAGACAGGTCGTCCCGAGGGTCCACATAGTCGAAGAACTCGTCAGTCGCAACTTCGGAGATGCTTGGATTGTGGCTTAGATAGTAATCGATGACTGCCCCGAGCCGTTCCTGCAGCGATTTGTTAGACTGTTCTGTCATGTTGCCTCCCAGCGGATTGCCTGCCAAGCATTCGGACCGAGCATGAATGCTTTTGTTTTGATGAAATGTAACAGATATTATTGTTACTTACTACTGTCAGAAATGATAATCAGGCCTTGACTATCGTAAAATGTAGCATCGATGGTGTTTTTTATAAGGCCTAAGGTATGACCCTTAAGGCCATATAGATAGGTAGACTATGCCCCAACCAGAGCCAATTAAAGAAAGCAAGCATGCCAGGCCTCAAATCGGCAGGATCGATGAGGGTGTCATGTCTTTGGTGAGGTCGGCACCAAAGGAGCCTGGCTGTTACCTGTATCTCGACAACAAGGGAAATGTCTTATATGTGGGCAAAGCGAAGAACCTTGCGAAAAGAGTGCGTTCGTATTTTACCCCCCAGGCCCTGGCAAACGACCAAATCAACGAGATGGCCTACCGTATCGCCAGTATCGAATACGAGACGACAAACAGTGAGCTTGACGCGTTGATCCGGGAGTACTTCCTGATCAAGCAATACAAGCCCTGGTACAACTCAAAACTGAAGTCTGACAAGGCCCACCCCTATTTACGGGTGTCTATAAACGACCCCATACCCTCGCTCTCACCGGTCATGAATCCTGAAAACGACGACGCCTTGTACTTCGACCATTTCTACAGCCAGGAAGACATCAGGCAGGTCTTGGTCCTTTTCTGCAAGGTCTGGGGGCTTGCCCAGTGTGGTTCAAGGGCTTTCAACAACATCAAAAGCCCCTGCCTTTACCACTCCTTATACTCCTGTATGGCGCCTTGCAGCGGTAACCTTGACGTTTCGGAATACCGTTTGCACCTGATGGAGGCGATAAGCCTGTTCGATGGCTGCCTGCCAGACCGCTTTCATGAGCTAACAGTAAGAATGCAAGATGCGGCAAGGCAAGAGAAGTTCGAAGAGGCCGCTGGCATCAGGGATATCCTGCTGAAGCTGGCAAGCGTCAAGGACCGCCGATGGCAGCGTTTCCATGTGCCGGCCAAAGGCTCGACCCTTGTTTTGATTCGTCCCTACCGGGCTAGAGAGTTTACTCTGTTCTATCTTAAGGAAGGCAGAATAGCCCTTCGCCAGGATTTTCTACGTCCGCCGGACGATTCTGATATCGACGCCTTGATCGAAGCGTTGGCTGGGCCTGATGAGGTGCCTTATGACGATTGGCTGGTGGACTGCCTGCTCGAGATCGGTGCTGATAAACGTTTCATAGTGCTTGACGATGAGTCGGAGATAAGGCAAAGCGTTATATCAGCCATAGACGGCTACCTGGCTCAGGGTTAGAGGCACGCCAAAGAAGCTGCATTAGAGCGGCTTAGACTGCATTTTACGACGCCAGCTCGAACTGTAAGTCACTTAAGGCATAATCAGCCGCTGACATGCCCTCCAGCAGCCATTGTGAGGCATGTTGGCCGTCAAATACCACTGGCATCCGGTCATGAATACCGGCAATGCTTTCCGCAGCCGGTTTGGTCAGGATAACAAAACGTGGCAGGTTCACCTGGTCGTCTATTGCCCTTTCCAGCCGGTAGCAGCCTGCAAGATAGACCGGGGCGTCATGGTGAATCTGGTACTTGTCTTTTAGGCTTGACCCTAAATGCTTCTTCCACTCGTAATACCCACTGGCTGGAACCAGGCATCTTTGTTCCAAGACCGCTTTGCGAAAAGTCGGTTTCTCCAAAACCGTCTCACTGCGGGCGTTGATTATTGGCTGTGCCGACCTTTTGCCGCCTTGGTTGAACCCGCTAAACCCCCATCGCATCACTTCGATCCGGTCTGACGCTGTCTTCACTGGAACGACATTGGTTGGGAATATCTCGCCTTCGAACTTGATTTGAAGTTGCTTGTACTCTTCATGATCCGTCATGATGCGTAAAATCTCGTCAGCGATCTCTTTTAGAGCAGCATCGCTGATCTCAATATAGTACCTGCCACACATCGTCGCTCCCCTCTTAGACAGCCTGCCGTCAAGGCCATTTTGCCAGAGCACTGCTCATGTCAATTGACCGCTTCGATTGTAGCACGCTGTACTCAACAGCCTAGCCCAAAGTGCTCGTGTACTGCACTGGCTGTCTCTGGCCCAAGGGTGTTTTTTCTTTATGACTCCTATTTGAGATGTATAAGCCAAGTAACATTTTTAATAAAGAGCTTCTTTTCGGTAAACTTCCGTTGACAGAATGGTGTCAGGCAATGTAATCTTCATTGGACAAGAGTCCCTATATGCACTATTAAAGCACCAAGGGGGTGATGGTATAAGGTATTAAGTTCTAATATTATTTTTTTATCATATTAAAATTAGGAGATTACATGTCAAGTAACGCTGTACCAGTTGTCGAACAAAAATCGACACTGCCCAGGCAAATACCCTGGGTCTATGCAATTTACTCGTTTCTAAGCTCGTTTGGGACGACAATGCCGTTGACCTTCCTTGTCTTTTTCATCACCGAGTACACAGGGGTCTCACCAATAACGATGGCTACTGTCTACTCAGTCGCCCGTATTGCCGATCTGATTGTGTCTTTGTTCTCTGGAGCAGTCATCCAGAGGCAAAAACGAGTCAGGCCATGGTTGATAATCATCCCGCTGATTTCGGGACTGGGCGGTGTGGTAAGTTTTAGCAACCCAAATATCGCTTTGGCCCCAAAACTGGTTATTCTGATTATCGGTTATTGCTGCATCCACTTCCCAATGAATTTCAGCACTGTCGTCGGAAACACTATTCTGATGAAAATCGCCGGTGCCAACCCGGCCAACCGGGTGGCTATCACCCAAATGCAGCTAAGGGGCATGAGTGCTGCTAGAATCGGTATATCGGCAATATCGATGCCTTTGATCCTTTTCTTCTTGAACATAGGATTACCTGGGTATTTCTATGTCGCTATTATCTACTTTATCGTATTTATGATAGCTAACTATATGCTTTATGTCATTAGCGCACCATATGAGCCAAAAGATGCCGAGGCTAGTGTAGTTAACGCCCAGAGGGTGTCAATTGGCCAAATGTATAAAGCGGCTGGCAGCAACAAGGCTATCCTAGTCTTGCTTTTCAGTGCGATCAGTGTCGGTATAGCTGGACAAGTCTTTGGTACCGGTGTCATGTATTACTATAACTATTCCATTGGCGACGTCAGCTACCAGGCCTTGGCTGGTACGATTGCTGGTTTTGTAGCCCTTGGTACAGCGATTATCTGCCCACCGATAGCACGCAGGCTGGGGAAGAAGAACTCGTCCGTGTTCATGTATTGTTGGGTTTCTTTGATCTATGTTGTGATTATGTTGTTTGGCGATGGCAATGTCTGGCTCTATATCATTGCTACAAGCGTTATGTCTTTAGGTACATCAATTTCTGGCACCTGGGGCATCAACCTTTGGTTGGATGCCGCAGAAGTGCAGCTTTATGAGACCGGTGTCGACAACCGGCCCTTCTTAATGTCTTTGAACAATATCCCGATCAAACTGGGCTTCATCGCATCCGGGCCTATTTTTGCCTACATTCTGGAAAGCTCCGGTTATGTTGCCAATCCAGGAGGCCTCTCGACAATGGCCGATACCGGCTGGTTCGTTACGATCTGGATCGGCATCACTTTGGCGCTTTATATCGTCGCTGCCTTAGTCTTCACCCTCGGGTACAGGATTAAGGACGACTATGCAGCCGAATGCGCTGCTGAAAACGCCGAGAGGGCGGCAGCGGCGGCGGCTGAGGCAGCAGCGGCGGCACCAGGGTCGACAAAAGCTTAAAAAACCGAACCTCGAGACAAAGCCTTTTACTAAAAAGCTCCGTCTAACAGCGGGGCTTTTTTTATCCAAAGCGGTCTTTTAGCTCTTTAAGCACTTCAGGGGGCAGTCGCTCGCCAAGGGTGTTCTTTCCAGGAGACTGCTTGTTATAAGGCTCCATCTCGGACTCCAAGGCTTTCAACTCCTCGTAGAAGCCTTTCGCCGACATCCGTCTGACCTGGCTGTCCAGCACTGTCCACTGGGTGGTTGCATCGGACGTAACGACTAGGACCTCGACTCTCTTGGCAGCAGCTTGTTTCGCCCGCTCTTCGATCACGGTGTCTGCTGTCACTCCGGCTGGGGAGAAGACCACTTCGACCCCGCCGATGTTGCTGGGCTGGCCGTCCGAAAACCGGTTCCCCCCGCCATCGAAGACAACCAGGGCATGGTACTCATGGCCGGCAAAGACACCGACATCGTTGATCAGCGCCTCTCGGGCGGCGTTGAACGCCTCGTCGCCATAGTCGGGCATCAGCGAGCGCAAGCCCTCGTAATGGCTGCCGGAGCGTAGGACGTTATACCCGTCGACAATCAATAGTTTCTTTTGTTCAGGCATTATGCTAGCCAGACTCGCTAACGACTCGCCGACGCCATTCGTACATGATAGCTGTAGCTGCCTGGGCAACATTTAAAGACTGGGTGAAACCGTATTGTGGCAGCTTGAACTCAAAGTCGCACTGCTCTCGGACCAATCGGGACAAGCCTTTGTCCTCTGACCCCAAGACCAGCACGATACGCCCCTCTAAAGGTGCCGACCAGACATCCATGCTGGCATGTTCGGTAGCACCAGCAATCCAAAAGCCCTCTTCCTTCAATTGCCGGACTGCATGGTGGATGTTCGTCTCCCGGGCGACCCTGATGTATTCGATTGCCCCTGCCGATGTCCGGTAGACCGTCTCGTTGACCTGGGCAGCCCTTTTATTGGGGATAAGGACGCCGGTTGCCCCCACTACTTCGGCGCTACGGATAATAGCCCCGAAGTTGCCTACGTCGGTAATATGGTCGAGGGCGACGATCAGGGCGTTCTTCTTGTTACGGCTGGAAGCGACCAAGTCGAATAGTGTCGCATACTGGTATTGGTAGGCATCATTGATGTTCTTGCTTTGGGCACGCCAGTCACTCATCTTCGTCCAACCTCGTATTGAGAAACATTCGAGTCCCCCTGGGCGTGTCTTCAACAATGATGCCCAAGGCGCTCAAACCGTCCCGGACTGCATCGGCGACCGGCCAGTCTTTGTCTGTCCGGGCCTTTGCCCGCAGGCCGGCTAAGGCATCCGCTGCCTCGCCGATGTCGTCTCCTTGGTAATCAAGCAAAAGCCTAGCCAAGTCGAGGACTCCATCGGGCAGCCCACTTGTCGCTTTAGGACTGCTGGCCAAGTCGACCCCTAGCACAGCCAGTAGGTTTCGAATGGTGGCTGCTGCCTGCAAAGCCAGGGCTTGGAGCCTCGAGCTGGCCGTGCCCGAGGCAAACAACGTGTTTACATGGCTGATCAAGGCAAAGATCGCAGCTATCGCGCCAGCAGTGTTAAAGTCATCGTCCATCTGTTCTTGAAAGCCCGACTCGGCTATGGCGATACGCTCTTGTAGCTCTTCGACAGCCCTATCATCGATAACTATATCATCAGAATATACGAGCATATCAAGGTTGCGTAACGAGTTCTCGACCCGCATCAAGGCTGCCGTAGCCTCGTCAGACCGGTCGCTGGAATAGTCGAAAGGCGACCGGTAGTGGGTCTGGAGCATCAACAGACGCAAGGCCTGTGGTGAGACCTGACCCAAAACATCCTTTAGCAGCAGGTAGTTGCCAGTCGATTTACTCATCTTTTCGTCATTTATCGTCAGCATCCCGCAATGCAGCCAATAGCGGGCAAAGCCGTCTCCCGCTGCTTTGGATTGGGCAATCTCGTTCTCATGGTGGGGAAATATCAGGTCTTCTCCCCCGCCATGGATATCGAAGCTTTCGCCCAGATAGCGTCGGCTCATAGCCGAGCACTCAATGTGCCACCCCGGCCGGCCAAGGCCCCATGGAGACTCCCATGCAGGCTCCCCGGCCTTCGCTGCCTTCCATAAGGCAAAATCCAAGGCGTCGTTCTTGCGCTCGTCCACATCGACACGAAAACCGCTGATCAGATGGTCAATGTTGCGCCTGCTCAACTCTCCATAGCCTGCATAGGACCGCACTGCAAAGTAAACGTCGTTGTCGACGACATAGGCATGCTGGGACAAGACCAGGCCCTCAATCAGGCTGACCATCGTGGGGATCTCTTCAGTGGCCTTGGGCCGCACAGTCGGCTCCTTGACGCCAATGGCCTGCATCATTTCGACAAAGGCCTTCGTGTATTTTTGCGCAATATCCTCGGTAGTGGTTCCTTCTTCGAACGCACGGTTAATTATCTTGTCGTCGACATCGGTGATGTTTTGGACAAACCGCACATTGTAACCCCGGTATTCCAGGTAACGGCGTATCACATCAAATGATATAAACGTTCTAGCATTTCCAATGTGGATATGGTTGTAGACAGTCGGGCCACACACATAAAAACCTACCTCGCCTGCTTTTAAGGGAACAAACTCCTCTTTGCGGCGCGACAATGTGTTATAGATCCTCATCAATTCCCACCAATCTTATTAAAACCCGCTCAGACCGTCTCTAACAATGCGACCGCTGTGGCAGCAATCCCTTCAGACCTGCCGATCGCCCCTAGGCCTTCAGTCGTCGTCGCTTTAATGCCGACTGCATCGACACCGAGCCCCAACGCCTGGGCAAGCCTTGCCCGCATCGCTTCTTTATGTGGAGAAACCCGCGGCTGCTGAGCCGAAACGACACAGTCTACGTCGATTATACGATAACCGGCATCGCTGACCAGCTTCGCCACCTCGCCTAAAAGCCCAATAGAGTCCGCCCCCAGGTACCTGATGTCATTATCGGGGAAGTACTCGCCGATATCGCCCAGCCGGGCAGCCCCCAACAAGGCATCGGCTACAGCATGGGTCAAGACATCGGCATCAGAATGACCAGCCAGGCCACGGTCATGGTCGAAAACGACCCCGCCAATGACTAATAAGCGGTGGTCTTCGGGCTTGGCAAAAGCATGTACGTCGTACCCTATGCCGATCCTTAGTCCCATCTTGTGCTTTTATCCAAATCCAAACGGCTCTGCAGGGCAGCTTGTACCGTTACAGCGTCTTCTGGGACTGTCAGTTTGATATTGTCCCGAGGGCCTTGGACGATGACGACGCGGCCGTCAATCCTTTCCACCAACGATGAGTCGTCAGTCCCCACAAAGCCTTCTGCCAATGCTGCGACATGTGCCTCGCGGATTATCTGTGCCCGGAAGATCTGTGGTGTTTGGGCAGCCCAGAGCAGCGAGCGGTCAGGGGAGCCAAGTATATAACGGTCGTTGACGAGTTTTAGCGTGTCAATCGCCGGGTACCCAATGACAGCCCCGTCGATCTCAAGGTCGCCTCGCAAGACAGAGATCAGATGGTCGATATAGTCAGGGGTAATCAAAGGGCGTGCCCCATCGTGGATGGCAATGAAGTCGAATTGGTCGTCGACGGCACTGATGCCGGAAAACGACGATTCTTGCCTAATCACACCGGAGGGGGCCATTTTGACTGGGGTGACGAAAGAAAAGCCAGCGATTGCCGCTTGATAGTACTCGTCCAGCCTGTCTTCGGGGGCTACTATGACAATCTGGCCTATTTCAGCCACAGCATCAAAAGCCAAGGCACTCCAGGTCAGTATAGGCTTTCCCAGAATGCTGAACAGCTGCTTGCCGCCTTCGTGCAAAAAGCGCTCGCCGTTGCCGCCAGCCACTATGACTACAGCTGAACTTGGCTGGTCAGCAAGCCTTCCCTGTGCTGCTAGCGACGACTCTAGTCTAGGGCTCCCATCAGTCATGCATCAGATCTCCTGCAAGGGCTTTTAAAAAACCACCTGCCTGCCCGTTAATACAGGTAACTGTAGTCTCGTAGTACGACGAAAACCAAAAGCATGAACAATATGAACGATACGACCCCTAGGATGCCTACTACCAAACCGGTAATCGCCAATCCCCGCTTGGAGCTTTTCAAGCCTATGGCACTGAGGATGATTGCCGGTATCGCCAAGATATAGCTGATTAAAAAGATGGCAGCAAAGAACGATGCCACTGTAGACATGAAGAAACTGAGTATGTTTAAAGCACAGCCACCAACAGCGCAAAAGAAGCCGGCCTTGGCCAAAGGGGCATTGTCCTTGGCTGGGGCTGTTGCAGTGGGCTGGCCATAGGCAGCCATTTGCCCTGGAGCCTGATAGGCCCCTGGCGTCTGATAGCCTGGTGTCGAGGCAGTCGTCGGCTGGGTTGGGCTTCCATATGTGTTGGTGCTTGTCGTCGAAGTTGCCGTATAAGCTGGAGCCGATGTATAACCTGAAGTCGGGCTGCTGGCCTCGGTTTGGCTTGAGCCTGAACCAGGCTGCACTGTCCCAGGTGTCGTTGTGTTTTCGCGAACATCGTTAGTCCATTGGACACCATCCCAATAACGTATCTTCGTGGAGTCGCCACTTGGATCTGGATACCACCCTGCTGCTGGTTGTGACATTCCGTTCTCCTTTCTTACCAAAACCAAAAATGCCTTCTCTAACTGCCACTGCAAGCCTTAAAACTGCGTTTGAATGTCATTCACGATTCGTACGATTATAACACGATGCAAACCGCCCGCTTACGATAGGCGTAAACGGGCGGTGTGATGGATCAAATGGGTTTATTCGGCTTTAGCAGTTTATAGCAGGGCGTCTTGCCTGTCTCCAGAGCCGTCGTCTGGTACCGGCAGCGGGTCTCCCCCGCCGTCGTTTCGCTCGCTGCCGCCAGCTCCAAAGAAGGAGGTAATCAATTCGGCCTCTTGTTTGATGCTGGTCTTCTTACGTGGCGACGGGATCTCGCCCTCGGCGCCTGCAAAGCTAATCTCCTCGCCGTCATAGTCCACCGAGATGATTGTGCCGGGAGCCCATCTGCCTGCCAAAACTTGCTCGGATATAGGGTCTTCCACTAGGCGCTGGATGGCCCTTCGCAAAGGACGGGCCCCGAAGGCAGCGTCAGTGCCTTCATCGGCAATATGCTTCTTCGCAGCCTCGGTCAGCTCGATACTCATGTTCTGCGCAATCAAACGGTCCCGCAGGTCGGAGACTAGGAGCTCGACAATCTCGGCAATCTGCGAGTCGGTCAGGGTCTTAAAGACGATGATCTCGTCAATGCGGTTTAAGAACTCCGGCCTGAAGAGCTTTTTCATCTCAGTCATCACACGGCTGTTGATCTCTTCGTCGGCCAGTCCCCGAGAACCGCTCGCCCCAAAGCCTACAGGGGTGCTCTGGGAGATCTCCCGGGCGCCAACGTTGGTGGTCATGATCACTATGGTATTGCGGAAGTCTACCTTCCGGCCTTGCCCGTCGGTCAAGCGGCCTTCTTCGAGGATTTGGAGAAGGATATTGAAAACATCGGGATGGGCTTTTTCTATCTCGTCGAACAAGATGACGGAATACGGCCTTTGACGCACAACCTTGGTCAGCTGGCCGCCTTCGTCATACCCGACATAGCCAGGAGGCGAGCCTACCAGGCGGGAAACTGTGTGTTTCTCCATATACTCGCTCATGTCAAAGGAGAGCAGGGCTTCTTCAGTGTTGAACAGGAACTCGGCCAAGGCTTTCGACAGCTCTGTCTTGCCGACACCGGACGGCCCAGAGAAAATGAACGATCCAGCAGGGCGCTTAGGGTCTTTCAAGCCGGCCCGCGAACGGCGAATGGCCTTTGAAACGGCAACGACGGCCTCGTCTTGGCCGATGATCCGCTCGTGCAGCACTTCTTCCATACGCAGCAGCTTGTCGGTCTCTGCCTCGGTCAAGTCGGTTACCGGCACGCCTGTCGACATCGAGATGATGTCGGCAATCTCGGAGGCTCCCACCGATGCTATGTGCTTGGTCGAGTCGTTGCGCCACTCGTCTTCAAGCTTGGTGCGCTCGGCGACCAGCTTGTGCTCTTGGTCACGCAAGACGCCTGCCTGCTCGAAGTCCTCACTGGCAATTGCGGCATCCTTCTCCACCCGTACCTGGCGGATCTTCTGGTCGATCTCGCTGAGGTCGTTGGGAATGGTCATGTTGCGGATGCGCATCCGGGCGCCCGCCTCGTCTAGGACGTCGATGGCCTTGTCAGGCAGGAAACGGTCCTGGACATAACGGTCGGCCAAAGTCACAGCAGCCTCGATAGCCTCATCAGTGAAGCGCACCCGGTGGTGGTCCTCGTAGCGGTCCCTTAGGCTCTCTAGGATCTTCACCGCGGCATCATGGTCGGGCTCGTTGATGACGACCGTTTGGAAGCGGCGCTCCAAAGCAGCGTCTTTTTCGATATGCTTGCGGTATTCTTCGGAAGTGGCTGCACCGATGATCTGGATCTCGCCCCTTGACAAAGGCGGCTTTAATATGGCGGCCGCATCGATCGAGCCTTCCGCCGAGCCTGCACCGATGATGGTATGGATCTCATCGATGAACAAGATCACGTCGTCACGGTCTTTGGCCTCTTTGACCACGCGCTTCATACGCTCCTCGAACTCGCCCCGGTACTTTGACCCAGCTACCAAGGCTGCAACGTCGAGGGTGATCAATTGCTTGTGGCGCAAAATATCGGGGACCTGCTCCATTGCGATCATCTGGGCCAAGCCTTCGGCGATCGCTGTCTTGCCGACGCCCGGGTCGCCGATCAACAGGGGGTTGTTCTTCGTGCGTCTGGATAGAATCTGCATCACGCGCTCGATCTCGCGCTCCCTGCCAACCACTGGGTCAAGTTTGCCTTGTTTAGCCTGGTCGGTGAGGTTGGTCCCGAAATCGTCCAGTATCCCAGCATTCTCCGAGTCGTAGAACTCCTCAGCGGGATAAGGGCCTCCATGGGTGGTCGGTGCCTTCTGCAGCAGTTCGATGACTGCTGCTCTGACCATGCTGGCCTCAATGCCAAGCTGGCTTAACGCTTGGATCGCCACACCATTGCCCTCACGGGCTATGGCTAGCAGGAGGTGCTCTGTTGATATATTGGTATGGCCGAGCTTCATCGTTTCACGCAAGGCGAACTCCAAGACCCGTTTTACCCGGGGAGTGAAGCTCAAATGGCCTTCCGGCGACTCGTCCTGTTCGTCAATCAAGGCCTTTACCTGCTCCAGCGCGTTGTCATAGCTTACGTTTAGCGAGCTTAGGGCTTGTGCAGCAACGCCTTCTGGTACCTTTAGTAGGGCTAACAGTAGATGCTCAGTGCCAACGAGGCTGGAGTTAAGCAAGCGTGCCTCGTCCTGAGCGATGGCTAAGACATTCCTAGCCATTTCGGTAAATCTGTCAAACGACATTTCATCTCCCTTGTCTTAAAGGCCTCGGCTGTTATAAACGGTACATTGTTTTAAACGATGCTGATACAGTCGAGGCAACTTCACACTTCGTCGCGCATATGGGGAAAGAGTAAGACGTCTCGGATCGAAGCGGAGTCAGTCAGTAGCATTGTTAGTCGATCCACACCAAGCCCCATACCTCCAGCCGGGGGCATTCCGAACTCCAATGCGCGTATATAGTCGGCATCAAAGCCCATTGCCTCGTCGTCGCCTGCTGCCCGAGCTGCCAGCTGTGACTCAAACCGCCTTTGCTGTTCAACAGGGTCGTTTAGCTCTGTGAAAGCGTTCGCATACTCAGAACCACAGATCAATAGCTCGAAACGGTCCGTCACATTGGGGTCATCTGCTTTTTGTTTGGCTAAGGGAGATGTCTCCAATGGATGCTCTGTGACGAATACCGGCTGTACGAGATTGCGCTCTACAAGCTTCTCGTATAGTTCGACGATTATTTTACCTTTCCCCCATGAGTCTTGTAAGGAAATCTGATAATGGTTCGCTAAGGTTTTCAGTTCTGTAAGGGTTCTGTTAAATGATACTTCTGTACCAGCAGCCTCACTGACCAAGTCGATCATTGTCCTAGACGACCACTCTCCAGACAAGTCGATCTCATTGCCTTGATAAGTGATTTGCAGGCTGCCGTTGGCTGCCAAACAGGCACGCTGGATCAGCTCGCGGGTCAGCTCCTTCATGCCTGCCTGGTTGCTAAAGGCCTGATAGGCCTCGAAAGTAGTGAACTCGGGGTTATGGATCTGGTCCATGCCTTCGTTCCGAAAACAGCGGTTGATCTCAAAGACTCTTTCAAAACCGCCGACTAGCAGCCTTTTTAAATGCAGCTCAGGGGCTATTCGCAAATAATAGTCACGGGACAAGGCGTTATGGTGAGTCACAAAGGGGCGGGCAGTGGCACCACCTGGTATTGCATGCAGCATCGGTGTCTCGACTTCGATAAAGCCACGTTCGATCGCCACAGCACGCAGGGTCGATACGATGACAAAGCGCTTTTCGAAGGCGTTTTTTACCTCAGGGTTCACAATCAGGTCGACATAGCGCTGCCGGTAGCGGGTTTCCCGGTCAGCCAAGCCATGGAATTTTTCAGGCAGGGGCCTTAAGGCTTTTGAGACCAGCTTGACCTTATGCGGTGCAATCGACAATTGGCCGCGCCTCGTTCGCAACACAGTGCCCTCGGCGTTTACCCAGTCCCCTATATCTAGTTCTTTGACCTGGGCAAAAGCCTCTTCGCCAATCACATCTATGCGAATGAACAGCTGTATTTCAGAAGTCGAGTCGCGCACGACCATGAACACTATCTTGCCTTGGTCGCGTATTGCCACGATGCGGCCGGCAATACCCACCTCGTCATCGGTATCTGTATCGTCCTCTAGGGCGCTATAACGCTCTTCCAGCTCGGATATATGGTGGCTTATCGAAAAATCGTCCCCATAGGGGTCTGCCCCGGCGTCAATATAGCGTTGGCGTTTGGCCAGCCTGACCTCGTTTTCTACTGACGAGGCGCTATCTGGCTCTTTTTCAAGCGCAGTTTGGCTGGCTGTTCCGCTATCTAAGGACTCATTGTTGGTTTTTTGCCTGTCTTGGTTATCTGTCATCTCTTACCCGATCTTTAATACAGTCAGCTCCAAGGTTGTGCCGTTCGGTATATCGACTTGCACGACCTCGCCCTTCCTGCGGCTGAGCAGTGCAGCGCCCACAGGCGACTCGTGAGAGATCCGTCCTTCAGACGAATCGGCCTCAGCTGCATCCACAATAGTCAGCTTTCTTTCGCTGCCATCGCCCATTGCTACTGTTACCTGGCTGCCTACGACCACCCGGCTGGGGCGTTTTGGCAGTTCTACAATAGACGAGTTTGCCAAGATCTGAGTGATTTCAGCTATCCTGCTCTCAATCCAAGCCTGTTCGTTCTTGGCATCGTCGTATTCTGAGTTCTCTGATATGTCACCGAACTCTCTAGCCACTCGGATACGTTCGCCTATCTCAATCCTTTTGACTGTCTCAAGCTCGTAAAGCTCGGCTTGGAGCTTTTCTTTACCCTCTGGTGTCAAGGTGATTTCTTTAGCCATTATTACTCCTTTGCTCCTTTGCGGTCAAAGGTACGATAAATCGGACACATACAAATACAAGACAACGCGGTACGCGAGAATTGTCGCCCACCGCGTTGTAGCTTAAGAATAACTAAATGCTACTTGACGCTCGGTTTTTTCTTCCTGCGGACCACCACTTCTTCATATTCGTCATCATCGTCGTCTTCGACGATGTCTTCTTCGACTATGCCTTCTTCGACGATGTCAGCCTCATCGAGCTCTTTGCCCTCCATGCCATCGCGAACACCTTTTACGGTCTTTCCCAATGTCTCCCCAAGTTTTGGCAGGTTCTTCGGTCCGAATATAAGTAAAGCAACGCCTAATATCACTAATAACTCAGGCATCCCCAAACCAAAGATTTTCGCAGCCGCTATAACGGGAAAATCCATTGTGCTACCTCCAAGTCAGGTTTGCATGTAAAAATGGCATCACACCAGTCTGATCAGTTCTCTGCTCTTGCCAATTAAACCAGTGTAATTACCGCATGCCATAGGTTACCACGAAAAGCGACTGGTTGCAGCCAAGGCATAAGTCTTTTGGGCTTTGCAGACGCTTGTCCAAACCATTGTCCAAGCCTGCTTTTTTCAACAAGCCAAGGCCTGCCTAAAAAAGCAATTACCCTAATAATCACAGGTTCGTGTATTCAGGGTTCTCTTGCGACAGCATATGGTTGGCAATCAACCAGTTTTTGATCGTTCCCACATCGTAGCCATCGTCTTCTTTTATCTCCAGGGCATACATTTCGTCTGTCTTGATCAGTTCAACCAGGGCATCGGTCAGTTGGTACTCACCATTGGCGTCTGCCTCGATCAAGGGCAGGATCTGTAGGACCTTCGGTGACAATAGGTACCTGCCAAATATTGCCAGATTTGACGGCGGGTCACTCTGCGGTTTTTCGACCAGGCCCCTTACCTGCCAAACCCCTTGTTCGCCCTGGTCGCTTAAGTCGATCCCGTCAATGACACCATAGCGCTTGGTCTCTTCTATAGAAACCCTGTTGACAGCTATGACGCTTGCCATATCGTGGGCCTTAGAGACCTCCATCATCTTTTGGAGCATGTCGTTGTTCGGTACGATAACGTCACCGAGCAAGACAAAGAACGGCTCGGTAGCCTTGTCGGTTTGCAGGTTCTCAGATGAAAAGGCAGTGCCAGACGCTAAAATCATGTCCCGCGCACAATTGACAGCATGTCCTGACCCAAGCTGCTCTTCTTGATAGACAAAAGCTACAGGGTATTTGCTTAATGTGCGGATTTTCTCGGCATAATCAGCCTTGTCATGCTCTTCCAAATAAGTCTCATAGTCCGCCTCCCTTTCAAAATGGGCCTCGATGGCAGGCTTCGACTTGCTGGTCACGATGACAATGGGGTCAGCATCTGCTGCGTCTGCCTCCTCGACGATATATTGAATCGCAGGCTTGTCTACAATCGGCAGCATTTCTTTTGGTATTGCTTTTGTGACTGGTAAAAACCGAGTCCCTAGACCAGCAGCTAGAATAACAGCTATCATTTATGAACCTCCTAAGACAATGCATTCAAGCTCTAAGATGCCCTTCATAGTAGCATGTTTTGACTTGAAACAAGGTTTTTTTAAGGTTTTTCCAGCATGCTCTAGCTGTCAGACTCGTCGCCTACATAGTCTATGGCCTCTTCCTCAGGCTCCTCCTCCACATAATTAATAATAGCATGATCTACTAACCATAGAGTAGCTTTTATACGCATGGCTGCTTCTTCCATCACATACATTCTGCCTGTCCGCTCAAAGTCGGCTCGGGCGATGTCTTCCAAGCCAGGGGCCATGTTTGAAAAAGCCAGGCTGATGTCTTCTGCAGTCAGGCGCATGTTCAAATGCCGGGCTAGGGCATCGAGGGCAAATCCCTGCTTGAGCACATTGTTTGTCTGTACCATGGACTGGGCATAAAAAGCAGCCTGACCGCCTTGGGACTTTACGAACTCGTCAAGGGTGCGACCTTGCACTTCAAGATTCCGCTGAAGGGAGACTATCAAGTCGTTACGCGTCAACTCGAAAACATCTTCTGGAATCGTACCCTCCAGACGCTTGGCTAGCTCTGCCGAAGCCTTGTAGTTGATATATTCCCGTTGTTCGGACTCTTTGTACCGCAAGCCGTTCTCCCTTAGCTTCTCGCGCAGTTCCATCACACTATGGCAGCCAGGTATCGTCTCTTCCACCCATTTGTCGGTAACTGCCGGGATTATCCGTTGGTTTGGGTCTGGCTCGCCATCCTCGCCAGTGGCAAAAGTAGCAAAACCCTCGGCTACCATGTAAAGCTGGGCATCGATCTCTTCCTCGCTGACAGTGACGGTCTGGACGTCGATGCTTACCGGCTCATAGCTGCTTAGCTCAAAGCGTGGTTTTTGTATCACTGAAGCTTGAAAGGTCAAAGCCTTGCCTTTTTCGACCCTGGGGACCCTGCCTTGTAGCTCAGGGTCTAGGACGGTCTCCAGCCGCTCGTTGCCAACAGCCCGGGCAGCAAGGAACAAAGGAACTTGTGTGTTTAGGTACGAGCTCAAAAAATCACTGCCTACTTTTGCCCGTAAATCGAATTCGATATCAAAAGACTGCTGTATATCGATACCGTTTTCTTGAGCAAGCTTCGTCATCAAATAGGAAATCCCATCATCGACCTCGTTGGCCTCGGCTGTGATGGTAAGCGCTACCCGCCCATCAAGTGGTTTCGCGACACTTGTTTTCATCTGGATAAGACCTCGTTTCTTAACTGCTTATATACTCAATCTAAAAAACCAACTCACAGCCGTTGAGCTCAAGATACTGACCTTCTGCGACTGTAACTGATACCTCTGCATCGACATATTCAAAATATTCCGTAGACCCATAGCCGTGTCGACTGTCTGACTTTATGGCACAGCTGGCTAAGCTGTCAATAGACCGGATCAGGTATTCTCCACTAGGCAGGTCAACTCCAACTTTATACATTCCAGGCCCTAGCGTCCCAGTCAACTCGATTTTCGGTGCAGTGTCGAAGGTGTAAAGCACTGCTTGTTTGATACTTATGTATTCTCCCTCTTCGACAGTAACTATACTCCTTCCCTGAATGTAGACGAGGTACTTGAAAGCATCATAATCCGGGATTGCCGATAGATACATGTAACAAGTGATGAAGTCATTTTCCGGGGATACTAGAACATATTCTCCAGCAGGTAGATCGGTACCAGCCTTGTATATGCCTTCAGGCAAGAATCCCTCAAACTCAAATTTCGGAGCATCTTCTAGATAATATAACTGGCAACCCTCCAAAGACATGTATTGGCCTTCGGCCACATCTATATACGCATGGTTGCGACAGCTCACAACGCCGATAATGCTTTCATTCTCGCCTGTAGAATCAGACGCCACCATAATCCATATGTCGTCTGGCGACAAAGCCACATACTCGCCAGATGGTATGTCAACGCCGATTTTATACATTCCTGCAGGAAGCGCCTTTCCAGGTTGATAATTATAGTTTTGCTGTTTTGCTTGGCCGATGCCTTTTTCTGTAATGGGGATGATCGCCTCACAGGCACTTAGCCATAAATACTGGCCTGCTTTAACTGTCAGGTAGATTTGGCCTTCGACCCTGCCACTGGCAGTTATTGTGAGCGAGTTATGCCTGCTGTCAGGTGAGACCTTAAAATATGCATAAGGGCCCGTTTGTTTGATAATGTACTCACCAGGGCTTAGGTCGAAGCCGACTTTGTACATGCCTTCTGTCTTTGTAACTTTGTCAGTGCTCTTCTGGGCATCGTTGAAAGCATACAAGACCCCACTGTTAACGATCAGCACCTCGTTGTCTCTGACAGTGACAATCGAGCGAGGAAGCCCCATGTCCGAGGCGATCTCGTAACTGTCTTTATCATTAGCTTGCGATAATAATTGCCAACTAGTCATATCTATATCTATTGCAACAAGCACGTACTCTCCAGCAGGGATATCGTAGCCGACTCGATACCTGCCCTCGCCAAGCCCCTCTTCCGGAAAGGCATTATTGCTGCATGCAACTAAAAAAGCTGACGTATTAGCCAAAAGCGATATCAGCATCAATGATCTGATGCTGGTACTTACAACATGCTTTAATCTCATCTTGCCTCCTGAAACAAACGATGACTCGCTGGCGTGAGTGTTCTTGCTAATTATTTAAATGATATCGATTTGATGGTTTTGATACAAGCCTTACCAGACCCTCGCCACAGTCAAGGCTCGGAGATGCCCAAAGCCAGCAGCCTTGAGCACTGTGCTGGCAGCGTCAAGTGTTGCACCAGTTGTAAAAACATCATCAAGCAAGATCAGGTTCTTATATTTAAGTCCTTTATTGAGCCTTGCTAATGCCAATGGGCTGGACTGCGAGCCAGGCGTCTTTACACTGAACAAGGTAAAAGCGTTTTCTCGTCGTAAAGCCCTAGTCAGGGCACGTTGGTCGGTTTTTGCTGCTTTGTCCAACAAGTCGTAAACGGGCAGGTCCAACATAACCGACAACTCGTAGCTAAAGGCTTTGATATGGTCAAAGCCCCGTCTCTGCAAAGCGTTGCTGTCTGCTGGTATCCAACTTAGCCCATCTGCCCATAAACGCCACTCTAAAGGAAGGGCATCGGCAGTCAAGCCAGCAAGTACCGTTGCCAGACGCCTCTCGTTCTCGTCTTTGTACTTCCTTACCAATGACTCGGCGACTTTGTTATAGACCAAGACGCTTAGCGCTTCTTGGAAAGCGAACTCCTCGAAGCCTTCGCGAGTCACGCATTCAGTACAGAGCTTTCGGCCAAAAGGAGCGCCACAGCGCGGACAGGCCAAAGTGTGATCGATATAGACAAGCTTGCTTCGGTCTTGCCCACAAAGCAGCGAGCCTGCCTTTTCGCAAACTACGCACCGTGTCGGGTAGACTAGCTCCAACAAGCCTTCTACTATCGGATGGCAGGCAGGCACAGGCCTTCTTAAATCACTCGTGTCTTGCATGATTGACCGATGTCAAAGCCATAAAAGCCTTTGGGCTTCTCCCGATGTTAGGACTTCACGAAAGCGCTTGATTATGCCAGGGCCTTTGTTATCTCGGATGCCGGGAACACCCCGGCCTCGGTGATGATGCCGGTTATCAGCGAGGCACTGGTCACATCAAAGGCCGGGTTGTATATCGGCACGTCTGGAGGAGTGTTCATAAACCAGGCATCAAAGGCATAGGCCTCGTCTTTGCGGTATATCGACATCTCGTGCCCATGAGCAAACTTGATGTTTCGGGGGCCGGCTAGGGTAAGCATGCCAAGTGCCCTGCTCGTGGTCTCGTCATCAGCCAGGATTGTTCCGGTTGCTGTAAAGCCAGCCAGTTCGCGGCGATCGCGCTGCTCGATCGGTATCTGCGAGCCTTCGCTAAGAGAGGCGTCAATAGTTGATAACGGGGCACAAACATAGAAGGGGATATCGTAATAATGCGCGGCGATGGCAAGCATCAGCGTTCCGATTTTGTTTGCTACGTCCCCGTTTGCGCATATCCTGTCAGCCCCTACTAAGACCATATCGACCCAGCCCGCCTGCATCACAGAGGCCGCCATGCTGTCCGATATCAGGGTACAAGGCACTCCAGCAACCATCAGCTCCCAAGCGGTCAAGCGGCCGCCCTGGTTGAGCGGGCGGGTCTCGTCGACCCAGACATGGCTAAGCCGCTCCTGCCCATAGGCTGTATAGATCACTCCTCCGACCGTGCCGAAAAAAGCAGTTGCCAAGGACCCGGCGTTACAGTGGGTGAGGACGCGCGAGCCCTTTTTAAGCAAAGGCGCGCCATTTTCACCGATAGCCCGATTGACAGCCTCGTCTTGGACAGCCATCTGCGATGCGAAGCTTACGATGTCTTCTTTCAACTCTGCCAAGCTTTTGCCTTTCAAGGCCTGGTCATGGCTGTAGTCTTTCAGGCGTTTGGCTCCCCAGGCCAAGTTTACTGCTGTCGGCCGAGCCAGCGATATCCTTGCTGCTTGCGTGTCGACACCGTAAAGCCATTCGTCGACAGTGGTAGCCGTAGACTCGTTCTCGCTCCAGACAGCGATTGCCATTGCAGCTGCTATGCCTAAAGCCGGGGCTCCCCGGACAGCAAGCGTCTTGATGGCCAGCTCGACTCCTTCGAGTTTTTGGCAACAAAGGACATCACCGACTAGGGGCAGGCGGGTCTGGTCAAGCAAGAAGACTCCCGGACGCCCGTTTGTAGCATCGATGTCCCACCAGATGCTACGGGGTATTCTGCTTAGGTCAGCCTTTTGTCTATCTGTCATTAGCTGGCTCCTTCCTGCTAGCTGGCTAGCTAACGTTTGATTGCCTGCTGCTTGATTAACTAACTGGTCCCGGACTGCCAGGAAGCCAAGTACTCGCTTTGCTCTACTGTCAGCTTGTCGATACCCACACCTAGGCTAGCAAGCTTTAAACGGGCGATCTGGTTGTCTATCTCGTCAGGGATCTGATGAACTCCTTTGGACAGGCCCTTAGCTTCGTGCACTAGGTACTCGCTTGCCAAGGCCTGGTTGGCAAAGCTCATGTCCATGACTTCGGCCGGATGCCCCTCAGCAGCAGCGAGGTTTACCAGCCGGCCTTCAGCCAGCAGGATTACCGAGCGCCCATCTGCCAGCACATACTCGTCGACAAGTGCTTTCAGCTCGTTTTTCTCCACACAGTTGTCAGCTAGCCAGTCCACATCTATCTCAGCGTTAAAATGGCCGGCATTGGCCAGTATGGCCTTGTCTTTGAGGTTCCCAAAGACGGCTTCACCGACGACCCTGATGTTTCCGGTGGCTGTAACCCAGATATCCGCCTCCGCTGCTGCTTGGACGGCAGGCATCACCCGATACCCGTCCATATGGGCCTCTAGCGCCTTGACCGGGTCGACTTCGCATACGATGACCTTCATGCCGGCTCCGGCGGCGCGCAGGGCTATTCCCCGCCCGCACCAACCGTAGCCGCTGACT
>WRNE01000009.1 GCA_009776725.1 Coriobacteriia bacterium
GGCCAGGGTATGCCTGCTGCGGCTGCTGTGGCTGCTGTTGGCCAGGGTATGCCTGCTGCGGCTGCTGCGGCTGCTGTTGGCTAGGGTATGCCTGCTGCGGCTGCTGTTGCTGCGGCTGCTGGCCAGGGTAAACGGGCGGAACTTGCTGGGAAAAAGCTTGCTGGCTTGGTGCCTGGGACCCATATGTTTGCGCGGGGGCATATGCCTGCTGCGCCTGCTGCGGCTCCGAGTAAGAGGGGGCTTGCTGTTGCCCAGCAGGGTATGCAGACTGCTGGAAAGATGCTTGCTCGGCCAATTGCCTGTCTTGGTCAGTCAGGCTTGTTCCGCAAAAAGTACAGAACCTTGAATCGTCAGGTATAACTTGGTGACAGTTTTTACAAATCATCATTGTTTCCTTTCCCATTAAAACGACTGTTTGATTTTAAAAGATAAACCAGCTTCGCACACCATATAAATACGATTTATTTGACTCCTTTGATAACTTTTGCCGAGATTATCTACAAATACAGCTGCTCGGCTCTAAGATGGTACGCTGGGAGCAGACGCATTGGTTTTATCCGCATAGAAAAGTTAAAAACTCAAGGGTCGAACAATTTGACCAATCATTCAAAGAGTATACGTGCCTTGGCAGTGATTTGGCGGGAACGGTCGACGTCAAGGGCTATCTGTTCCCGTAGCTCGTCTACATTGGCAAACGCGATCATGGGACGTAGCCTCTCGATAAAGTAGACAGTAGCGTCCAAGCCGTATAAGTCACCATGGAAGTCCAAGCAATAGACCTCTAGGCTCGATTGCCGGTTGTCAAAGGTCAGGGGCACTCCGACCGATATCGCCGCAGCAAGGATCTGGCCTCCCGTCTCAAAGAAACCGGCGTAGACCCCATCGGCAGGTTGGATGACTTTGCTAAGGCCTAAGATATTTGCTGTCGGAAAGCCTACCTCCTGCCCAAACCCCTGGCCGTGAATGACTGTACCGGGCAGATGGTGAGGGCGTGTCAAGAGGCGGTTTGCCTCGGCTAGGTCGCCTACTAGCAGGCTGGTCCGGATCCTGGTGGCACTTATCGGTTTCCCCCCGTCGTCCAGCAGCCTATGGCTGAAGGTATAGGCATCGTTTTCGCCAGCCCATTCGTTCAGCGTCTCTACAGTGCCTCTCGCCTGGTAGCCAAAACGAAAGTCAGCCCCGACATGTATCGCTTTGGGGATGCAGTGCCTCTTGAGCACCAGATCTAGGAAATCGACCGGTGGCAGGCTGGCCAACTCTCGGTTGAAGGGCAGCGTCAGGACGTTTCGCTGGCCGACGGCCAGGCCGTCAGCGGCTTTTGTGTCGACATGCCTTGTCCCGCCGTAGTCCAAGAGGCTAAGCCTGAGTAGGCGTTCGGAGTCGGACAACAGTTTGTTATCATCGTGATCAGGGGACAACAACTCGTCTGGGTCACGGTCAAAGGTTACTATCAGCAAGGGCAGACCGGCTTGGTCGGCTTGTCTTTGGGCTTGGTCAAGCAGGTATTGGTGGCCAAGGTGCAAACCGTCAAAGACCCCAAGCACACAGACCGTCTCCCCGTAAAAAGCAAAGTCACCCATTGCCGCCTCCCTTGGCATCGAAAAGACATGTTTTCAGATCGACTGGGTCCGAGTAGCCCAAGAGCTGTTCTAAGGTCAAAGCGTCCTCAATACGCCAATCGCCGATGCTGGTGCGGCGTAGGTTCGCCAAATGCGCAGGGCAGCCGACAAACACGCCTATGTCACGGGCCAAAGCACGGATGTATGTGCCTTTGGAAACCTCTAAGGAAATGTCCCAAGCAGTGGGACTGACGGACAGCAGGTCTATCTGGTAGACAGTCACCTCGCGGGGCGGCAGCTCGACAGTCAAGCCCATGCGTGCTTTTTGGTAGGCTTTGACGCCTTGCTGTTTGATCGCCGAGTATTGCGGCGGCCTTTGCATCAAGGTACCGGTAAACTGCTCCAAGACCGCCTTGCCATAAGCAGCGTCTGCGATTTTTGCAGGTGGGGCTGTTATCTCTAAGGCTTCTCCATAGGCATCGTCAGTGCTGGTAGACATACCAAATGCGATTTCAGCCAGGTACTGCTTCTTTTGGTCGGTCAGTTGGGCTGAGAGCTTTGTGGCAGGGCCTATGCAAACAACCATCAAGCCAGAGGCACCGGGGTCAAGCGTGCCCGTATGGCCCACCCGTCCTTCTTTGGTGACCGACCGCACAAAGTCGACGACATCATGTGACGTCATGCCAACAGGCTTGTCGATCAACAGGACTCCGTCGAAGTCGGTCGCTCCCCGTCTGTATTTTGGCATCCTCGGGACGCTCCCTGCTCCCTAGCCCGGCTGGCTTAAAGCCGGTGGAACAGGCCTTTCGTTATGACCGTCCCGGTCTGACGATACTGCCTGAGCATGCTGGCTGTCTTTGAAGTTTGGGCGGCTGTCGGCAGCCAAAATGCCTTCCGACTCCAAATAATGGCGAATGGCAGTTGCTGCCTCGGGGATAGTGCCGGCAAAGTTGAAGCCGGCGGCAGCCTGGTGGCCGCCCCCGCCATGGTCACTGGCCAGCTTGGATGCATTATAGCTGCCACGCGCCCTAAGGTTGACGCGTACTTGGATGCCGTCCTCTCTCAGCAGTATCGCTAGCTCGGCTCCAGCTACTGACCTAAGCAGGTTGATGAGGCTTTCGGTGTCGTCTAAAGCTACGCCCAGCTCGGCAAAGTCGTCTTCATAGACCCACGAGTAAACGACCTTGTCCGGTACCAGGTATTCCATACGCTCCACTAGTCGGGCATCAAGTTTTAACGAGCCCAAAGAGCGGGTGTCATAGACAGCTTGGCTGATACTTGCTGGGTCAGCCCCGGCAGCGGTCATTTCAGCAGCTGCCGCCAGTACCTGGGCATTTGTGTTTTGAAACGAGAAACGCCCAGTGTCAGTGAGCAAGGCCAAATAACACGCACTGGCCATCGCCAACGTGGTCTTCTCCCCACTTGAGCCAATCAGCTCCCAAACCAACAAACCAACCGCAGCGGCTGTCTCGTCGTGCAGCATGTAGTCCGAAAAATCGTCTGGATTGGGATGATGGTCGATGACAAGGCTTTTCTTGGAACGCGCAAAGACAGCTCCGGCCTGGTCAAGGCGGTAGGATTGCGACAAGTCAAGCGCGATGAACAGGTCGGGGTCCTCGTGGTATTGGGCTGGAGGCACGAAGTCCAAGGCAAGGCCGTACTCGCCCATGAAACCATACACCGCTGGCACGGCCTGGTCGTTCGGCAAAAGCTTGACGACCTGGCAGCCACGAGCTTTTAGCAGCTCGGCCAGCGCTAGCATCGAGCCGATGGAGTCCCCGTCAGGATTGATATGGCCGGCAAGCGCCACTTTCGTTCCAGGGCCAAACAATCCCAGCACCGTCTGTATTGTTTGCTCACGGCTCATGTCTCTTGTCCCTTGGCAGACAGTCAGTCAGCTACTCGTCAAGGGGAGAAGGGGCATCTTGAGCAGAGTCGTCTGGCAAAGGCGTATCGTCCAATGCCTCTGTATCCGGGCTGGCCGGGGCATCACGCAAGACGGCTTCGATGCGCGAGGCGTCGTCCATCATCGTGTCCAGGTAGAAACGCAGCTCCGGTGTAGCCCGCCATTTCAGCTTTGCCCCAAGCAAGCTGCGGATACGCCCCTTTGCAGACTCCAGCCCAGCCATCGCCTTCTCGTCAGCGACCCGGTCGGCGAGCACATAGACCCGGGCAACGCTGCGGTCGCTAGAGACCGAGACGCCGCTAATGGTCAATGTCTGCAGCCTTGGGTCAGAGATCTCATAGGTCAAGATATCGGCCAAGGCCGTCCTGACTGCTTCATTGTTTCTTCTCGACTGAGAATTGTTTTGGGACATTGGCTCTCCTTTGGTCTTTTAAGCGTTTGCCTGCCTGCGATGCCGGCTAGCGCATATGCTCTTCTCTTACAGCCCATTTGTATGACCCCGCTCCTTGCCTTTTAGCTTTCACGGGCGACTTCACGAATCCGGTAGCCTTCGATAACGTCACCGACCTTGATGTCTTGGAAGTCCTCGATGCCGATTCCGCACTCTAGGCCTGAGCGGACAATGTCGACATCGTCACGGTAGTGCCGAAGCGAGGCTATCTTGCTTTCGAAAACAATCGCCCCGTTGCGGACCACACGCACCTGGTCGTCGGCGTTTATCTCGCCGGAGTCGACAAAACAGCCGGCGATGTTCCCGACCCTTGGCACACGGTATACCTCGCGTACCTCGGCCAGGCCGGTGTGCTCTTCGACCAAGTCGGGCTTTAGCATGCCGATACGGGCTGCATTGATGTCGTCGATTGCCTGGTAGATCACCCGGTAGGTCTTTATTTCGACTTTTTCCCGCTCTGCAGCCAGCCGGGCTTTTGACTCCGGGCGGACATTGAAGCCGATGATGATGGCGTCAGAAGCGGTAGCTAGAGTCACATCGGTCTCGGTTATCCCACCGACTGCGGAATGGATCACATTGATATTCACTTCGCTTTGGTCCATCTTGTCCAAAGCGTCCTTCAAGGCTTCAATCGAGCCTTGGACATCGGCTTTGACAACTAGGTTCAATTCACTAAGGCCGCCCTCCATGCGGGCAAAGAGATCCTCTAGGGTTATATGGGACTCTTCTTGCTGGGATATCAGCCTTTTGCGCAAAGCACGGTCCTCGGCCAGGTTGCGGGCATCACGCTCGTCGGTAAACACCCGGAACTCGTCTCCAGCCTCGGGAACACTACCCAGGCCTAAGACCTCGACCGGGTCGGCTGGGTAGGCCTCGCTGACATTGTCGCCCTGAGGGCTTATCAGGGCACGCACGCGCCCATACGCTGTTCCCGCTACCAGCATTTCGCCGACATGCAAGGTCCCCCTCTGCACGAGGACGGTTGCCACAGGGCCTCGTCCCCGGTCCAGCTTTGCCTCGATCACAAAGCCCGAGGCAATGGCCTTGGGGTTTGCCTTCAGCTCAAGGTAGTCGGCTTGCAGGAGGATTGTCTCCAAAAGGTCGTCAATGCCAATGTGCTCTTTGGCTGACACTTCGACAAAGAGGTTCTGGCCTCCCCATTCCTCGGAGATGATCCCGTGTTCGGCCAGCTCCGCCCGCACTCGGTCAAGGTTTGCATCGGGACGGTCGATCTTGTTGATGGCCACGACGATCGGCACCTCGGCGGCGTTGGCATGGCTGATGGCCTCAATGGTCTGGGGCATCACCCCGTCGTCAGCAGCGACAACCAAGACCACGACATCGGTGACTTTTGCTCCCCTGGCACGCATAGCCGTAAAGGCCTCGTGCCCCGGTGTGTCGATGAAGGTAATCTGCCGGCCTTTGATGTTTACCACAGAGGCCCCGATATGCTGGGTGATGCCTCCGGCTTCGGTAGCCACGACCCCTGTCGAGCGGATCGCATCCAGAAGCGAGGTCTTCCCATGGTCGACATGGCCCATGACGGTGATCACAGGCGGACGGTCTTGCAGGTCGGCTGGCATATCGACTATCGATACCGCGTATTCTTCTTCTGGGGAGACAATCCTGACCTTGCGCTCCATGTCGTCAGCGATAAGCTCGACAAGGTCGTCGCTCATGGTCTGGGTGACTGTCATCATCATGCCCAGCATGAACAGCCGCTTGATAATGTCGTTTGCCGGCACCTTCATGATCTCGGCCAACTCGCCGACAGTGACGCCTGTGGTGACTTGGATCACATCGTCAGAGAGCAGCTCGACATCGATGCCCTTTTCGATTGCTTCGAGCTCGATTTTTTCACGGGCCTCTGCCTCACGCCTTTCCTTGCGCTTGCGACGGCGTCCTTCTCCCTCGTTGCTAGCCGCCTCTACGGCTGCCCTTGCCTCGGCCAAGACACGTTCACGCTGGAACTGCTCGGCTGCTTGTGCCATCTTCCGGTAACGGTCTTCCTCGTCTTTGTCGAGCTGGTCGTCATAGTCTGCATAATCCAGGGGGATCGGTGAGATCACCAAAGGCCCCTCGTCGTCGCGGCGGTTGTTACGGCTACGGCTACGGGTGCGCTCGCTGTCTTCGTTATCGTCTGATAGACGCTTTCGGCTACGGCTTGACCGGCTCTCGACAGCTTGCTGGCTGTCTGTGGCAACGTTTGGGTTATTCGAGATGGTGAGCCTGATTTCACTGCTTTGCCCAGCGTTGGCTGCAATGCTTGCCTCGTTTGCTGTCAAAGCCTCACTGGCTTGCGCAACTTCTGTGGTTTGGGCTGCCTCGTTGGCTTTTGCCCGACGGTTTCGGTTCCTGTTCCTGTTCGACCGTCCGCTCGTGCGGCTAGCTAGGGCTGCAGCCTCCTCGGCTGCCTTGATCTCAGCCTCGTCTGCCAGTCTACGGTTCTCTGCCTCTATTTGGGCAAGCAGGCTGCTGAAACGTACTGGAGTGGAGCTTGGTGGCTCTGGCGCTTGTCTTGCAACAGTTGCTTGGGCGTCTGGGGCCTTTGGAGCAGTATCACTGGCTATTGCCTGGTCGCTGGCATTTTGATTGCTGTTTTGGCTGATAGCGGCTGGTGTTTCAAGGGCTTGTTTGTCTGCTGCCTGGCTAAGGGCTCCGGCATCCATAACAACATCGGCCTCTTTAATGCCGTCTACAGAACCGGTATTGACAATATCGTCTTGGAGCTGGTCGTATGCAAGCTCCAGGCTTTCTTCGGGAGAATCTTCGACAGTCATTGCTTCTTCTAGAAGCTGTTGGCTCGGATCAGGCTGGCTTTCGTCTTGGCTTGCATCAGACGTCTTTGCGTCGGTGTTGATAAGGCTGCTTAATGCATCGACTGGCCTGGCCTCGTCGATACCTTGCTGGTCTTTGGCCTCGCGATCCAAATGGTTGTCGGAAGATACTACAAGATCGCCTTCCAACAAGACAAGAGGTGGCATGACATTGTTTTCAGAGGCATTGCTTAAGGTGTCTGCAACTTGGGCTGTTCGCGCCTGTTCCTCGCCTTTTGCATCAAGCACGGCTGGATTCATAGTCGTGCCTGCCAAGCTGGCTGGGGGCTCGACCGTTTCTTGGCTTGCTTCGAGGACGCCTTGTTGGCCAGTGTCAATGCCGCTGGCTAGCGACTCAGCTGCTTCTAGCAGTGCCTCGCCCTCTGATACGCCTACCAAAGACTCGTCAAGGACGACATCGGGTACCGCTGCCGTTTGATCCGGCACATCGGCTGTTCCGCCTGCTTGGCTTGGGGCGGCCTGATCTATAACTGCATCGGCTAGAGCCATGCTGCTTGCTGCTGACAGGGCCGTGTCGTCTCCGATGGCAGCTGTTGTTGCTGCCTCGAAGCCTAAGTCGGCATCGAACTCCTCGAGCTCTAAAGCCTCGGCTTCCAGAGCAGCCTTCCGAGCTGCTTCGCGAGCTGTCCTTTCGGCTTGCTTCCTCGCTTCGTCGTTGGCCTCTAGCTGCTCGACGCTGATACCCTCACGCTCGGCCCGCTCACGCTGGCGGCGGGCCCGCTCTTCTTCTACAGCCTGGCGGCGCTGTGCCTCGATCAACTCTTTTTGCACACGCTCCTCTTCAGCCAAGCGTTCAGCTTCGGCGATCCGCTCAGCTTCGGCCTGCGCCGTGCGGTCTATCAGCTCAGGCTCCATCTGCTTTCGTATCCTGGCAACGAAGGCGTCGTTTAAAGTCGAAGAGTGGGTTTTTACGGGAATCTTCATTTCAATCAAACGTGCTAAGAATTCCTTGTTGTCCATACCGAATTCTTTAGCCAGTTCATGTACTCGCATATCAGCCATTAATCCTGCTCTCTCACCAGCTGCGGATACAGCTCATGGAAGTATTTCATTAATTCAATCCACCCTTGCTCGTCAATAGTCGTCTTTAGCGCTCGGTCAAGATGCTTGTTGCGCTGTGCCCTCTCCAAACAGTCTTGGTCGGCACATATGTAGGCTCCACGACCAGGCAGGTTGCCTTTGGCATCTACTGCCAGCCGATTGTCTGCTTGGCGCACAATCCTGATCAGGGAGGCCTTACTGGCACTGTGCCGGCATGCCACACAGGTCCTCATTGGGATCTTCTTGCTCATTTATCCCTTACTGCTCCTGACTGCTGTCCAGCAGCTCTACTGCATTGTCTTCTTCCTCGTCCCCGTCTGCGTCAAACGCAAGGGCCTCTTCATTGATAAGCTCGTAGAACTCATCGATGCCCTCTTCGTACTCGTTCTCAAGCTCGATTGGGCCGATTTGCAGGTCCTGGCTTTCATCGTCGTAACTTGACGAGGCTTGGCCGTCCTTGTGCAGCCGGCAGTAACGGCTGTCTTCCAAAGCACGGTTTGGACAACGTAGCCCTGATGTTGCTATGTACTCGCAACGTCCGTCCTCGCTACGGTTGTAGTCATCGTCGTCAATCAAAGAGTCGGTGATGCCTGAGGAGTCGCTCATAAAGGAGGACGACTTGATATCGATATGCCAGCCAGTAAGCTTGGCTGCCAGACGCGCATTTTGGCCTTCTTTGCCAATCGCCAGCGAAAGCTGGTCGTCTGGGACGATCACTGTGGCATGGTTGGGCTTGTCCTCAGAGATAATGACATTTGTCACTTTGGCTGGAGACAGGGCATTGCGCACATATATCGCCGGGTTCTCGTCCCATTGTATGACGTCGACCCGCTCACTGCGCAATTCCTCAACCACCATCCGCACACGGGATCCCTTCGGTCCGACACAGGCCCCGACTGGATCGAGGTTGGAGTCGCGTGACGCTACAGAGATCTTCGACCGGGCGCCGGCTTCACGGGCGATGTTCTTGATCTCCACGACGCCATCGTAGATCTCAGGGACCTCCATCTCAAAAAGCCGTCGGATCAAGTCGGGATGCGAGCGCGAAACAACGACAGCCGGCCTCGTTGACTCGTTACGGACACCGGCTTCCTTTTTATTGGGATCCCTAACGGCAATGATCAACGAGCGCAGGCGCTGATTATGCCGATAATGCTCGTTGGTCGGCTTTTCGTTGCGCTCGTCAGGGTACCGCTTGGTGTCAAAATGCGGCAGCTCGGCCTCGACGCCCTCACGTATCTTGATGATTGTGAACTCCGGAGTGGATTGCAAGACACTGCCGTTGACCAGCTCGCCGATCCTTTCTGAGAACTCAGAGAAAATCTGTTGCCTGCCGGCATCGCGGACGATGCTCGTGATTACACTCTTAGCATTCTGTGCTGCTATCCTGCTAACATCAGGCGGGGTGACATCACGCTCCTCGTAGTCCAGGTACTCCCCGGTCTCGTCGTCCGGATCCCCGACCGGTATCAGCTCAAAGACATAGATCTCCCCGTTTTCCCTGTTGATAGTGACTCGCGTGCACTTCTCCGGAAGATCCAAAATACGTTCGTAGCTTTCTGCAAGCGACCGCTCCAAGCGCTCCAGCAGGTACATTTCATCTATATTCTTCTCGGAGGCTAACGCTTCAAGCGCTGCCATTAGGTCTGATGCCATTATTGACCCTTTCTGTTACATAAAATAGCTCGCCTGTAGGTGAGCTTTCTTGATCTTCTCCAAAGCAATCTCATAGGTCTGGTTCTCGATCATGAGGAGAATACCGTCGTCGGTGGTCCCGACGATCTCCCCGGTCCAGTTCGACCGGCCGTTGATTGCCTCGGTCCGCAGTTTTGCTGTCTCGCCGGTAAACCGCTGGAAGTGGCCCAAGGTCCTCAAAGGGCGGTTGATGCCTGGTGAGGAAACTTCGAGCGTATAAGCGCCAGGATATGGGTCTATGGCCTCTACCAAAGGGTCGACCCAGGCATTTGCCGACGCCAAGGCGTCGATGGTCATCCCACTGTCATCGGCCTGTAAGTCCAAATAGACCCGTACCACAGCTTGTCCCGAGACAGTTAGCAGCTCGACTTCGACCAGCTCCATTTCATGGGCCTGGGCAGCCGGTTCAAGGGCGGATATCAATTCTTGTTCTTTAGCCTTGCGTGTCATCCTCTGTCGATTCACTGAAGCTTCATTATTTGGACAAAGCTGCCATTAACAAAAGAAAGCGGGGTCATATCCCACTTTCTCCAAAAAGAAAGAACTCCTGACTGCAAACGTTTGTTAACAGTCAGTTAATAAACATTTATAGCCTTACCCCCATATTATGCCATAACCTTGGTCATACATGTTGCGACGGGGTTTTTATAACTGCACATCGCAAGCATAGGCCTGACTGTAGGCAATAGCAAACGATAGGCCAAGTAAGCTGCCAAGACAAGGCGCTGACCTACAATTCATAAGCGTCGTCGCTACACGGTGTTTGCTTTAACAATAGACAGGCTCTGAAAGCTCATGCCTACTTACAGCCTAGATGGTGTACACGCTTGATCGAATAAGGTACGCTGGTACCCGGTGTGTTACTTGATAAGCAATAAGCAATCCGGAGGCCCTCATGCCAGCATTTGATTTTAAGAAAGCCGAAAAGCATCTATACCAGCCCAAAGCAGCGCCTGTCTTCGTCGATGTGCCAGAAATGACTTTTATTACCATCGAGGGAGAGGGCGATCCTAATACCTCTGAAACATATGCCTCAGCAATTGAAGTCCTGTATGGCCTCTCCTACTCGATAAAAATGAGAAACAAGCCTGTTTTGAATTATGTTGTACTGCCCTTAGAAGGCCTTTGGTCCTTTATTGGGGACACAGATATTGGCACAGTCCCCCTAAACAAGGACTCGCTCGCTTGGACTGCGCTCATCCGTCAACCGGATTTTGTCACGACGGCGATTTTTTCACAGGCTGTAGACGAACTGGCAAAGAAGAAGCCTGGGCTCGATGCCTCAAAGGCCCATTTGACGACGTTTACCGAGGGCCAGTGTGTACATATAATGCACATCGGGTCCTATGACGACGAGCCGGCGAGCATATCGTTGTTATACGACTATGCACACGACAATGGCTATAAGATACAGGTCGATGGAGCAAGTCGGCACCATGAGATATATTTGAACGACCCTCGCAAAGTCGATGCAAGCAAGCTTAAGACAGTAATCAGGTATCCTGTCATAAAGGCCTGACCAGTCTGCTTTCCTGCTATACCTGCCTCAAAAAAAGCACCCCCGAGAAAAATCCCGAGGGGTGCCATAAAAGACTAGACTGTGGCAACTGCCTAGGCTGCTCTAAGATGCTTTTGTTTTTTGTCTGCTTGCAGGCAAGCAATGCCAAGTCCAAGCACAAGCACGAACGAGCCAAGCCCGACGAGGCTTCTTGAGTCGCCTGTCTTGGGAGTAGTGTTCGGGCCCGACTGGTTGTTATTGTTGTTTTGGTTGTTTGTCGAATTGTCGTTTACCCTTACCAAAGCTGTCCGGGCAGCGGCCAAGGCAGCGGTCGCTCTATCCACATCGTCTTGTGAGGCGTCTTGGTTGCTAGACACTGCCTCAGCTGCAACAAGGGCAGTCATGAATGGCGCCCAGCTTGCTGCGGTGTACTCAGACTCGACGAGGGCCCTCGCTGCGCTAATAGCGGCATTCAGCGCGTTCTTCTCCACAGTTACCGGGATTTCGGCATAAACAGAGATGCGGCCATCGATTCTTGCGACATCGGCTGTTATCGTCCCTCCAGCCAAGGTTTCCACATAACGTTCGAAGGCAGAGTCTAGCGAATCGATCTCGGCCACTGTGGGCAAGGCTTGGATATCTGTGTAACCGTCACCGCCGGCAGCCATAAAGTCATTCGTGGCCAGTAAATACTTGGTAGTCGTGTCATTGAAGTCGAGGACGGTTGTGCCGATGGTAATCGAGACCACCCTGTTGCCTGCCTCTTTGGTCGGGTCGTAGACGACCTCCATGCCTGATATTTGGGGAAAACGGCCGTCAGGGACCGGTGCGAATTGTAAGCCGTTCTCCATGATCAGCTTCAGCGCTGCCGGAGTGGCTTCTTTGACCACCAAGACGTTTCCGAAAGGAAGCACGCTGTTCAGGTCGCCTTTGGTTATATCGCCTGCTTGGATATCGGCCCTAAGCCCTCCGCCGTTGGTTATTGCGACATCGGACACCCCGATGACGCGCATCGAGTCTGCTACCAGGTTGCCCAGGGCCTGCTCCGAATTCCGCACGCCTGGCGTATCGGTTGTGCCGCGGTCGCTTGACAAGTCAACGTCTGAATGCGCAACTACCTCCAGGTACTGCGCACGCACGGACTCGGCGATCGACTCGGCTAAGGCATGGACAGTGGCATTGGCGGCTATGTCGTCCGTCTCGGCCTTGCTAATATATGTAGCAGCAGTGTCTACCACTAAGGACGTGTCCCTATCGAACGTGATCGAGACCAATCCGCAATTCTCCTGGTACTGGCCATCGCCAGCGACCAGCACCCCGTCGACATAAGTCGAGCCTAGCAGGTGGTCATGGCCTTCGATGACCACGTCTGGCTTAGTGGCCAGGGCGGCCAGCATGTCGATGATCTCGCTATGGCTGACATGGGCCAAACAGACGATGATGTCTGCCCCGCTGGCTTCTAGTTCTAGAATCGCTGCTTCAGCCGAAGCCACATAGTCCCGAAACTCAAGCGTGCTGACATTCAATGGGCTGGTCACATAGGGAGTCGTTTGTGTCGTTAGGCCAAAGAACCCCACCTTGACCCCGTCCACGGTGATGATCGTGGTTGTCGGCAAAAAGCTGGTTCCCGAAGCCTGGATATAGACGTTTGAGGAGATAATCGTCAAACCGCCCCCACTGGCTGCCCCTGCCAGCTCAGCCAGCCGGTTGCTGCCATAGTTAAAGTCATGGTTGCCAGGAGTCATAACATCATAGCCGGCAGCGGTCATCATGTTGACAGCATTTTGCCCCTGGTTGACATTGACGATCGGCAGGCCGTGAAACGCGTCCCCGACATCGACAAGGATAGCGTTATCGGTGTCATCCTTGATTGCTGCGATCTTATCGATGCCGATCATCCCAGTATTGTTCGCATCCACTGGGTAGAAACGGCCGTGCACATCGTTTGTATGTAATATATTGATGGTAACTTCATCGTCTGCAAAAGCCGGTACCTGCACCCCGATCAGTGCGCTACAGACTAGGCAGATACTCAAGAACAAGGTTAATAAGCGCCGACGATCCTTAGATCCCATTTTACCCTCCTAAAGATAACAACAGATCCAAACTGATGAACCCTTAACCGCAATCATAATACTTAGTTATTGCCCAGTGCTACCAAGTCACAAAACATTTAGGCATTATTGTTGAATTTACCGAGAATTTTACATCGAAAACCCATCTTGCCAAGACAGCAAGGGATGTAGATAATAACAGGCTATTAACTAAAACCAATAAAGGAGAAGATATGCCAGTCAATGTTCCCGATGGGCTACCAGCTATAGACACCCTCCGCCAAGAAAACGTCTTTTTGATGACCGAGCGTCGCGCCGAGACCCAAGACATCCGTCCTTTGGAAATCGCGATTATCAACTTGATGCCGACAAAAGAGGCCACCGAGACCCAATTGTTGCGCCTCCTCTCCAATACGCCCCTGCAAATCAACATCCAGCTTTTAGCCATCGGCGGACACGTTTCCAAAAACACCCCCCAAGAGTATCTGGAGGCCTTCTACACCTCGACATATGAGATCCTAAACCAACGTTTTGACGGACTGATCGTCACTGGGGCCCCGGTCGAGACGCTGCCTTTCGACGAGGTCAATTATTGGGACGAGCTTGTCCGCATCTTCGAATGGTCGCGCGACCATGTTTTTTGCAGCCTTTTTATCTGCTGGGGGGCCAATGCGGCTCTACATCATTTTTATAATGTGGAGAAACGCCTGCTGGAGAAGAAGCTCTCCGGCGTCTATCCAATGCATTGCTACGATAATTCTGGCCAGCTGCTGCTTGGCCTAGACGATCCTTTTTGGATGCCACAGTCGCGCTATGCGACTGTTTTTCCAGAGCAAGTCAGTGAGGCGGGCCTGAAGATGCTGGCTGGGTCAGACGAGGCAGGCGCAGTGATCTGCGCCAACAGCGAGCACCGCCAGGTCTTTGTGACTGGCCATCTGGAATATGACGCTGACACCCTCGACCGCGAGTACCGCAGAGACCTGGCAGCTGGCTTAAACATTGAAATGCCTGTGAACTACTACATCGACAACGACCCTGAAGCTGGCGTCCAGATGCGCTGGCGCACTTATGCCCATCAGTTCTTTGCCAATTGGCTTAACCATTATGTTTACCAAGAAACTCCATTTGACCTCGACAGGGATTTATCCCCATTAAAAAAACAATGGCTTGAAGTATAATCGTCTGACTTAGATCGCTTGATAAAACAGCGGCAGATAAGAGTTATGGCTAACAGATGAGTGACGAACAATACAGCGATGATTTGGACCGTGTCGACATTGACGAGCCTGCGCAGTCCTTGGAAGGCTGTGGCGAATCATTGCCAGGCACAGTTGATTCACGCGTGAAGGTAGCTGAAGAGGCTGCCCAAGAGGCTAGATCGAGAAAGATATCCAATAGGCTGGCCTCGCTTCCCGTCAGCAGCCAGGCAAGCAGTGCCCAAAGCCCCACAGCTACAAAGGCCAGGCCAGGCCTTTCGGCCAACGCGCGCAGCCAAAGGGCGAATTTAGCCTCATCGCGAAACAACGAGAGCCGTAGCACTGCCAGCTCCCAAGCCTTAGTGGGCAACTTGAGACAAACCGGGATGCATGACACTAGTTATCGGGTTCGGGGAGGGGGGTTTACCCAGGGCAAGGGCTCCCTTTACAAGATGGTCATCACATGCATTGTTGCTATCGCCTTGGTCGCCGGGGGCATTGGTACCTGGCAGATTATCGGCATGGTCACACAGGTGGATGTGAGCAAAGCGATAACTGTCAGCGTCGACCAGTCTCACCAGGCCTTAGACAGTTCGCCCCGGCTCTTGAACTATCTCGAATTGAGTGCCGACGAGGCTTATGACCGTTTAAGGGAGACTGATCTGCCAGTCTATATGTTGGATCGGAACATCACAGACAATCCTGACCAGACGGCAAATGGCAAAGAAGTGATTTATTTCACAAATGATGCCATCGAGGACGACTTCGCTGCCTACACTACCTCGGAGTTCTCTTCGTTTGACTTCGATACCTTGCAAGACCGTTTACTCGGATCATGGGTCATGGCCCTGTCCAATGGCGAGCTTGGCAGGTTTGCCCAACTCAAATATGTGAATATGGCAACGACTGGCCTTTACCCTGAAATGTATTGGATGCTCAACCGCCAAGGGCTGGCCGATGAAAGGTCGATGGTCGTCTATGAGGGTGATGACCGCTATGGAAATAGTATGATATGTGGTTATGCCAGCCTAGACGAGGACCGTATTGTCTATTGGCAGGCTATCAGCTGTCCTTTCTCCGCCCGGTACCGTGGCTCGGACAACCGCCCCATCCCAGACACTAGTGCCTATGTCAAGATCAGGATTGCCACTTGGGACTTTTATGGGGTAAGCTCGTATACTATTGAGGGCTAAGTGACCGACCTGCGCCAAAGCTTTACGTTATTCTTCCCATTTTTACTAGTATTATATTGTTCTTTACCTAACACGTTATTTAAGGCTAAGTGCTCCAGATTGACGATAGGGTACAATTTTGTCGCTGCTTCAAAATTAACCGTTTTGCAAAAGCCCTGGTCAGAAATTTGCTAGGTATTAGTAACATAATTTTTTCCCGAATTTTCCCGAGATTTACCCGAAAAAATTGTACCCTATCGTCAATCTGGAGCAGGCGAGGCGAAAACCACTTGCCCGCACCCTGGTAGTCGGCGCTGTATTGTCAGCAATTGAAGCGCATGGAGAAAGTACCGATCTGCAGCAGGCAGCCATCGGTGAGCTCTGCTTCGTCGACTACCTTGCCATTGACCCAGGTTCCGTTCAGGGAATGATTGTCGCGCACAACAACCCTGTTTCCCATGCGTTCAATAATAGCATGCTGTCGTGATACTGTTCGGTTGTTTAAAAAGATGTCGCACTTAGTGTCACGGCCGATAGTAATCGGAAACTCCTCCAAATAAAAAACCCCGCCTTTGGACGGCCCTTTGGTCAAGGTCAGCTGGGGAGTGCCAGTTGCCGCCAATGCCAGATCGACCTCTCCCCCAGACAGTTCTAGGGGGTCGAAAGCCTCTGTCTGCCCAGTAAGGCTATAGCCACAATGGTCACAGACCTCGTTTCCTTCTTGAACTGCCTCGCCACAAGCTGGGCACTTTTGAACAACATCCATTTATAATCAACTCCCCATAGAATATTTAGTAAAAAACCTCTACTAGCCGATAGTATTTGGGCGCATCAGACCGGTAGTATGAAGGCACCTTAGAAGACACATCATATCAGATATTAAAAACTGATATCTAAAAACTCCGGCAGGTAAATAAGCGTCTGGGCGTGTCCTGCTTGTTGGGTGAGACCCCCAAAGAACCTGTCCCAACCAATTGACATCCGCTCTTTAAAGCCAGGGCCGTCGATTGTCTCTGCAGCGACTAGGTCCGATGTTGCGATGACCTCGTTGTTCTGCGTCCAGATTATCCGCCCCACTTTCTGGCCTTTGGTGATCGAGCCTTCCCAGTCGTTTAGCTGTACTTCTTGGGTGATCAAGCCGGCAAGGTCGAAGATCGGAATGCTCACAGGGTAGGGGGCGCGTACTGTGACTGTTTTATCGAGCCATGAGACCAGCGCCAAGTCCGCTACCACATAGTTGGAGTTTATCAGCTCCACCGGCCGATAGTGACGAAAAGCCCATTCCAGAATATTCACCATGTCGCTATACCGGGTCTCGTCTGTCGGGGAGCCCAAAACCACAGCGTAAAAAACAGTGCCCTGATGGTTGACGCAGGAAACAAGGCAGGCATCGGCTTCATAGTTCGTGCCTGTTTTTATCCCCATAACGCCGTCCATCATGTAAAACAGCTTGTTTGTCGAAACATAGCTGATCTCGCGCCCGTCAAGGGTATAGATAGTCGCCGAAGTCATGCAAACTATCTCCCGGAAAGTCTGGTTGCGCATAGCATAACGGGCTAGCACCAAGTAATCCTCTGCGGTGGTGTATAGTCCCTCCTCGTCGAGCCCATGGGGGTCGACATAGTGAGTGTCAAGCATTCCCAGCTCGCGGGCCTTGGCATTCATCATCTCTACAAACTGGTACTGGGTGCCTGCAACGTTCTCAGCAATCGCCACCCCTGCATTGTTCCCCGAAGGCAGCAACAAGCCGATCAACAGGTCATAAAGCGTCAGCCTGTCGCCTTGTTCCAGCCAAGCCGAGGTGCCGCCTGTCGAGGCAGCTCCCCAGGTCACAGTGCACTCCATATCCAAACTGGCATTCTCCAGGGCAACCACTGCTGTCATGATCTTCGTGGTAGAGGCCATCGGCCTCCGGATCAGTCCACCCCTCTCCCAAAGGACCGTCCCATCCTCAGCGGCTACTAAAGCGCTGGGAGCGACAATATTTGGAGTATCGTCGACATGACGGTCAGCCAAGGGGATGCCGGCGACCAAATCGTCCGACCGGACGTCGGCATAGGCAGGCATCGGCTCCAAAAGCCGTGCAGCCAAGCTGCCGTTGAAGCCTGCCAAAGCAAGGGCCTTGCTACCGAACAACACTAGTAGCAGGGACAAATAGAGATAGCGAGACTTAAGGGCCTTCATCATCAGTCTGTTGTTTTATCCTTCATTGACGCTTGAAACGGGGCTTTATACGAACAGCTCTTCTTCAGTGACTATCCGGTAATCTACCGAGGCTACAGCCTGCATGGCGCTTGCCTCGTCGTTTACCCGCAGCACGTCAATCGCCTTGCCGCCGACAGAAGAGAAGCAATAGGCATATTCGATGTTTACGTCAAAGGCCTCAAAAGCCTCCAACAGCTTTGCCAAGCCCCCAGCTATGTCTGGCACCTCAACGGCTAAGACGCTAGTCAAAGAAGCGCGGAACCCTTGATTGGTCAAGACCTCTTGTGCGCTTCCCGCATCCTTGGTGATGATCCGCACCACTCCGTACCGCTCGGTGTCAGCTATGGTCAAGGCCCTCATCGAGAAACCGGCATCGCCAAGGGCGCGACAGAGGGCAGCCAAACGGCCTTTGCGATTCTCTAAAAACACTGTTAGTTGGTCTATCATTGGCTCATCCTATCTATAATCCAGCTCAAGCCTTTTTATCTGGCAGCCTTGCTTGACCTTTAGCCCATATCATCGCGCAGGTCGACAATGCGCACAGCCTTGCCTTCAAAGCGTTCGATAGACATCGGCTCGACCAGCTGGACCTCGATACTGACTTGAAGGTTCGAGTTCAGTTCATCAGCAATGCGCTTCTCCAAACGCTCTATGCTCTTGACCTCGTCGAAATGAAAGTCTGAGGTCGGCTCTACCTTTAAGATGACATAGTCCATCGGGCCAGACCTGGTCAGGGTGATTTGGTAATAACTGGTCAGCTCGGTAAATCCCCCCAAGACTTCGGCGAATTGGTTGGGAAAGACGTTTACTCCACGGATGATCAGCATGTCATCGGTCCGCCCGGTGATACGGTCCATGCGCCGCAGGGTGCGCCCACATTGGCAGTCACCAGGCAGGATGCGCGATATGTCATGCGTCCGGTATCGGATAAGCGGCGAGCATTGCTTGGCCAAGGTAGTAAAGACAACCTCGCCCCACTCCCCGTCTGGCAGCACCTGCAAAGTCTCAGGATCAATGATCTCGATAATGAACTGGTCCTCTGCTACATGCAAGCCGTTTTGATACCGGCACTCGCAACTGACTCCAGGCCCCATGACCTCGGACAGTCCGTAGATGTCGACTACAGTTACACCCAGTTTTTCTTCTATCTCGTGCCGCATCGACTCCGAGCAAGGCTCAGCCCCCAGAATCGCCCCGCTGATCTTGAAGTCTTTTGCCGGGTCATAGCCTAGCTCGATTGCCGTATCGGCGATAAGCAAGGCGTACGAGGGCGTGCAGGCCAAAATGTCGACACCGAAATCACTCATCATCTGTACCTGGCGCTTGGTGTTGCCGGCACTCATCGGTAAAATCGTCGAGCCCATGCGGATGCCGCCCTCATGGGCGCCAAGCCCTCCGGTGAACAAGCCGTAGCCATAGGCTATCTGCAAGATACTCTCTGGACCGCCGCCGACTAAGGCTATACAACGGGCAAAAGCATCCCCCCAATTATCGAGATCGGCCTGTGTGTAGCCTACCACTGTCGCATTTCCAGTGGTACCGGAAGAGGCATGCAGCCGCTGCACGTCGACCATGTCAACAGCGAACATGCCAAACGGATAGGCATCGCGCAAGTCTTGTTTGTTGGTAAACGGGAGCTTCTGCAAATCACTGAGGCTTGTGATAAATCGCGGATCGATCCCCGCCGAGTCAAGTGTCCTTTGATAATAACCGATGTTTTGATAACAATTCAAAACTGTCGCCTGCAAGCGTTGCAACTGCATTGCCTCAAGCTCGGACCGGTTGATCATTTCGATTTCTGGCTGGTAGTAACGCTCTGCGTCAATCACCTTGCCACTTGAATTCACCACGATAGCCTCACTTTCATGTGGTTTTCACCGTTTGTTGCCAAAGCATCTTTAGCTAGGTTTTTGTTTTCATGACTCCTCGTTTTGTGTTCTGCCCAGTCGCCGCCTCGGCATCTGGCAGCGCCTATAAACATAAAACACAATCCATGAAAATACCACATGAAAATCCTCTCGGCAATGGCTTACAATCGAAAGGTTGACAAATAGGCTAACAAAAACCTAGCTTACAAAGCCAAAAGCCTAAAGAACGCCCCCTTAAATCTCGGTGTGACTGATTAGGCAAAGCTTGCAGCTTTGCTACTGGAGTGATTTTATATGGAGAAAACCTCAAACAACGGGCCTGCCGGCCAAAGCAACCCCCAACTCGTATTCACCTTGATCTTGGCCTCCTTTGTCACCTCTTTTGCATCGAGCTCGCTCAATGTTTCGATCAAGGTTATCGGAGAGGAGTTCCACGTCCCTACCGCGACCCTAGGCTGGCTGGTGACTGCTTTTACCATCTGCTCCGTGGCCTTGATCCTGCCCCTTGGCCGCTTGGGCGACCTAAGCTCGCGACGGTCCATCCTAAATGTCGGTATCGGCCTTTTTTCATTATCGTCGGCTGCCTTGGTCTTTGCCCCGAGCCTAGGCGTCATGATCGGCCTCCGCGTGTGCCAAGGGCTGGGCTCTGCTGCCATGCTTGCTACTAATCAAGCTATTATGGTTGACGCATTCCCGGTCGAGGTCCGCGGGCGCATGCTGGGCATTTCTACTTCGGCTGTCTACTTCGGCTTGGCCCTAGGGCCGATTATCGGCGGCTTTGTCACCGAGCACTTCGGCTGGCGCTATGTCTTTGCCTTGATGGCAGTGCTTGGGGGCGTCTCCTTTGTGCTCGCTTTTGGCCGTTTGCCAGCGAACTCCAGCCATGTAGAGACAAACCGGCTGGCCTCAAACCTAGACATCGTCGGCATCCTGCTCTTCATGACCAGCGTCTCTACCCTGTCTTGGGGCACAAACAGCCTAAGCTCTGGCAATTTGGCCTACATCGCCATAACCTATGGGGTCCTCGCCCTGGGCTGCTTTGCCTGGTGGCAAGGAAAAGCCCAGTCCCCGCTGCTCAAGCCAGGGCTCTTCCAAGGCGGACATGGCTTTGCCTTTGCCAACCTGTCGGTCTTCTTAAACCATTCTGCGACCATGTCGATCACCTATCTGACATCAATCTACCTCCAGCAGGCAAAGGGCTTCGGCTCGGACCAAGCCGGCTTGGTCTTGGTTACTGCTCCGCTCGTCCAAGCTGTGTTCTCCATCATGGCCGGACGGCTCTCCGACAAGTTCTCGCCCTTCCGCCTGGCATCGATCGGCTGCGTGTTCTGCACCGCCTCGCTCGTCGCTTTTTCCTTCATCTCCACCCAAAGCGGCCTTCTCCAGATAATCTTAAGCCTTGTCCTAAACGGCATCGGCTTCGGCTTCTTTGGATCGCCGATGACCAATGCGGTGATGGGCCTGGTCGATCGCAGCGATGTCGGGACCGCCTCTGCCTTCATGGGCACCATGCGCAACCTGGGTCAAATCACCAGCATGTCGGTGATCACCATTGTCGCTTCGATGAAGCTTTCCAACCAGGCGCTGAGCCAAGTCTCGCCCACTGACCTAAGCGCTATGATGCGTTTATGCTATCTGGTTTTTACAGTGATCTGCCTGCTCAGCCTAGTTGCCTCCTTACAGGCTAAGGCCAATCCCAGCGACAGTGATTATGTGGAGAAACCCTAGCTTTTTTACCTGTGGGCCGAGACATAGGCTTGAAAATCGGCAGCATTCAGCGGACGGCTGAAATAATACCCTTGGAAGATCTGAGCCCCCAGGCTGCTCAGGATGTCGGCTTGCTCTTCGGTCTCCACCCCCTCGATCACCACTTCTAGGTTCAGATGGTCTGCCAACTGTACTACTGAACGGACAATTTCACGTTGCTTATAGTCACTTTGTATATTATTGATAAGCTGCATAGCTATTTTTACCGTGCGCACCCCATAGTCATTGATGTAGTTCAGCGACGAATAGCCCATGCCGAGGTCGTCGATCGATAAGCCAAACCCCATGTCCCGGATAGCCCGAAACAGCTCGCGCATCTCGTCGTTGGCGTTGATGGCGATGTGCTCGGTGATCTCGAACTCCACCTCGCCAGGGATGATCACATAGGTGTCCCGGATTTTCTTGACAAACTCAGCGAACCCTGGGTCCTCTTCCAAGTGGCGCGGGTCAAGGTTGATGGACACCCTCAAGTCAGACATATGGCTTTCCCGCATTTCGGCAAGGTTGCGGACGGCGTTTTCTATCACCCACCGGCCCAGCTCGGTCGCCAAGCCGCTTTCGTTCATCAATTCCACTGCAGTAAGCGGCGAGATGAAGCCCATTTCCGGGTCTTCCCAGCGTAGTAAGGCCTCAGCCCCGACGACCTTGCCTTGGCGGTTGGTCTTCGGTTGAAAAACCAGGTAGAAGGGCAGTTGGTTCTGCCTGACAGACTGCTTTAGCAGCATTGCGTACTCACGTGCTATCTGTCCGACGGCATCGATGCGCTCCGTGACTGGGCTGCCATAGCCGTCAAGGGCAGCCTCGGCGGCTGCCTGCATGTCGGCGAAGCGGCTGCTGCGTTGCTTTAGTTCGTAGATATGGTGGGCGCGGACAAAGGGGTAATAGAGCACGACCGAGGCCAGTATACAGACTGCCTGCAATACGCTGGCCCGAAGCGAGCCGGTTGCCAGATAGCCAGACAGCAAGGGCGGGGTCGTCCAGTTCACCATGTTGGTTATCGGCGGGATCCAGCCGGATTTAAAACAAAGGAAGCTGAGTACCGCTGAGATAATCGGAGCCAGGATGAAGGGGATGACATAGAAGGGGTTTAAGAAGACCGGAAAGCCATATAGCAAAGGCTCGTTGATGTTAAAGATCACAGGAAACACCGAGGCCCGGGCAAAGCGTCTTCCCCAATACCATTTTCGCCCGACAATCGCCAGTGCGATCAAGAGGCCGAACATTGTGCCCGACCCTCCGACAATGCCAAAATGGAGGTAGTAGCCGCGCAAGGAGAACACCGACGAGACACTGGCGGTTGTATCGTTTAATGAAGGCAAAAGGTTGAAGAGCACAAAGTTGTGTGCCCCGCAAAAAGCCAGCAATTGGGAGAAGAACATCACCAAGACCACGACGATAAGGCTGCCCTCACGCATGTAGCCGGCGATTTTGGCATAAAGGGCATCCAGGTTGGCGACATCGATCACATACAGGCCGATTACCCGAATGACCACAAAACTAACCAGTGTCAGCGCCACCGGCAAGACATGGTCAAAGGCCGACTGTACTGCAGGGTTTGCGTCATAGCCCCTGCTTAAAGAGCGTAAATGAAGCCGCTGTTTGACCGACCGGATGAGCTGGATAAACAAGAACAATAGTTTACAGGCAAGCAGGCTGACCAGGATGGCTTTGAAGATGCTGTTAGTGCCAACTATGTCGGTGAGGCTGATTATCGGCCCCTGCCAGACAAAGAGGATGATAAAACATGAGAATGCCGTAAAAACTGGGACAAAAAGATTCGGCTCGCCCTCCCAGACATCGCTGTTCTCCACAGTATAAGAAAGGCTGATCGACGCTAAAGCGGCCAGGGTGATCACAGTCAAGGTAGAGTCTGTGAGTATCGCCGCCAGATCGATCAAGGACCCCCCAAAGGACCTGACCAGGAAATTATGGATGATCGGGATCGGCAGGTTCAGTATGGCTTGGGCAATCGAGCCGATGGTTATAAAGGGGATCAACCGCACAAAAGCAGTGTTTAGTGTACGCACCAGCTTGCGCCTAGCAAAGCGCGCAGCAATATCTCCAAGTCTCTCAAACATTGCCTGAGATGCTCCCTCCCTCATATGCTTGTCAGCTGCCTTGAAAAAGACCTTATCAGTATAGCTTAAGCTTGCAAGCAGCCAGGCGGTATGGTGGACTTATTTATCGGCCCGACCAATGCCGGATGCATCAGCTTTACAAAGGTCATGTCAGAGGCCAGCCTGGGCGTTTGAAGCCAGGCTGTCGCCGGGTTGAAGGCCCAAAGCCGGTTTGTGGTGTAAGATAAACGCCATACAGTCGGCCAAATAAAAAAGTGAGGAGTGTTCATGTCAGTCTTAATAATCAACGGCAGTACCCGTGAAAGGGGAAGCACATTTACTGCCTTGTCCGAAGTGGCACGAGGTTTGTCGGATAGCGGGGTCGAAAGCGAGATCGTTTGGATCGGGCGGTCAGCGATCGCCCCTTGTATTGCTTGCGGGTCTTGTCGGAACAGAACGCAAGGCTGTGCCCACGGAGACGATGACGGGGTAAATGCCATAGTGGACAAGCTTATCGCAGCAGATGGCATGGTCATCGGCTCGCCGGTATATTTCGCCGGTATCAATGGCGCGCTCAAATGCCTGCTGGACAGGGTGTTCTTCTCCACATCGGCAGCCTATGCCCTAAAGCCGGCTGCCTGCATTGTCGCCGCCCGCCGGGCTGGGACGACCAGTGCTTTGGAGCAGGTGCAGAAGTACCCCAACATTTCACAGATGCTGCTTGTCGGATCGTTTTACTGGCCGATGGTCCATGGCCAAAACCCCGACGACGTCCGCCAAGACCTCGAAGGCATGCAGATCGCCTGGCAACTAGGCGCAAATATGGCTTGGTTGATTAAGACTATCGCGCTCGGGCGCGAAGCGGGCATAGAGGCCTTACAGGTCGAAACCCGTCAACGTACTAATTTCATACGGTGATGCTCGCTTGGACCTTTAACTTCTCGTATTGCCTTTGTGTCAAAGCTCAGTGATGTCCGTACCGCTGCGTTGCTGGGCTTTGCGAGCCGTGCGAATCAAGAACTCGGAGTTTGTCTGAGTCTGCTTCAGGCTTTTGATAAGCATTTCCATGGCCCGTTCGGTATTGTTCATATTGGCCAGAATCCTTCGGACAGCCCAGATCAAGGGTGCCTCTTGGCTGTCTAGGAGCAGTTCTTCTTTTCGTGTCCCCGATGCCACTGGGTCGATCGCCGGGAAGATGCGGCGGTCGGCCAGGTCACGGTCAAGCCGCAGCTCCATGTTGCCTGTGCCTTTAAACTCCTCGAAAATCACCTCGTCCATCTTCGACCCGGTGTCGATCAAGGCCGATGCCAAGATGGTCAGCGAGCCGCCGTCCTCGATGTTTCGGGCCGCGCCTAAGAAGCGCTTCGGCGGATACAGGGCCGTCGAGTCCACGCCGCCAGACAGAATACGCCCACTGGCGGGCTGGGCCAAGTTGTAGGCACGTGCCAAACGGGTAATCGAGTCAAGCAGTATGACAACGTCACGCCCCACTTCGACCAAGCGCTTCGCCCGCTCGATGACGAGCTCTGCCACTGTGATGTGGTTCTCAGAGGGCATGTCGAAAGTCGAGGACACGACCTCGCCCTTGATAGAGCGCTCCATGTCGGTGACTTCTTCGGGCCGTTCGTCGACCAGCAGGCACATCAAGTGCACCTCAGGGTTGTTCGCACTGATAGCAGCGGCAATGTCTTTAAGAATGGTAGTCTTGCCGGCTTTTGGTGGGGAGACGATCAAGCCACGCTGACCCATGCCAATCGGTGCTACCAGGTCGATTGTCCTGGCTGTGATGGTGTCCGCGCCATGCTCCATGAGCAAGCGCTGGTCAGGGAACACCGGGGTGAGGTCAGCAAAACGCCTTCTTTCCTGGGCTTGCTCGACTGGGATACCGTTGATCGTGTCTATCTTATGCAAGGCTGCGTATTTCTCGCTTTCACGGGCAGGGCGTACTTGGCCGACGACCATGTCCCCCTTGCGCAGGCCGTTGCGCCTGACTAAAGACATGCCCACGTAGATATCGTTCTCACCCGGCAGGTAGCCGGTTGTGCGCAAGAAGCCATAGCCTTCCGAGAGCAGGTCGAAAATGCCCTCACATGCCACAAATCCCTCGGCCTTGATCATCTCGGCGAAAATCGCATCGATGATCAGGTCCTTTTTACGGATATCTGTGAGGTCGACACCAAGGACAGCGGCTTTTTCCCGAAGCTCTGTGACCTTTAAGGCAGTCAGTTCGTCACGGTTGGCTTGCGGGCTTATTTGCTCACGGTTATTGTTGTTGTTGTTGGGATAGGATTGGCGGCGTTGGCGACGAGCCTGGTTTTGGTAGCCGTTACGGTTGGAGTTGTTTGACCCGCCTGTGCCGTTGTTCGAGGACTCGGTCGCCTGGTTGGTACGGCGTTGACTGTTTTGGTCTGAGTCGTTGCGGTTCGAGTTTCTATTGTTCATGCTTGTAGCACCTTCTCCCAGTCATTTAAAAATGCAGCAATGCCTTGGTCCGTCAGCGGATGGGTCAGGCACTTCTCCAAAATATTAAAGGGTACCGTGGCAATATCAATCCCGAGCAAGGCCACTTGAGCAACATGCTGGACGCTTCTGATGGAGGCTGCGATGATCTCTGGCTCCTCGTCGCCAATGCCTACTCCCCGCCAGTCGTAGTTGGCTACGGCGTCGCTGATGTCGGCAATTTGGGCAAGGCCGTCTTCGCCGATATCGTCGAAACGGCCGATGAAGGGGCTTATGTAGCGGGCCCCTGCCCGAGCAGCCATAATGGCTTGGGGCACTGAGAAGACCAGGGTGACATTGACCGGGATGCCCTCGTTGGCAAGTACCCGGGTAGCAGCCAAGCCCTCAATGCCGATGGGGATCTTTACCGCGACATTGGCAGCCAAAGCTGCTAATTCCCTAGCCTCCCTGACGATATCGTTGCGGCTTGTTCCAACAGCTTCGGCTGACACAGGGCCGTCGACCAAAGCGCAGATACGTTGGATGTGTGTGGAGAAGTCCGCCAGCTTGCCACCTATACGGGCATATAGGCTTGGATTTGTAGTCACACCAGCTAAGACTCCCCATGAGGCTGCTTCCTCAATTTCTTTGAGGTCAGCTGTGTCAATAAAGAACTTCAATTAGATATTTTCCTTTCAAGAACAGAGTCTTTTATGCGTAATGCATGAAATGAACTAAGATGTGGGCGCTGTATTGCGAAATAAAAGCGAATAATTAATCGTGATTTGCTACGCATCAGTTTAGCACAGTTTCATCGTTGAATGCTCAATGTACATTCTAGAATCGATAATATTGCTCTTTTTTTGAATTCAGCAGTACTTGTGGTATTTGATCTGGCGTGCTTTGACTGGTCTTATTTGGGTTTGAGGTTTGATCCTAACACAGTCATCAAGCCTAGCAGCTGCTCATACTATAAGCCCAGGTGCCATGGCCCATTAGCTTTGGATGATAGCTGCGGCTAAGTCTTTTAATTCGATCTCCCGGTAAACAATCTCTTTGACCAAGCCTTCGGATTTGGCTTTTTCTGCTTCCTCATTGAAGCCCGAACATAGCAAAACAACCTTGCATTCTGGTTTTCTAGCTCGCATCTGGCTAGCTAACTGCAAGCAGAACCCGATGCCGTACTCGTTGTCTTCGCTGATCTCCATCATCACGATATCAGCATTGGTATAGCGGTAGGTATTTGAGAATTTCTCATAATCGACGACAGAGGCTGCACGGATATTCGAAAAGTACCTAAGCTCTGCCATTAGACTCTGGGCCTCCATTTGCTCTTGCATTAATAAGATTACTGACTGCATGTTTTTCCTCCATAATCTGTCCAACCATTCATTTATATGAAGACATCCGTATATTTGTTGATTTCTACATCAATCCAATTACACAGGTGAAATCAAACAGTATGAATTAATAACCAAAAAAGCGGATTAGACGCTGTTTTAATAATTGGGCAACGAACCAACGAATCCACTGATTATTTACACTCATTCAACCAATACTGACCGTTCCTATATATACGACGAATTTCGCCAAGCCTGTCTATCCAACAATGTTAAATGGATTTTTTATCGTTAAAGTATTCTTTATGAGAACTATGGTTTCTCAAATATGAGGATCCTACCCTCAAAATCGATCGAGACCCTGTTTCCATCAACTGTGCCTGATACTGATTCGTCTTCGATAGTGATTGTCAACGAGTCCCCATTTTGCACGAATGTGCCTTCAGCGCTGATATCGAAGACGAACAGGGTGCATTGATTGTCATCGAATTCAATGTACATCTCACTAGCTTCATACACCTCGTCCACCATTGTCACCGGTATCTCTGTGCCGTCCACATTAAACGATACAAGGTCGTACCTTCCTGAAACCTTGTTCCCGCATGCGGCCAAAGACGCCAAACACATTGTAGTAATGACCAGCAGTATCAGACCCTTGATGACTCTATCCCTCATGCTCACCTTCTCTGTTTGGAGTAAGCACTGCAAAAGATTGTTGAATTTTAGCACAATATGCTGTTATTACGCATCAAGACATATTTTGCCCTCGGCTGAGCCATTGGCTAAAAGCGGGCTCAGTCGGTCACCGTACGGATGCACGAAGGCTTTCCTGTTAGTATCCCTGAGGCATTCAACCTGTCTAAAGCCGTATTGACGGCTGCCACAGGGGCGGCATGGGTAAAGAAAATCAATTCGGCTTGCTGGTCGGTCGCCGCATGCTGGACCATCGAGGCGATCGATATCCCTAGCTCGGCGAAAATCGTTGCACTGGCTGCAAGCGTCCCTGGACGGTCAGGCACCGGCAGTCGAAGGTAGAAAGTGCTCATCAGGTCGTTGTCTGAGATCAGCGGCAGCGCCTCGGTGTCCCAGACCGGCTGAGTGATTGTCTCCCGATAAGTAATATGCCTGGCCAGCTCGATCAGGTCCCCGACGACCGAGGACGCGGCAGGGCCTTGGCCGGCTCCCCGTCCATAGAACATGGTCTCGCCGACGGCGTCGCCGACGACATAGATGGCATTGTGCACCCCGTTGACGCTTGCCAGCGGATGGGTTTTGGCGATCATCGCAGGATGCACGCGGATATCGATGCCTTCTGCTTGGCGGCGAGCGACAGCTAAGAGCTTGAGCACGTAGCCTGCCTCCTCAGCCGACTTCATGTCGGTGGGGCTGATATTGCTGATCCCCTCGGTCGCCACCTGGTCGAGATGGATGTCGGTATTAAAGGCAATCATTGCCAGTATGGCTATTTTTGCAGCAGCGTCAAAGCCTTCCACGTCGGCTGTAGGGTCAGCCTCTGCATAGCCCAAGGCCTGGGCCTCGGCCAAGGCAGAGTCATAGTCAAGCCGGTCTTCCAGCATGCGGCCGAGCATGTAGTTGGTCGTCCCGTTCACAATGCCCATTACAGACAAAATGCGGTTGGAGGCCAAAGTATGGCGCAGTGGGCCGATTATCGGGATTCCTCCGCCGACCGAAGCCTCAAAAGCCAGCTCTGTACCGTTTTCAGCGGCCAGCCTCATCAATTCGCGGCCTCTCGTGGCTATCAATGCCTTATTGGCAGTCACCACGCTTTTCCCGTTTAGCAGGGCTTGGCTGATGCATTGGTAGGCTGTGTCGGTCCCACCCAGCAGCTCGACGACCACATCCACGTCAGGGTTGTCGACAACATGGGCCAAATCGCTGCTGTAGATGTCTAGAAGGCCCAGCGCCCGGGCTTGGACATCGCGGCGCGAGCTGACAGCGACCAGGTCCAAGTCGATCTCCTGGTCGCGTTGGAAGTTGTCGTGGTGCTTTTGCAAGATTCGCACGACTCCCTCGCCTACTACTCCCAGTCCGAGAATTCCTACGCCTACCGATTTCATGGTTTTATCCTTTCAAAAACTCGCTTTGTCTGATTCGCTTTGTCTAACCTAACGCGTTTCGGCTTGCTTCGCCTAGCCTACCTCGCAAGCCAATAGGTCCTCATAAGTCTCACGCCGCACTACTTCGCGTGCCTGTCCGTCAGCCAGCCAGACGACAGCCGGCCGCGGTTGCTTGTTGTAGTTGCTGGCCATGCTTTGGTTGTAGGCACCAGTCGTGAGCACTACCAATATGTCGCCCACCTGGGGCTCTTGGATGCTGCCGTCGATCACCAAGACGTCGCCGCTCTCGCAGTGCTTCCCGGCCACAGTGACTATGGCATCGCGGGCGTCGTTCGCCCGATTCGCAATCAGGCACTCGTAACGGGCGTCGTACAAGGCGGTGCGGATGTTGTCCGACATGCCTCCATCGACTGCGACATAGGTCCGCACGCCGGGCAAATCCTTCACGGCACCGACAGTGTACAAGGTCACTCCGGCATTCGCGACGATCGAGCGCCCCGGCTCGATGAAAAGCCTCATCGCGGTCTTCTCCACATTGAAGTCATCGCATTTTTGGGCAATCACCTCTAGGATCAACTGCACGAAGCCCTCGATGCTTGGCGGCTCCTGCTCGTGCAGGTATGCAGCTCCGACGCCCCCGCCAAGGTTGAGCTCGCTTGGGGTATAGCCGAGCTCGGCCTGGCTTTTCTGGATAAGGGCAAAGAGCGCGTTGACCGTGTCGTCATAGGCGGCATAATTGAAGATCTGCGACCCGATGTGGGCGTGGAGCCCGCATAGCTCAAGGTTATTTGCAGCCAAAGCCAGAGCGACTGCTTGCATCGCCCAGCCGTCAGCGATTCCGAAGCCGAACTTGCTGTCCTCGTTGCCGGTGACAATGTGGCTGTGCGTGTCTGGGACAACCCCGGGCTTGATACGCAGCTGGATTTTCTGGATAAGGCCTTGGCCTTCGCATATCTGTTGCAAGCGTTGCAGCTCCTCGAAACAATCGACCACAATCCGTCCGACGCCGACAGTCACGGCTTCTACCAGCTCGCGCTCGGTCTTGTTGTTGCCATGCATGATGATGCGCTCTGTTGGGAAATCAGCTGCTAGTGCAATAGCTAGCTCGCCTCCACTGCTCACATCCAGCCATCCGCCCTCTTCGTCGACCAGCCGGCACATGGCCTTACAGATGAAAGCCTTGGCCGCATAGGCCACGGCATAGTCGGCCCAGCCTTGGTCAAAGGCGTCTTGGTAGGCCCTTAGCTGGTGTCGCAGGGCTGCCTCGTCCATGACATAGAGGGCCGTCCCCAGCTCAGAGGCAAGCTCGACCAAGTCGACATCGGCTATCGTCATATGCCCAGACGGGTTTACGGAGGCGTGCATGGGGGCAACGTGTGATAAATCGTCAAGCCTGAGCCTGTCTGGTCTTTTGTTCGGATCGTGTTCAAGGTGGGCCATCTTTACTCCTAAGGTTTGTTTTGTGTGGCGGGTTCACGCGCTTGCTGCTCGCAGGCCTTACCGGGCTCACATCCGCTCGGGGGCGCTGACCCCCAAGATGCCCAAGACCACCGCCAGCACGTTACGGGTGGCATCCGCTAGATATAACCTGGCTTGAGCCAGTTCTTGGTCCTCGGTGATCACCGGGCACCGTGTGTAAAAACTGTGAAATGCCGCAGCCAGCTCCTCAGCATAGGCAGTCAGACGGTTAGGCGCGAGGTCGCGGGCGGCAGCCTCGATGATTTCCGCCAATCGGGAGAAGAGCCTGGCTAGCTCCAGCTCCGAGCTGTCTGTCAAACGTTGCAAGGCCAGTGGGTCGGGGTATAGCTGGTCTTGGGCGGCCCGCTTGAGCAAAGAGCATATCCGGGCATGGGCGTATTGGACATAATAAACCGGGTTAGACGCATCCGACCGTTTAGCAGTCTCTATGTCAAAGTCAATCGGCTGGTCAGACGTGCGCCCAAGCATCAAATACTTGGTCGCGTCTGCACCGACCTCATCTAAGAGCTCCTCGAAGGTCACCATCTCGCCGGTACGCTTGCTCATCCGCACGGCTGTCCCGTCCCGATAAAGGTTGACTAGCTGCCCAAGCAGGATCGTCAGTTTATGGGGATGGCCAAGTGCCGCTAGAGCAGCCTGCATCCTGGGTACATAGCCATGGTGGTCTGCTCCCCATATATTGATTAGAAAGCCGCTAGACAAGTCTTGGCGCTCGAGCTTTTCAAGGTGATAGGCGATGTCAGGGCAAAAATAGGTGTATGTCCCGTCGGACTTGATTACAACACGGTCCTTGTCGTCGCCATAGTCAGTCGAGCGGAACCAGGTGGCTCCGTCTTTTTCGTAGAGGCAGCCGCGCTCGCGCAAACGTGCTAGCATGTTATCGATTAAGGTATGCCCTGCCTCGTCGGCCTTGTAGAGCAGGCGCTCAGAAAACCACACGTCAAAATTGACACCGACGCGATCACAGACTGTCTGTATGTCACTGAGCATCAGCTGGTAGGCCCGCTCGCGAAAGAAGACCAAGCGCTCGTCGGTGTCTATGCCGGCCTGGTTCCAGCGCGGGCCTTCTTCATCATAGATTGCATGTGCTATGTCGCTTATATACGCGCCCCCGTAGAACTCTTCGGGCTCAGGCACATTCTCTCCTAGCAGCTGCTGATAGCGGACTACCACCGAATTGCCGAAAACGTCCATCTGGTGGCCGCTGTCATTAATATAAAACTCGCGTACTACCTGCCAGCCAGTGTGTTCGAGGAGCCTACAGATCGCATTGCCTAGTGCAGCCCAGCGGCCATGCCCGACATGCATAGGGCCGGTCGGGTTGGCTGATATGAACTCGACATTGACCCGCTGGCCCGCTCCAACCGTGCTTTTTGCGTAGTCTAAGGCCTGCTCGCGGGCAGGGACGATCTCTTCGAGGATTGCCTCATTGGTCAGTGTCAGGTTGATGAACCCTGGGCCGGCTACTTCAACTTGGGAAATCCTGGCATCCTCTGTAAGTCCTGATGCTATGGCATATGCGATCTCAAGGGGGTTCTTGCCCAGCTGCTTGGAGATCTTCAAAGCAACCGTACAAGCCCAATCGCCGTGTGCCTTTTCACGGGAGCGCTCGATGTAGTCCTCAGGCATTTCGACAGGTGAGAAGACCCCTTGACTGACGAGGTCGTCAATTGCTTGTTGGATAAGTGCTTCGATCTGTTGTTTCATGTTGGCTCTCACCTTAAGTCCTCTTTTGGTCTCACCCAAATGCGCTGTTGCCTTACAATCAGCGCGTTTTCTCTAAATGCACTGCCTGCTAGAAAACCCTCGTTTTCCATTGATGCCTTGCCTGCTAGAAAACCCTCGTTTTCCCAAAATGCTCCGAAAAACGATTATAAAGCAAGAAAGCGTTTATTATGCGATAATGGCTTTAGCGATTTCGTTGTCTTTTTGTTTAAGTAGATGCAGTTAGAGTAATGCTGCTTGGCTCGTCAAGCTGTCGTCGCACCGCCTCGCATAACAACTGTTCGCAAGGCGGCTGTAAGCGTCCCAAGGGCTTGAGGCATAACGGTTCGAGTGGTACCTGACGATGAGTAATCGCAAAAAAGCTGGGAGGCACAATGGATCCTATGACAATCTGGTTTTGGCTGTGGCTGATTTTAGCAGCCAGTCTTTTGGTAAGCGAAATGCTGACAGTCACTTTTTTCTTACTCCCCTTTGCTATTGGAGCAATTGCTGCTTGGCTTGTAAACGCAATAGGACTTGGTGTTGGCTGGCAATGGGTGGTCTTTTTAACGGTATCTATAGCCACACTGGCAGCTTTTAGGCCCTTGGCAAGGCGTTTGACCCAAGGCCCCTCGACAAAATCAGGGGTCGATCGGCTAGTCGGGCTTGATGCCATCGTCATCGACCAAGAGGCCCCCTTGGGGCTGCGTAGGGCAAAGGTCGATGGTGAGATTTGGAACATCGTACTAGAGCCTGGTTTTGAAGAGTTCACCAAGGACCTACGAACCGATGAGCGGGTCTATGTGATGCGGGTCGAAGGCACAAGGCTGATTGTAAGGCGCTACCAATAAGGGTTTTGTAAGACAGTGCCCGGATGTTGGCCATCAGTCGCTTGCTATTCGTTTAAAAAACAACTCGCAATGCGCACAACCGGCATCAACATCAAGCCGTGCCAACCGCTTATACCTAGTCGTTTACCCACGCGTCCCTATCATAAAAACACGATCAGTTGGTTTAAGCCATTAAGCACTAAGCATAAGGATGGGATAGAGAAAGGCTAAAAAATGCTAGCAACCGGAAGTTTTATCAGTACTTGGGGAACCCTTGCAGTAGTTGGAATAATCATCCTAGCTGTTGTCTTGGTGTTCGCCTGGAGAGCAATCCGCATCATTCGCCCCCACGAAAAAGGCGTTGTCGAACGGCTTGGCAAATTCATTCGCATTTGGGAGCCAGGGCTACACATCCTGATTCCCTTCATCGACAGAGTCACGAAAACCGATATGCGTGAGAATGTCGTCGATGTTCCTCCCCAAGAGGTCATCACCAAAGACAATGTCGCTGTCACGGTCGACGCTGTAGTCTACTACGAGGCTACCGACCCCTTCAAGCTGATCTACAATGTCACCAACTTCTACCTGGCAGCGACCAAGCTCGCCCAAACCAACCTGCGTAACGTCATTGGTGAAATGCAGCTGGACGAGTGTTTGACGAGCCGCGAGAAAATCAACATCACTTTGCGTGACATCCTCGACGAGGCCACCGACAAATGGGGAGTCCGTGTCGTCCGTGTCGAGCTCCAGCGCATCGAGCCCCCTGAAGACGTCACCCAGGCCATGCACCGCCAAATGAAGGCCGAGCGTGACCGCCGCGCGATGATCCTTGAAGCCGAAGGCGACCGGGCTGCCGCTATCGCCCGCGCCGAGGGAACCAAGCAGAGCGCCATCCTCGAGGCCGAAGGCCGCGCGACAGCCATGAAAGAGCTCGCAGCAGCTGAAAGGGCCCAAAAGATCCTGGTTGCCGAGGGCGAGGCCCAAGCAATACTTAATATCTACGAGGCGACCCACACTGGCCGCCCGACCCAAGAGCTGATCACCCTACGATACCTGGAGACCTTGAAATACGTAGCCAACGGGTCAGCGACCAAGATCTTCATGCCTCTTGAAATGCAAGGACTGGCGACAACCGTTGGTGCGATCGGAGAGCTGCTCAAAACCGATTCATAATCATATGGGGAGAAACCCTAGTCTGGCCGACCTATATAGTTTGTCTTAATTGATTCGCATTTGAGTGGATTTCACTGTTTGGGCTTGCGAAAAACGCTAGGCTTTCGTAGAATGATAGACCGCGCATGCGGACATGGCTCAGCTGGTAGAGCACAACCTTGCCAAGGTTGGGGTCGCGGGTTCGAATCCCGTTGTCCGCTCCAGGATTATACAGACCGGCAGCGCAGGATTTGCGCTGTTGGTCTTTTCTATGAGTGTCTCATGTGGTTTATCAAGGCGGCGTGGCCAAGTGGTAAGGCAATGGTCTGCAAAACCATCATTCGTCGGTTCGAATCCGATCGTCGCCTCCAGGTTCTGGCCTGGCTTGACCAGTGATTAGCAGCATCGCCTGCTGCGACTATCTTCTAGCTGCTAAATCAGACAAAGCTGGTATTACCAAAGGACGCTATTAATAAGTGTATTTGTCTCACTGCCTTCGGTTCCTTATTGCATAATATTTTAGTGGTTTATATGCAAGCATACTAGTTTATAATTATATATAAAGGCTAAGTGCTAAAGATTCACGGTTGTCCGCAATTTTTACACCGCCCGAAAAAGGCTGTTTTGCAAAAGCCCTGATCAGGAAATTGCCTACTCTGAGTAATATATTTTTTCGATCGCCGAAATTGCAGATTACCGTCAATCTGGAGCACTTGGCTTTAGCAAACGTGTTAATCCAAGTATAATATAATACTAGTACATAAAAGGGCTGGGGCAGGAGCCGGAGAAGGTGCCAGGGCCAAGCTTAGGTTGGGGTGCGAGTATGGGTATTTATGCTTATGCCACAGAATCGTCACTGAGGTATATGGATCTGCTAAACATGCCTAGCCTGGTCTAGATGCTTGTATGGTTTATACGGTCAGCCCAATTCAGGCTGCACCCCTTAAGCAATAAAGACAATCAATATCAAATCAATTCTAATAAGTTGGCTTGGCTGTGATGATGCGATAGCTTGAGACCCTTGACAATCAAAGAGCCGACCATGTTTAATGGTCGGCTCTTAATGCGTATTGATAGATTCAGCCAGCTATCAGCTTTGCTAGTCCTCTGGTGGTGAATCACCATTGTCAGCAGCTTCGTCAGTATCGTCTGCAGGGGGCGGGCCGCCTGGGCCGCCTGGGCCACCCGGGCCGCCTGGGCCACCAGGTCCACCTGGGCCACCTCCAGCAGCCATCAACTCCATAGCGCGCTTTTGGTTTTCACCAGCGTAGAAGGCAGCTTTTTCGTCATTTAGCTTGTAGAACAGCAAGAACATGATAATCGTAAAAGTCGTAACAATGGCATTACCCCAGTTCAATGCCATATTGATTCTTTCTGGGTGAAGTGTTTCAGCAAACTGGAAAGCTCCCGTCACTGAATCATAGTGCTGTGTGTAACCAATGAAGTTCATGAACAGAGGGTTGAACACAGTTCCTACAACCATGCCGACTTTCATACCGATGCTTGATATGCTCATGGTTGCAGCACGGGTATCGACGCCTGTCTCATATAACTGCTTCTCAGCAGCATCTAGCCATAGGTTTAAGCCTACAGCACCCATAAAGCCAATGCCCAACGTAGTTATCGCTGAGAAAGTCATGAACACGAATGGCCTTTGATGGGAGAAGAAACCGTGTAGGATGTTCATTGATATACCGACAGTAGTAGCAATCAAGTAACTCTTGCGCTTGCCCAGCTTCCTCCCGATAGGTGCAAGGAATATAGCTCCAAACAGCGACAATGCTGCAGCTATCGTTGCATTTACCGGTTGAAGGTCCATTGAGCCTACTGAGTATAGCCAGTAGTATGTTGCCATAGCCCCGAGTGCGTAAGTGAATATCATTAGAAGTAAGTTGTTTGCTAAGAGTATCATGACGTCGCGGTTCTTCACGATATCTTTGTACATGGCAATTATGCTTGGAGCAGGGCCTGCCTGCAAATTCTCTACAGGATGGTCAAAAGGCTTTGTCAGGGTAAAAACCACGACTGTGGTAACAATCCAGATAGAGCCAAAAATACAGTTTACAATCAGGAAGCCATTAGGGCTCAAAAATGAGTTGAACCAGGCAATCAGCGGCCACATGGTTGCTGAAATAAGGATGTTTGCTGAAGAGGTGCCACGCATCGCCCACATCGCTACCCTGGTACGGGCATCCATATCTGCACCAGTGACTTTTACCATCAAGCCATTGTTAGCAGCAACGAAGAAATTCATTGGTGCATTTTGGAGCAGATAGCCTACACCAGCGATCACGCCTTTGACAGCTAGCGGTAAGTTTGTATTGAGGAACATCATTATGCAGCCGATTTGGACGACAATTACGCAGCCCATGACCCAAGGACGGAACTGCCCCCATTTGGTATTGCTACGTTGGACGATTGGGCCTGCGATTAGCGACATAATAACGTCGAACAAGCGGGCGATGAATAAAAAGGTTGAGACAAATACCGGTGACAACCCCACATAATCTTGCCAAAACATGATCATGTAGCCCATTGCTACCATGATGCCGAACATTTGGCCTGCGCTATGCAGCATCCATATGTACGGGAAGCTCTTTGGCATACTTTGAGTAGTTTGTGAATCTGTCATTAATTCCTCCAATCCGACAGTCACGGTTCATGGTTTATACACTGTTTTACATTTATATACCGAATATTGGCTTTACCCTCCTCCCTCACTTATGTGTGTTTGGATCTTGCATGTGGACATTTAGATTTCATTTTGTAAAAGCCTATTCACGCATTTGACATTATTATCACGCATGATTTACAGTATGTAAACAGGTAGTGTGAAAATTCATTAAAAAAACACATCTATCGATATAAGTCACTTGGCTTGGATGAATTTTGAAAAGCATTGTATAAATGCTATTTATACATTATCAAACCTGCAATTGATGCATTTTGTATATGCTGAGGCAATAATTCATGAAATAAGCAATGTGGCCTGTCAAAGCCAATTAAGCCGATAGCACTGGGTCACATCAGCCGGCGATATATAACCGTAGAATATTAAAGGGCAGCTTCCCATAACTTGGGAAGCTGCCAAAAAATAAGCCTTTACTCGAACTGATGATATTGATTAGCTTGCTGCCAGATCGTTTAAGGCATTGCGTGTGGTCTCATAGACCCACTCGCTGTAACCGTCTTCAGCAGTCAAGCCACCCATGATCACCGGTTTTTCCTTGAAGTTCGGCACAAACTTGTCAATGAAACGCTGTGCTGAGGCAGTCGCGACATCCAAGGGCAGTGGCGGGTCGCCCATAGTATATGTGGCGTCCAGCTCGATGCCTAGGATCAACTTGTCACCGTACTTGTCATATATCATATGTTTATCATTCATGGGCTGACCACTCCAAGAGTCACAACCAGCAGCAATATAGCCTGGCACGAGAAGCTCGTTCTTCCCACAGGAGTGCATGTCGAAATAGACTCCCAGCTCGTTGTGCGCAAAATCGACAACCTTCTTCAAATGCGGAACGATCATTTCCATAGCCACATCTAGCGAGAAGAAGGGGGCACGCTGCGCTCCCCAGTCGTCGTGCAGGTTCAATGCGTCGAACTTGTAGGCATTGTAGGAGCGGCCCAAGATATCGCAATAGCAGTCGACTAAGGCATCAAAGAGGCTATGCACCGCGTCTTTTTGGTCGTCATCTACCAGGGCCACCGCTGCATTCTCGAAGTCCATGAAAGAGATCAGGCGCTCGAAAAAACCGGTCAGCAGGCAGAAAGAGAACCACTTGTCGGTATTCACCCAGTCTTTGTTGGCCTCGATAGACCCTGCCCAGTCCCAGCTGTCCAGGTCGGGAAACTGTATGACGTCCTGCCAGTCATTGACATCCTTTAAAACCGGGTTTCCCGGCTCGACCATCGAACCGCCGACCTGCTCCACAAAANCCCACGGCACCCCGAACTTGTCCGGGCGCGGGATGTCGCCAAGCCTGTCCTCGTCTGTCATCGGCTGGGCCTCAAAGGCAAAGACGCGTGCCAGGTTGTCCGGGTCGATTCGCGGCGTGATCATTTGCGTGTCGCCACGCACTGGCAGCCAAAACGGGATCTTCCGCTCATAAAGCAGGCGATAATTCTCTTTCGGCGAGATCGGCGTGTCAAAAGTCACAGACGGCGGCCAACCCGGGAAAGTCGAAGGGGTAACGATCTTGTTGGCAATTTCTTTGGCATCGAATGGAACCCTGTCCATGATGTCCTCCTTTTCTTTTTTATGGGGAGAAGACCTTTAAGCAAAGGCCTTATCCCCCAGATAAAAACGTTTTGTTCTAACTATACTTGCCTAGGAAGAGGCTATGGCGTCAAGCGCTTTGCGGCCAGCCTCGTATACATATTCGCTATAGCCTTCAGGGCCAAAGAGGCTGCCCATCAAGACCGGCTTCTGCTTGAAGTTCGGAACGAACTTGTCGATGAAACGCTGTGCTGCAGCTGTGGCTACGTCCAGCTCGAGCGGCGGGTCGCCGAAGCTCCAAGACACATCCATTTCCATACCCAAAATGATCTTATCCCCATATTTGTCATAGATCATCTGCTTGTCGTTCATCGGCTGTCCTGACCATGAGTCGGCCCCGATCTCGATATAGGCGGGCACCAGTATCTCGTTTTTGCCGCAGGAGTGCATATCGAAGAAAATGCCCAGGCTGTGGCAGAACTCGCGGACGCGCTTGATATAGGGGACAACCATCTCCATCACGACATCCAGCGAGAAGAAGGGTGCGCGCTGGGCGCCCCAGTCATCGTGGAACCAGATGCCGTCGAAGCCGCCATAGGCGTTGTAGGCACGGCCGATGATGTCGCAATAGCAGTCGACTAGAGCGTTGAAGAGGCTGTGCACGGCGTCTTTCTGGTCGTCGTCAATCAGCGCAACGGCAGCATTCTCGAAGTCCATGAAAGAGATCAGGCGCTCGAAGAAGCCAGTGACGAAGGTAAAGGACAAGAACTTGTTGGTGTTCACGAAGTCCTTGTTGGCTGCAGCCGAGCCGGCCCAGTCCCAATTGGCGACATCGGGGAACTTGATGACGTCAGGCCAGTCATTGGCGTCAAGCATGGCTGGGTTCCCAGGCTCGACCATCGAGCCTCCGACCTGTTCGACAAAGACCCAAGGAATGCCAAACTTATCGGCACAACCGGTACGCTCTTCGGGAGCCAAGGGGTTGGCTTCGAATATCTGCACCCGGGCAATGTTGTCCGGATCGATGCGCGGAGCAAAGAACTGCGAATCGCCCCAGGTAGGCAACCAATATGGTATTTTATGCTCATAGAGCATACGGTAATTCTCTTTAGGTGAAACAGGTGTGTCAAAAATCTTAGTATCCGGCATACCAGGCCAAGCAGCAGGCACGATGGTAGCGTTGTCGATCTCTTTGCGGTCAAATGAAATACGGTCCATAATTCTCCAATCTAGTTGTGGCATAAGCCCTTTTAACCTGTGTAAAAAAATACAATCGAACGAACGAACAATTCATTTTACATCAAGCCGTGCTTTTATCCACATAAATGGGCTTCGCACATGTAAAAAATAATTTATATGGATAAAAGCACCCTTAAAAGCTACTAACCTTGTTATGAATTACCATTCAAATCTGTGCTTTTTCTGAATCGGAATCATTTGCGATTCGATTTTGTGATGCATATAGTATAGTGTTACGACATGACTTGATTAGGGACAATAAACGTGGCAGACAAGCATCGTTTGCTGTTCCTTTGAACACTATCCCATACTAGGAGGTTGATAGCGCATGACTGCGACATCAGAAAGCGTTCGTAACGTTGTCCTTGTAGGTCAGGATGGGGCAGGCAAGACCACATTGGCCGAAGCCATGCTTCATCTTTCCGGCAAAACGACACGTCTTGGTACCACTGCTGACGGCAAATCCAATCTAGATTACGACCCCGAAGAAATCAAACGCCAATTCACCATCTCGACATCGATCGCACCAATCCCCCACAAAGACATAAAGATAAACATGCTAGACACCTCCGGGTCGGACGACTTTATTGGTGACACTATAGCTGCCCTGGGAGCTGCCGAAATGGCCCTCTTTGTGGTGGACGCAGTGTCTGGCCCGCAGATCAATACCATCAAGCTGTGGGATATTGTGAACGGCATGCAAATCGCCAAAGCGGTGTTCATCAACCATATCGAGCGTGAGCACTCGAACTATGAGGAGGCCCTAAGCGAGCTGACCAAGCAGTTCGGCCCACGGGTGGGGGCTGTAAACATCCCCATAGGTGTGGACAAAGACTTTCTCGGCGTCATTGACGTTATTCATATGAAGGCCCATTATTTCGAGAACGGCAACGACCGTGTCGAAGACATCCCTGCTGACTATCTAGATGCTGCCGAGGCAAGCCGTGACAGCCTGGTCGACCTGGTCGCTGAGGCAGACGACGAGCTGATGATGAAGTACCTGGAAGGCGAGAACCTAAGCCAGGCCGAGCTGGAGAGCTTGCTGTACACAGCTATCGGCACAGGCTTGATCGTCCCGGTCTTCGTAGGATCGGCCTTGATGGAACAAGGCGTCGGGCTATTGATGGATGCTGTCGTAAACTACTTTCCCCGCCCCACGGACCGTGTGCCGATCGAGGCTTCAGACGGCAGCGAAATCACGATCGACGATAACAGAGAAACCTCCTGCTATGTTTTCAAGTCAATCTCGGACGCCTTTGTCGGGCGTCTTTCCTTCGTCAAGGTGCTTTCTGGCGCTATCGAGCCTGGCATCGAACTAACCAACTCCCGGACAGGTAAAAAAGACCGCTTGACCCAACTGTTGGAGATGTGCGGCAAGGATAACGAGCCGGTCGGCAGGGCTGCCGCCGGAGACATTATCGTATTGCCCAAGCTCTCTGACGCCAAGACAGGCGACACGCTTTCGGTATCAGGAAAACTAGAGATTGCACCTTTACCCTTCCCCAAACCTCTGTATCCTGTAGCGATCGAAGCAGCCAACCAAAAAGACGAGGACAAACTGGGAGACTTCCTTGCCCGGTATGTCGAAGTCGACCCCTGCGTCACCTTGCATCGCGACGAACAGACCCACCAGACCATCCTCTCCACCTTAGGCGAGGGAGCCGTCGACCTCATTTTGTCACGGTTGAAGGAACGTTCAAATGTCGATGCCAACCTGCTCGAAGTCAAGGTCCCCTACCGCGAGACAATCCGCCGCGTGTCCCAAGCCCAAGGCCGCCACAAGAAGCAAACGGGCGGTGCCGGGCAGTTTGGCGACTGCTGGGTGCGCCTAGAGCCGAACTCTGGCAGCGGCTACGAGTTCTTGGACGAGGTTGTGGGCGGACGTATCCCTAAAGGCCTTATCCCTGCGGTGGACAAGGGCATCCGCGATGCAATGGTCGAAGGCTTTCTCACCGACGACCCCTTCGTCGACGTCAAAGCAGCGGTCTATGACGGCTCTTACCACTCGGTCGACTCCAATGAAATGGCCTTCCGGCTGGCAGGTCGCCTGGCATTTCGCAATGCTTGCGAGAACGCCGACGTGTACCTGCTCGAGCCCATGGCCAATGTCGAGGTAACGGTAACCGAGGAATACGCCGGCACGATCATGGGAGACTTCTCGACCCGGCGCGGACGTGTGGCTGGGATGAGCACCGACGACAACGGGCGCACAGTCATCAAGGCCCGTGTCCCCTACAAAGAGGTCATCACCTACGCCCGCGACCTGCGCTCCATGACCCGCGGGATCGGCTCTTACGCACTTGAGCTGGAAGGCTACGAGGAAGTTCCGGGGGATATCTCCAAAAAACTTGTCGCTGACTATCAGGCCCGTCGAGAAGAGAAGAACTGATCTCCTATTCCTTATATGGAGAAGCCCTAAGGACTCGCGACATGTGACTTATTTGTGGATTATTGGCCCGCTTGCTACGAGAGGCTAAGAGCAGTCGCGCCAATCAGTCTGTGCTAGCCAATTAGCTCTATTCGAGCTAATTGGCTAGTTTTTTTATGCATCTTGATGCACGCTGGAGGCATCGCTTGAACCTAATAGCCTAGCTCTTCAAGAAGCTCGACAGCGCTTTTGACAAAGTCCACACAGATTGTTGTGAACAGGTTCTCGCTTTCTGCTTTGCTACGGCCCGCGTCTGTCGACACGTCACACTCTAACAGCTCTCGACAAACAATCGACCCATTTGCTTGTTTGAACGAGTTCAAGTATTCAACGGTTTTACTGTTGCATATTGGCTTGCTTTCTTGATCGGCCTGTTCAGCTTGGCCATACTTCAAGCCGATGACTAAGGCAGCACCGTTTACTGCCCCGCATATCTCGCCTGAGCGGACCCCTGCACCTAAACCAGTCGCAATGCGTGCAGCTATACTCGAATCAAGCCCATACTTCCCGCTAAAAGCTGTAAAGACAGACTGCGCACAGTTAAAGCCATGAGTAAAGGCAATAGCTGCCTTCTCACTAAGAACAGTCATCTGATATCCTTTCCATCCGTTTAAGTGCTCATTATAGATGGGTTTAAATAAGGACAGAGCGGATAAACCGCTCTGTCCTCTCTTTTGTATAGCAGATTAGTTAGTTGAGGCTATGACGACTCGTCAAGCTCTGCAAAGTCAATTGGGTCTTCTAAAATACTGTCCTCCTCTGCTTGGTCAATATCAAACAAGCCTTCGATTATCGGATCTTCTTTCTCGATATCCTCGATGGGCTCAGTTACCTCGGGTTCAATATAGGACTCCTCGGTATCAGTCGCCTCAGTTTCAATGAGGGACTCCTCGGTATCGACAATGCCCACATCGAGAGGGATGGTGGCAGGTAGCACAAAACCAGCGCCTGTCGGTACAGGTGGAACCATTGCCGGAGCTTTACCTTCAAAGTGGCCCATAAACTCAAAAAGCTCGATGGACAGATCCATGTACCACTTGCCATGGGAGTTATTGATATCCCTACTTGGGCTTCTGTTGTACAGGCTAAGCCGAAGATGGAAATATCCCGTGCCTTCAAGGTCGTCGATATAGACATCGAAGTACTTGCCACTGCCGGTCGGTGGGTCCATGAACGGGTACCAGAACTCAAGTGTCCGCTCTATTTGCAAGCTTTCACTGAAGTACTCGATGGTCACATAGATCGTGTCAAGGCTTCGGCCGTTGGGGCTGTTCTTGTTGTTAAAGAATTGTCCTGGATTCGTTGAGTCACCAGTAGCTTTGTCTTTTGGAGTATCTTTATAATTTTCAGGGCCTTTATAGATCTTCCCGGTAACCCTGGTCGGGTAATCGATTCGGTATACCTTGTTAGTAAAGGTGATAAGGTAGTCCCCATCTCCTTCTGCAACAAAGGAAATGCTGTCTCCGTCCCGCTCGAACTCTACAGCAACGCCATTGTTTGTGACAGTCACTATGTCCAAGTCTACTTTGACATTAACGGTCGGGTTGGATTGGACTAAAATCAAGTCCTTTGGATATACCTCACTGACAACTACCGTCTCGCCAGCTACAGCTTCATTGCTTTCACCTAAGGTAATCGCATCGGAGCCTCTGTAGAACATCGATCCTACACCCTTTGTTTGATAAAGCGTAAAATCAACGCTCTTAATCTGGTTACCATACTCGTCTTGCCATTCCTTAAGTACTGTGAACTCAGGTTCGGCATACACATGCTCTTCGACTACCTGGTTGGTAAAGACTATCGAGTGCTCGCCCTTCTCGGCTATGGTCAGGCTCGTGACCTCCTCGCCGTCTACTAATATGCTTACCTGCTCGATGGTGTAGCGGGTCTTGCCGTCAGAGCTCAGCCAGCTTTCCTTGCCTTCCCTGACTGTCTCGCCGATGCCCTCGATGACGGTACCTGGGACCAAGCCGGCTTGTTGGCCGAGCCCTGGGTTGAAGGAGATCAACTCATTGAGCTCTTCTTCGGTCATGTCCCCGGTGCTTAGCCATTCCTTCGTTACGCTGAGGCTTGCGGTGATGTCCTCGGCGGTGACGGTATTGGTAAAGACGATGCAGTGGCTGCCCTTCTCGGCTATGGTCAGGCTTGTGGCCTCCTCGCCGTCAACCAGGACGCTTACCTGCTCGATGGTGTAGCGGGTCTTGCCGTCGGCGCTGACCCAGCTTTCCTGGCCTTCCCTGACTGTCTCGCCGATGCCATCGATGACAACGCCTGGCACTAAGCCGTGCCTAAGGCCGAGTCCTGGCTTAAAGGAGATCATCTTGTTCAGATCCCTCTCGCTCTTGTCCCCGGTGGCTTGCCATACCTTGACTACCAGCATCCTGGCCGAGATGTCCTCTTTTACCACTTTGTTGGTAAAGACTATCGAGTGCTCGCCCTTCTCGGCTATGGTCAGGCTTGTGGCCTCGACGCCGTCAACTGAGACGCCGACCTGCACGATGGTGTAGCGGGTCTTGCCGTCAAGGCTGACCCAGCTGAGGTCATCAGGATCGATATCCTCGCCGATGCCCTCGATGGCGGTCCCTGGGACCAGGCCGGCCTCTGTGCCGAGGCCTGGGTTGAAGGAGATCAGCTCATTGAGCTCGTCTACCGTCTTGTCCCCGGTGCTTAGCCATTCCTTCGTAACGCTGAGGCTTGCGGTGATGTCCTCGGCGGTGACGGTATTGGTAAAGACGACTTCGATTTCAGCATCCTTATCGGCAGTAAACTTGACACTGTTCACTGCTTTTTGCTCGCCATTCACACTAACAGCGACAAAGCTGATTGTGTAGCGGGTAGTACCATCGGCGCTGACCCAGCTTAAGCATTTGAATGACTCTGAGATTTTGATGACCGAACCGGCTTTTACTGTGTTTACAGCTCCAATCTTGTAAGCGCCGAATGAGACCAGTTTGTTTAAGTCTGCCTCATTGAAGCCTAGTTCGTCTGCGCCTTCCCATTCTTTTCGGATTGTAAAGGTTGCTCTGTCTTCTGTGTTCTTGAAAGTTACAATTCCTGTCTTTCCTGCTTCGACAATGATGGTTTGATCCGGATTGTCTGCAGTAAAGCCAGCTGCCTCGATCTCAACAACCTTATAGGAACCTTCTTTGACTTGATATGTCCCTAAAGCAACCCCCTCATACACTAAGTTATCTTCCATATCGCAAATATTGAAGACAACCTCAGGGGCAACCGAACCCGGTAATAGGTCCCATAGTTTTTCGATCTCGATATAGGCGTATTGCTTGGTGTTTTCAAACGTGATTGTTTCAATTGGGTCATCGTCAAATTTGACTTTAGCCGAAAGAGGATTGGCTGTTGCCTCATATCCAGCTATTGGGCCTTCCAAGACAGTTACCTTCTTACCAAAATAAGCGTCATGGAAATTATCAATGGTTATAGTGTTCTCGCCTAATTTATAATTGCCGCTGAGAACTAGTTTGTCGTTTAACTCAGCTATTAGGCTTTCATCAGTAATAGGGATTCCGTCCTCATCAAACCAATCCTTCTCGATAATCAGCTTCGCATCCTTGTACTGGCCGCCAATGAATATCATGTTGATGTTCTTCAGTTCGTCATTTACTACTTCGACCTTGCCGTTTTTACCAGCTTGGGTATACATGAAGTATCTGGGAACCTGGAATAGCAGATAGCCGTCTGATGTTGCTATGCCTTCACTGGGGATTATTTGATAATCCCAATAGGCATCGGAATTCTTTGCGGTGATATAGAACAACCCGCCTTCGAAAAGGTCGAAGATGGCTGGGTCTACTTTGAGGATCCCATCGTCTTTTTGTTTGTCGTTCCAGTAAAAATAAAGGCCTGGATAATCTCCGCTATGCGCATTTGACGGTATCTTGTCGCCAGAAGCGTCTGATTTGTTGCTCGGGCCCGGTTGCAAAGCAGTACTAGGCAAAGCCTTGTCCTTGCTGTTTGACTGGACAAAACTAGCTGCCGCTGTTGCTTGGTCGTTGGCATTCCAGGTCATATCGCTTCCGTCTATCGCTACTCCTGGCTTCGGCTCGGGTGGGTTCGAGCTGTTTGGACCAGGCGCAGCGGACGGGGTTGAAACAATGGTGGCTTTCTTTACACCGCTTCCGTTGTACTCTATCTGTACCGTATAGCCTTCTACATCGTATGTCTGTGTAGCGTTCTTTTGGTACTGGACAACTTCAGTGAATGTATCATCGCCATCATTTACGGTGATTGTCACATTGCTGCCTTGCATTGATGTTGAAACTGTCGCACTCGCAGCAAACGCCGGTGATATCGTTCCTACTATCATCAAGACCGTTAACAATGCAGCAATCGCTAACTTTTTTATCATCTCAAATACCCTCCATGTCTAGAATGTGTGACATATGAGCTCATCGGTGTATTACACCTATTCGTTTAATGTGTGCTAGTGGGTTTGTGAAATGCCTCTCAGGCCTTCGGAACAGTTCGCCCTATGGTATGAAAACTGACCGGATATATCCATGTCACACTCCCCTTTTTTCTTGCTCCCCAACTCTCCATGACCACGCCATATTCAGTAAAAAACTACCAAAAGATACAAATTGTCAAGTTACGACTGATTTTTGATAGCTTACTAATGGTAAGTAACATGGAACCCTCCTTTAGCACTTCTGCACCTCCCAAATAAAACGAATTCCCACAATAACTTCATTTCATATAAGAATTCGAATACCGGGTACCGATTATTGGGGTTTATTGGTTTTTTTATTTTAAATTGCCAATAAAACTGGATGTGACTACTAGCAAGCTAGTTCATAAAGACCAATGCCACAAAAAGTATTACAGGAGACTGCGGTCAACCAAACGACAGATTCTCCTGTAATACTGATGATTGTTTATTCTACTGGTTTGTACACTGGTCAGATTCCGATGACCAGAAAGGCTTGGGCTTTAGGCTATAGCATTAAACGCGTTCCTGCTTGCCTCGTACATATACTCATTGTAGCCTTCAGGCCCAAAGAAGAACCCCATGGTGACAGGCTTGTCCTTGAAGTTAGGAATATAGGTATCAAGGAACTTCTGCCCTGCAGCAATGGCTGCCTCTAAGGTAACAGGAGGGCCAGCAAAGTCAACGGTAATATCTGGTTCGATGCCAAGGATGATCTTATCCCCATATTTGTCATACAGCATGGCTTTGTCGTTCATATTCTGTCCGCCCCACGAATCGGTGCCGGCAGCAATATAAGCGGGCACGAGCAGCTCGTTCTTTCCGCAAGAGTGGAAGTCATATGGGACATTAAGCTCGTTATGTGCGAAATCGACGACCTTCTTGATCGCCGGGACGATCATCTCCATACAGACATCCAGGCTAAAGAAAGGCGCTCTTTGGGCCCCCCAGTCGTCGTGCACATTCAAACCGTCGAAATTGTAGGCGTTCATCGCCCGGGTGAATATATCGATATAGAGGTCGGCCAAGGCGTTCATTAGGCTCTTGACAGCCTCTTTTTGGTCAGGGTCTACCAAGGCGACAGCAGCATTCTCGAAATCCATAAAGGAGATCAAGCGCTCGAAATACCCGGTGAGATGACTGTAGACCAAGAATTTTTCAGTCTTTACGAACTCTTTGTTTGCCTCTGCCGAAGCCTCCCAGTCCCATTTTGAGACATCCGGGAACTGTATAACGTCAGGCCAGTCGTTGGCATCGAGCAATGTGGGGCTACCTGGCTCGACGATCGATCCGCTGACCTGCTCCACATAGACCCAAGGAATCCCGAACTTGTCAGGACGCCGCACTTCAGGCAGCCTGTCCTCTGCAGTCATCGGCTGTGCTTCGAAGGAGAAGACCCTGGCTAGGTTGTCCGGGTCGATACGGGGTGTGATCGTCTGCATGTCACTGAACCCAGGAAGCCAGAAAGGGACCTTCTTGTCGTACAGCAGCTTATAGTTCTCTTTTGGGCTGATGGGCGTGTCAAAGGTCTTGACAGTCGATCCTGGCATGAATCCAGGAGTCTCTGTAGCGTTCTCGATCTCCTTGTTATCAAAAGGTACTCGTTCCATTGTTACTCCAATCTAAAAGTCATGCTTGTATAGGGATAAAACCACAGTTAGCTTCATACCCAATATAATAATCGAGAATTCAGCCTAGTTAAACGGTATTTTGTGTTTTTTTAGTTATTAAACAGCCATAAAAATACAATCAGGCCTAGTCGTTCTCTTTACTTGAAGCCTCAAGGCTTAAGCCTCTATAAACGTTTAAAGAGGCGCTTTGCACGCCTCTTTAAACCTCAACCAGTAGACCAAATCAATGGATCGTCATATTTGTTTATGCAGCTTCAATGAAAGGCTTCTCTGTATTCAAATAGATTGGCTTTAAGTAGATCGGCCAAAGGATTATTGACCACATGTATGTCTTCTCGATATACACAATCTGTGGGCATAATTTTTCTATCTTAAAGAACGAGACTGAAGCAAGGTTGCCTGCGCTTACCGTAGCAACCTCATACAGCGTCTCGATTACAACGCCGTCAATAGTTATAGTCAAGGCACATGTGTACTCTCCCGGCAAAAGGCCGTCCAGCGTGATGCTGTCATAATTGTTAAAAGACCCATCATAATAGGGATTGCCATTGGCGTCCTCAACAGTCAAATAGAGGGTGATGTCAAAGTCGGTTTTGGCTTCGCAGCCGACGAATTGGGTATAGACATACTTGTCACATACCTCGTCGCTTCTCACAAAGCTGTCACATACAAACGTGTAGCCGTCAGGCACATAGTCGATTACCTCGTCTGTATAGCCACCATACCAAGTGATGCCTCCCTCGTTGTGGATCTGCACATATACGACATCCCCATAGCCTTCGGGGAGGGCAACAGTCATGCTGCTGCCGCTATGCTTAGGAGCGTTCGGGAAATTATCAGGTGCGCTGGTAAATACTTGTACTCCTACATTAGCCGAGATCAGATTATCGTCGAAGTAGACTGTGAGAAAGTCGCCCTCTATATGAACAAGGTAATTATAGCCAATAGTCGTATGTGCATTGCTTGAGTCGGCAATTGGGACTCTTAACACATGTTCGCTTGCACATTCTACATTGACAGCAATGTATGAATGGCCGTTGTTGAAGTAGCCGCCGCCGTCGTTAGCAAGGCTGACTAAAGTCTTAGTGCCATCGGATTTTACTTCCCTCTTGTAGACCGGCTTCCAGTTCTGCTCCCACGTCTGTTGACGAACGGGCTGGAATGTCTTCTGCCAGACCTCCTGATAGGTAAACACCGACTGCTCGGCGCCTATCTCGCTTGAGACCTTAAGCGAGCCTGTCTTTACGACCTTTCCGGCTGTGTGGCTCAAGTTGAACTGGGTAGCGCCCTTTTTCGGGGCTGTGTCTGGATGGTACTCGGCACTGAGCAAGACCCAAGACTGCGGGGTGACGACCCCGAAATGCTGTTCGTTCTTGTATGGCTCAACATTATAAAAGACTTCTGGGTCGCCACAGGCATTCTGGAAGGTGATGTTTGCATAACCGCCTAGTTTGTCCGGGTTCACAAAATGCCAAAAGACCAGGCCGGTAGGATCAGCATTATATCCAGGCACTTGAGCGGTCTCGCCTTTTTTCTCATTTAAGCCAAAATCATCGCCCTCGCGGTAGTCTGTCCAAACGATCGGGCCTTTTTGGTGCAATGGAAAGACCAATGGCTCGTCTGACACTGCACTGGACTGGTTGCCGTTATTGCCGTTGTTCCCGTTACCGTTGTTTCCATTGTTTCCGTTCCCGTTGTTGTTTCCTGGATCAGCGAAGGCTATGCCAGGAACTGCAAAAGCCATCATAAACACCAATAGGACTGTTACTATTCTTTTTGTCACTAAAATCTCCTCTTCTCCTGACTTAGACTGGTTCACTCCCATAAACACTGTGAACTGTCTTGATCTCCCAATAAATATCAATCTTATGCTTTAAGTGCTTTTTTACTGAATCTATCCTCCATAAGCCTCCTTTAGCAATGAATTATTACCTGCTCTAATATTCGTTTTGCACTTGTTTGTTAATGGGGTTTTTTAATAGCGATTTCACTTCCTTGATGCCTTTTGGTACTCATGGGCAGCCTGTTGTGCAACGGCTGTTTTTTTAGGCAAGCTGATTCGATCTTGAGTGCTCTTTTACAATATAAAAAGACGGGCTTGGACTCCCGTCTTTTTTATATCTGCATGTTTTTGGGTACTTCCTCTATTTGATGCCTGAATTATGGCCGGGGCCTTTATTAGAGTTGTTCCCAGAGTTCCCGGAGTTGTTCCCTGACCCTTTGTTGGGGTTGTCCTCATTATTGCCTGAGTTGTTGCCAGGCCCCTTGTTTTTATTGTCGTTAGAACTCCCAGAGTTGTTGTCTGGTTCTTCGCTCGGGTCGTCCTCTGTGTTGCCTGGCTCTTCGCCCGGGTCGTCTTCTGTGTTGCCCGAGTTGTTGCCCGCGCCCTTGTTAGGGTTGTCCCCAGTGTTGCCCGAGCTGCTGCCTGGTCCTTTGTTCGGGTTGTCCTCAGCGTTGCCGGAATTGTTGCCCGGCCCCTTGTTGGGGTTGTCTTCAGTGTTGCCGGAGTTGTTGCCAGGGCCCTTGTTGGGGTTGTCTTCAGCGTTGCCCGAGTTGTTGCCAGGCCCCTTGTTGGGGTTGTCGGTATCTGATGCAGCAGTGTTGTTCAAACCTGGATCTACCGTTGCTATTCCAGCGTTGTCTGCCTCGTTTATCAGCTCGCTGGTCGACATCAGTAAAAGCTCGGATAGGGTTTTCGACGGGTCGGTTTCCAAGACCCGTTCAGCAAGCAATAACCTGCCTGGCGATACTCCTTGATTCTTAGCATCTTGGCAATAATCTTTGGTGCAAGCTTGTATTATAGCGATGTTGCTATAATAGTTATTTTCAAATGCATCATCCAGTATTCTTACTTGGTTGTTGGCGATGCTTGTCTTGTCAGTGACAATAGTTACCAACACATAAGGCAAGCCTGCATCCTCTTCACCGTATCCAGCCGCTTCTGCAGCATCTACTACAGACAAGACTACCTCGTCAGGCTTTCCTTTTAGTTGGACGCCTTTTAGCAGGCGTTCACCGTCATCGTTTAAAGCCTGGGTGTCTATCAACTGGTCAAACTGGTTGAATACCAGCTCGATACTGGGGTTTATGTCTAGAACGATCGAGAACTTCGCTGTGTTCCACAGCCAAGCATAGCTGCTCATAGCGAACACTAAAAGAAGACTTGCTGCAATTGCTAGCGGTTGGAGCTGTTTATAGACCGGCTTGGCGACTAGCTCTATTTCGTCGCCGACAGGCTGCCACCGATAGCCTTTGACGAACCTAAAGGAGCCGTTACTGTCTAAAACGTAAGAACCGTCCTTTTCATGACGGATGATCACAGCTTTCATGATTTTAACCTATCTCCACCAACATACTCTGATAATACCTCATAATCGCCAAGTAGAATAATCAGCGATGCTAATATAAAGATTCGTGCGCGTTCCAGTTTTTTTGGGGGTAATCCGGTAATTTTTGCTATAGCTTGGATAGGAAAATAGTGTTTTATCTGAATTGTCTGCACAATATCGGTGTTTTTCGATATTTTCAGTATCGCTTCCCGTAACTCGTCTTGTTGTTTTTTTCGCTTGGGCGATTGTTGGGCTAGATGGTCAAAAGTTATTCTCCACGCAGATAGTTCTGTTTGAAACTGCGCGATCTCGTCACGTAGGGCCTCTTGCCGGGTTTCTTGGTTGAACCTAATCACCGACATTTCTTTTATAACATCGGACTGCGCTGCAATTTGCTCTTCGTCGTCAGTCTCTAAAGAAACCGTCCTTCCCCTTTGACGGTAGAACCTCCTTATTTGGTCAATTATCCGAGACCGGACCACTCGGTCGGCATAAGGGAAAAAATGGCCACGGGCGATATCATAGTTTTGAATTGCCTCATAAAAGGCAACCATCGCGACAGCGAACACCTCGTCGCGTTGATGCTCGTCGTTTTGGGGAGTATACCTTGAGGCCAGCCCATGCAAGTATGGGTGAAAGTCCTTGATAAAACTGTCAGCAGCTGCATTCGACTTCTTTGCTGAAACTGCCCTTCCATCAAGATCGTCTGCTTTTTCAAAATCTTCTGCCATTGGCGTCCTATTCAGAGAAAAACCGGTACCGCTTGGATTTTTCCCTTTGTTATAAAACCTATCTTAGGTGGGAATTCATTAATAAGTAAATTCTACAATTGGCTTATTCTGTATAAGACTACAGTCGGTTTCCCGCAAAATCCCCACAGGCTGCCCTCGTACCAGCCTTCTATTCCCACACATATGCCCAGCATTTTTAAGGGCTAGGCATATCACTCTTTATTCACGATTGATATGCATTGCTAGGTGAAGATAATAGCATTCTTTGATTCGGAATGTGATTGTCCTTACAAGTCCAGACGTTAAACTTGAAAGAGTGTTGCAGCGGCTGATAAAGGCAATAGCTGCTTCGGGCGGGAGAAGCGCGGGCTTCTCCACATTTTTATAAGCAAGCTGAAGTGAGAATGTATATACTCGAAGGCATGGCTGAGCGTTTTTTATACGACTGGGAGGGCAAGGCAGTCCTTTTGATGGATTTGGACGCTTTCTTTGCATCGGTCGAGCAGCTGGACCATCCCGAATGGCGAGGGCGGCCTGTGATTGTCGGCGGTGACCCGAATCGGCGTGGGGTAGTCTCGACCTGCTCTTATGAGGCGCGGGCATTTGGGGTACGGTCAGCTATGCCGTCTGCTACTGCTGCCCGCTTGTGTCCGGATGCCATTTGGACGCATGGGAACTATCCGAGGTATATCGAGATGTCTGGCCAGGTCATGGAGATTATGCGCAGTGTGTCTCCGCATTTGCAACAAGAGTCGATTGACGAGGCCTATCTAGACGTTACGCCTGGCAGGTACGTTCGGGACCATCCAATCGAGCTGGCCCAAGCAGTTATGGGCCGTGTGGCAAAGCTTGGGATTACCTGCTCGATTGGACTTGGGACATCCAAGACCGTGGCAAAGGTCGCATCCGGGCAAAACAAGCCCCGGGGGCTGACGGTTGTCTACCCAGGCAGCGAGCAGTCGTTTTTAGCGCCTTTGCCGGTAAGGGAGCTCACGGGGATAGGCGCAGACAGCGAGTCACGCCTGGAGAGGTCCGGGATCACTACGCTTGGCCAGGTCGCATCGAGCGACATAGGCTTGCTACGCGAGGTCTTCGGCAAGAATGCCGAAGTGATGCGCGACCGTTGCCTAGGCATAGACGACTCCCCCGTAGTCTTTGACGAGTCAGTGAAATCAGTTTCCAACGAAATGACTTTTTCAAGGGACTTGGTCGAAGAAGACGACATATGCGCGGCGATCGAGATGCTTGCTGCCAAAGTCGGTAGGCGGCTTCGTCGTCGCCAGCTTTCAGGCCATACTGTGGCTTTGAAGGTCAAGTACCCCGACCTTACGACACGCACGGCGCAAAAAACCTCAAACGAGCTCTTCGACAACGAACGCCGGTTTGGGCCTGTCGCCTTAAGCCTGTTGGCGCAGCTCTGGCGTCCTGGCGACTCAGTGCGGCTGATTGGCGTAGGGGTCTCAGGCTTTGACGCCGACACGCTTGGTGCCAACCAGCTCTCATTGTTCGATCCGGTAGTCGAAGACCAGCGGGACGAGTCGATAGTCCAAGCAACCGACCAGGTCCGTGACCGTTTTGGCGAGGCTGCGGTAAGCTATGGCCGAGACTATCGTTTTCGCTATATGGGCACAGGAACAGTCGGGCAGGAGAAGGACGACAGCGAAGGGCCTCATGCCCTCGGCTGACCCTAGTGTTTGATGGTTGGCAATTGGGAAAAGCCACTTGCTTGGCCTAGGTTGCCCGACTGGCTTTGAAGGCGGCTCGGTTGACTGGCTACCGGTCTGGCGTTATCGTGGCATTTATCGGTTTGAAGCAACTCTCTTTTCATTTAAGCAGAAAGGACTCAGGTGGACTGTCAGAATTGCCGAGGCTTTACTGCCTCAGTCAGGGATTACTGCCCCTTTTGTGGGGCTCCCCTGCCTTCGCGCCCGTGGCCTTCTCCCCCTGTGTTTATCCCTGAGCGCATGCCCAGGTTGATGGGCCCTCCCCCTTACCGGAGCCAGCCTGCTGCCCCTGTATTGGTTCCAGAGAGGATACCGCCCTTGATGGGCCCGCCGCCAAGCCGGGTGGCTCCAGACCCTCCTCTCCCAGAGCTGGAGATGGTTCGGTTGCTTGCACCGCCTCGTGAGCCGGTTGTGGCAGAGAGGCACTTGGCTGCCCCTCCTGCACTTAGAGCCCATCCCCCTGACCTCATGACCATGGACTTGCCTCGGTGATGCTTTGCCAAGGCCGTGCCATGTGGTGCTATATGCACCTAATTACGATATCATTTATCAAAACAATAACTAGCACACTCATTGGAGGAAAACATGTTCTGTCCCAATTGTGGAAAGAGGATTGATGGCGATGCTGCTTTCTGTCCAGAATGTGGTACAACGTTAGACAAAAGCTCGCTTGAGCCGGTCTCGGGCCAGCCAGGTACGGACGACTCAATCACCCAGCCAGCCACGCAGCCTGACTTGCCAATGGGCGCGCCAGTATCAAGCGGGATGCCATTGCCAGTCGAGCCGCCCATGCCGGCTGGACAGCCAGCAGCTGACGAAACGCCTTTCGTGGACGCTAGGCCCCCTGAGGGGCCCCCGATGCCAAGCGGCTCGCCGATGCCGAGCGGATCGCCGATGCTGAGTGGCGCCCCGATGCAGGCTGGCCCTCCACAACAGTCGCCGCCTGTACCGGCTTTCCAGACTTCAGCTGCCCCGCCGTTGCAATCACCGCCTATACCGGGTGCTCAGCCCATGCAGGGTGCTCAACCCATGCAAGGTACACCGCCCATGCAAGGAACACCGCCCGTGCCGGGTACACCACCCGTGCCGGGTACACCACCTGTGCCGGGTACACCACCTGTCCAGGCCCCTCCTGTCCAGGCTGCTCCTCCGAAAAAATCAAAGACTTTAAAGACCGTCATCGCCGTTGTCGTAGCTGCCGTTTTGCTGGTAGGCGGAGGTTTTGGCGTCTATTCGCTGGTCAAGTCAAACAAGTATAAAAACGCAGTTGAGACCTATGATTCGTCAGAGAGCGAGTTAAGGGCTGCCAAAACCCAGGCTGACTACCAGGAATTGAAAACGACTTTCGAGGACCTGCTGCTTGTCTTTACCGGACTTGGCGACTACCAAGAAGCTCCATACTATGCTACACAATGCGAGGCCCAAATCAAGTTGTGCCAACAAAACATCGACTACTTGGATGCCTATGCGTTGTATGAGGACGGTAAATACGAGGAGGCTAAATCGATCTTCCTGTCTCTGGGAGGCTTTGACGACGCAGCTGAAATGGCAAGCCTCTGTCAGAACCACATCGACTTTGCTGAAGCAAGGCAATTGTTCGATGACGGGGATTATGAGGCGGCTTTGGTAATATTCAAATCACTGTACGCCGATGGGTTCCCCGAATCGAAAGAATGGTGCGACAAGACCAATTATCAGATTGCTGAGCAGAAACTGAATAACGGCGACCGGTACGGGGCATGGAAGATATTCCATAGCCTCGGTNGCTATTCCGATGCCTATGACCGGGCTATAGCCTGNACCACTCTTTTTCCCGGGACTGGAGAGCTCTACCACAATGACGGTTACCGGTCGTCGGCAGTCTATCTCACTTTCAACGGAAGCTCACTGGTTACACCAATATATATAAAAATCTACAGCAATAACACTTTGGTTTCGACTGTCTTCATCCATCCAGGCGGCTCGGTCACTGTTTATCTGCCTTCAGGCACATATGTATTCAAACAATGCTGGGGTGAGAACTGGTTTGGCGAAGACATAATGTTTGGCGATGAAGGATTCTACTTCACACTGACCTTCGATGGCGGAAGCACCAGCACCTACCTCTCATATGGCTATATCTATACCCTCACCATGAATGCGGCNGACGGCAACGTCGGCTCTCAGGGAACCAGTCGCGAGAACTTTTAAGGCTGCTCTTCGCTCTGGCCAGCTTCGATGGGATCGTCAATCTGGCCGGCAAGGTACCTCATGATGCGCTCCGAGAACACCGGGTTGTCGATCCCAGCCTCGCTTAGGCTGACTATGGGAGAATCGTTCCAAAGCGTCTCTAGCCGATAATAATCACGCAGCTCCGGTTGAAAGACATGGACGACGACATCGCCATAGTCCAAAAGCACCCACTGCAGCTCGTCCAAGCCCTCGCGGCCAATCGGTTTTACCCCGGCCTCTATGCGTAGCTTGTCTTCAATAGCCTCTCGTATTGCATCGACTTGTCGGTTTATAGCTCCTGTGGCTATGACAAAGTAGTCACAGATGACGACGGTGCCGCTAACTTCTTGAATAACGATATCGGTTGCTTTCTTCTCATCGGCAGCCTGGGCTGCCAATATGGCAATTTCTCGCGAGCTCTTCACCAATCCTCCTGTCGAAACGCTAAATCAGTGTTCAAGTTCATAATAAGCCTCTAGCAAGCCCTAAGACATGCCGGGACTGCTGATAGATGCCCCTGTCTGCCAGATCCATACTGCTGCCAAAACTGTCTAAGACGTCTGCCATCGCCTCGATCGAAACCGGGTGGATATAGCTTTGCTTGTCCAGCAGATGGGCCAAAGTCAAACAGAGCGACCGTGTGAAGACAATCTCTAGCGATCTAGGGCCGCTCATAATACGAAGCTCTTCTACCTGTTCGACAAAACCCGGGTCATGGTATTTGCGCGACGGCTCGATTATGTCAGACACATAGATGATCATGTCGAGCCTGCTCATTTGCGGGGCAGCCGTTGTGTGACGCCCAATAGCGATAACGACCTCGCCAGGCAGCGACGGATATACTTCAGGCAGCGATATGGCAGCTGTTAGCGCGTGCAGCAACGACTCTGGCTGCAAAGGGACCTCTATTCCATACATCCTGGCTTTCAAGACCAGCTCGTCGACTGAAAGGTCCTTGTCCCAATCATGCAAAAGGCCAGCCAAGACAGCATTCTTGGTGTCCACGCCATAACTTTTGGCCATTTGCTCCGCGGTTTGAGCAGCCAAGAGCGAGTGCTGGTAGCGGGCTTTGCTCAAACGCCTCTTGACGTCGAGGCTGATGTTGAAAGGACTCAGTTCAGCCAACACACTCACCCTCAAAGCCTGTCTTTCGACAAGGCAGCTAAACGACCTGCTGTATTCATTTTATTGTTCAGTCTGAATTGCTGATGCAGGCTGGNCAGCCATATGGTCCGCTGGCGGCTTGTGCTGTGCATCAAGGCNATTGCCTTCGGCATCATCAGCTAGCACTCTAGCATTCTCATGGTCTAAGCGGACAGCATTTTGTTGCTGCCTGTACAGGCCCTTGTCCATGATATACCTGACTACTGGCTCTGGGGTAAAGTAATCGATGGACAAGCCCTTGGCCACACGCGACCTGATAAGGGTCGAGCTGACATCTAGCTGGACCGCATCGACAGCATGGGCGTTCATCTCCTTGTTGCCAACTAGGTGCTCGATTTGCCCATCGTCCGTACCGGGACGACGGCCGTAAAGGATAGTCACGGACCTGGCTATCTCATCAGTGTCACGCCAGTTCGGCAAGTCTACCAAAGCATCTGCGCCGACGATCAGAAACAGCTCGACACGGACCGACCCCGTCGTCAGGCCACAGGCCTTGCTGATGGTCTTTATCGTATCTATCGTATAACTGGGGGCTTCCCGGTCGACCTCTACCCGGCTTAGCTCAAAGACGCCCTTGCCTTGTATAGCCAGTCGCAACATGTTGACACGGGCCTCGGCATTGGCCGGCCCAGTCCAGCCCGTATGAGCCTGGGCATGGGTCTTATAAAATGGATAAGCGCACGGGATGAAGAGCACGCCGTCTAGGTCGTACTGCTCTTGGGCAAACTGTGCTAAAAGCAGGTGACCGATATGAATAGGGTCGAAAGTGCCGCCAAGCAAGCCCAAGCGCAGGGGCTCTTGCACACTGGCAGAGACCACCTGCTCTGTGAAAGCGCCAAAAATGCTTTGCATACTGCCAGGATGGCTGATTGTCGTGGGCATGGGTTCACTGCTCATAGTATCTGGCAAATCGCTCAACGTACCTGGCCTGTACCTTCAAGTATATACTTGCCGGTAGTCAAGGCTGCAAGCCCCATGGGGCCACGGGCGTGTAGTTTTTGGGTCGATATGCCGATTTCAGCACCAAAGCCGAACTCCCCGCCATCGGTAAAGCGGGTCGAGGCGTTTGCATAGACCACAGCGGAGTCGACCTCCAATAAGAAACGTTGGACAGCATCGTAGTCTTGGCTCAGTATCGAGTCCGAGTGATGGCTGCCATATGTGTTGATATGGTTGATGGCCTCGTCAAGCCCGCTCACACATTTAATGGCAATCTCCAAAGCCAGGTACTCTGTTGACCAGTCCTCCTCGGCTGCCTCGACCACCAGGGCGCGTTGCGACTCAGGCAGGCTTGCGGCAAAGGCCATAGCTTGCTCGTCAGCATGGACGAGCACGCCCTCATCGGTCAAGGCGTCGATTATCGAAGGCAGGTAGGCACTAGCAACCTCGCTGTCGATCAACAGTGACTCGATTGCATTGCATACGCCAGGCCTCTGTAGTTTGGCATTCAAGACAATCGGCAGGATATACGCAGCCTCAGCAGCTGAATGGATGTAGACATGGCAGTTGCCTTCGCCAGTCTCGATCACTGGCACTTTCGAGTTCTCGACTACCGACTTGATCAACGAGCCGGAGCCTCGGGGGATAAGGAGGTCGATCAGGCCATGCAGAGACATTAGCTCTGTCGTTGCACTGCGGTCGGTCGTCTCGACAGACTGCAGCCAGCAGTCTGGCAGCCCTGAGTCCTGCCCGGCTTGGGCGAGCACTTTCGTCAGCGCAGTATTGGAACGAAAAGCCATAGACCCGCCTCGTAAGATGACGGCATTCCCAGACTTCAAGCATAAGCCCGCGGCATCGACAGTCACATCCGGGCGTGCCTCGTAAATCATTGCGACGACTCCCATTGGCACACTGACCTGTCGCATCAGTATACCGTTGTAGAGAGTTGTCCCACTTATGACCCTTCCCAAAGGGTCGGCCAAAGCCACGATATCGCGCAAGCCCGCTGCTATTTTGGCTAGCCTCCCTGAGTCCAGGGCGAGCCTGTCCAATAAAGCTGCATCTGTTCCAGCATTTAAGGCCGCATCCATGTCTAGAGCGTTCTCTTGCAAGATATAGTCTTCTTCTTTGACTAGAGCATCCGCTAAGGCATTAAGTGCATTGTTTCGTTCAATGAGGCCTAATCGGGCCATCTTATGCGAAGCCTCACGGGCCTTCATTGCTTTATCTACCACCTCAGACATAGGTCATCCTCCCGGTACAAACTGCTTGATTAATTTTACGGAACATATTAACACTTGATCATCTGTTTTCACTGGCTGCGCTCGTTCATGAAATGCTCGTACGCCAAACGCTCGAACCTTAAAACCTCCTTGCCTGTTTTTGCATCTGTCTCCAAATCCAGCAAAGCCTGCTCCAGGTTCGCGTAGTCCAAATGACGTAAAAACAGAAACGGGCAAGACACCATCACATCGCCTTGGCTGGTGTGGCCGTTAAGCCTGATGATGTCGCCTAACGGGCTAGTCTCCTTGACCCAGAGCTGGCAATCCTCCAGAAGGATAATCCGCATGCCGTCGTCGAACAAGGCGATCGTCTGTTCTGGGTTCAGTTGGCTGTCGGTGACATAGGCACACTCCCGCGCGGGGATAAAGACACCGACTTCGCTGTTTACGACATAATCCGGGTCGATGATCTGCGAGTAGTCGATTTTTTGGCGGGCAGAGACCAACTGTTGGATGAATCTCTGCTCGTTTTGGGGCGACCTGACAGCCAAGCGGTCAATATTTGCCCCATTCCAATAGGTCGTTTGGACAAACCTGGCCCTCAAGCGGTTGGTAAAGACACTGATCGAGAAGATCAAGTTGTAAGGGATGG
>WRNE01000010.1 GCA_009776725.1 Coriobacteriia bacterium
CGGTTTTGCAGACGATGTCTGGTGCGTTTACCCTGGATATGCCATATTTTTGTTATGTGGTGCGATGAGTTTGCGAATTTACCCGTCAGAATTGCGCCCAATCGTCAATCTTGAGCACTTGGCTTGAGGGGAGATATTGGTAATATATACTATTATACTAGTATTAAGTAGAAGAAGGGGCAGGCTCATTTGCAGTCTCTGCTTTTTTTATCCCGGATGCGACACTCGAAGAGCGGGGTCTTCTCCACATTTGAATGGTATTCCAATCGTTGCCCGGTACAGGCCAGCGCCTTCCACATAGCCGTATAAGGCAGGCACTGGTAAATGTAAGCAACCCTTACGGCCTTTGGGCTTAAAGACTAGCGAATGGGGTTTTCTTTGGCGAAATGACAGGCACAGTAGTGGCCTGGCTCGACCTCACGCATCAGTGGCGTATCTACTGCGCATACCTCCTCGGCTAAGGGGCAGCGGGTGCGAAAACGACAAGCACTCGGCGGGTTGAGCGGCGAAGGCGGGTCGCCTGGCAGCAGGATGCGCGTTTTTGACCGTTGTTCTTTAGGGTCAGGTATGGGTATGGCTGACAACAAGGACTGTGTGTATGGGTGATGCGGCCTCAAATACAGAGAGTCTACCTCGCCGTATTCGACTAGTGAGCCTAAATACATCACAGCCACTTGGTCTGAGACATGCTGGACAACACCCAGGTCATGTGCAATGAACAAGTATGTCAAGCCGAATTCGTCCTGCAGGCTGACGAGGAGGTTCAGCACTTGGGCTTGGATCGATACATCCAAGGCGCTGACTGGCTCGTCACAGATGATCAGCTTGGGCTGAAGGGCCAAGGCGCGGGCAATACCGATGCGTTGGCGTTGTCCGCCAGAGAACTCATGGGGGTACCGGTTAATATGCTCAGGATTCAAGCCGACGATATTCAAAAGCTCGCGCACTTGCTCGATCTGTTCGGTTTTTGAGCCTATCTTATGTATGACAAAAGGCTCACGGACCAACTCCCCTATGGTCATGCGCGGGTTAAGCGAGGCTTGAGGGTCTTGGAAGACAATCTGGACATCCTTGCGAAAGTCCTTGAGGTCTTCTCCCTTTAAAGAATGGACATCCTTACCGTCAAAGAATACCGACCCGGCAGTGGGCTTCAGCAAACGGATGATGCAGCGCCCGATGGTCGACTTGCCAGACCCGCTCTCACCGACCAGGCCTAGGGTCTGGCCGCTTTCAATTTGGAAGCTGACGTCTTTGACAGCTGAGACTTTAGCGCCAAAACGCGAACTGAAAAGCCCGTTTGAGGTCGAAAAGTCCTTGCTTAGGTTCTCCAGCCTGACCAAAGCCTCAGTCATCATTGCCTCCCGGCCCTAAGGCGTCGGGGTTTTTCATGCCATCGCTTGATGCATTGTCTGTATCGCCTTTATCAGGCTGGCTCTGATCGTCATAGATAGGCGAGTTTAGAAGGAACTCTTCGTCTTGGGAGAAGAAACAGGCCGAGTAATGCCCGTCTTTAATCATGCGTAGCTTGGGCTGCTCGCTTGCGCAGCGCGGGCTGGCATAAGGGCAACGTTCCGAGAAAGCGCAGCCTGGGGGCAGGTTGATAAGCGAGGGAGGGTTGCCTTTAATGGGAGTCAACTCTTGGCCGCTGTCTAAGCTGCGCTTGGGAATAGATCGCATCAGCCCCCAGCTGTAGGGGTGAAGCGGCTGATAAAAGATTTGGTCGGCAGTCCCGTATTCGACTGGCTTGCCGGCATACATGACAATGATCCGGTCAGCCATATCGGCAACGACGCCTAAGTCATGGGTGATCATGATGATTGCCGTGCCATGCTCTTCTTGCATGCGCTGCATGAGCTCGATGATCTGGGCTTGGATGGTCACATCCAAGGCGGTGGTCGGTTCGTCGGCAATCAATATCTCCGGGTCACAGGCCAAGGCCATAGCGATCATCGCCCGCTGCCTCATTCCACCGGAGAACTGATGGGGATAATCTAACACGCGCTGGTCAGGGTTGGGAATCCCTACCATATCGAGTAGTTCGACGGCTTTTTCCAGAGCGGCAGCCTTTGTCAGGCCGCGGTGGACAACGAGGCCTTCTCCCACTTGTTGGCCGACCCGGTAAACTGGGTTTAAAGCAGACAGGGGGTCTTGGAAGATCATCGCTATATGGTTCCCCCGAATTATCTGCAGGTCGTTGTCTTTCATGCCAATCAGCGATTGGCCTTTGAACAGGATGTCGCCATCCTCAATGCGGCCGGGCGGTATCTGCACGAGGCCGAGGATCGATAAAGCCGTGACGGACTTGCCCGACCCGCTCTCGCCCACGATGCCAAGGGTTTCTCCCGCGTTTAAAACAAACGAGATGCCGTCCACTGCTTTGACTATGCCGTCTTGGGTGTGAAAATGAACTGTCAGGTTCTTTAGCTCCAAAAGGTTTTCGTACTTCGGGAGCACATCGTCTGTGAAAATATCGCGCTTTGCCTGTGCCACTTCGACCTACGTGCCCTTCACGTCAAGAGCATCGCGCAAACCGTCGCCTAAGAGTGTGAAGGCCAAGACAGTGGTGAGGATGGCTGCTCCGGGGCAAAACACCAACCACGGATGGGTTTGTAGGAAGGTCTGTCCCTCTGAGATCATTACTCCCCAGGAAGGCTGTGGCTGCTGCACCCCCAGGCCGAGGTAGGACAGGGCGGCTTCGGAGAGGATCGCCGACCCAATGCTCATAGTGGAATAGACTACGACGCTGGCCATTGAGTTTGGCAGGATATGGCGCAGTATGATACGCAGGTTGCTTGCGCCCAGCGCCTTGGCAGCTGCTATGTAGTCGTTTTCTTTGATCTGGAGAATAGCCGATCGGACGACTCGGCAAATCGACGTCCAGCCTAAGAGGCCAATCGCTAAAAACACATTGATCCAACCCGGGCCGAGCACGGCAATCAGGGCTATCGTGAACAAAGTGTAGGGGACTGCCATGAAAGTATCAGTGACCCGCATCACCAAGGAGTCGATCAAGCCGCCGAAGTACCCTGCTAGCGAGCCTAATACAATACCGATGCTGGTCGATATCAAAGTCGCCAGAATGCCGATGGCCAGCGAGACGCCAGCCCCATATGCTATCCTCCCCAAGACATCACGGCCAAGCAGGTCTGTGCCGAAGGGATGTTCCAACGAAGGCTTTAGCTTGGAGGTCAGGGTCGCGGTCGAACTGTCGGTGTAGACCACCTCGCCGAAGACTTGGGGCACCCAGATGCGGCCGGTCAGAGCGACGATACCCATGAAAAGGATCCATATCAGTGCTAGCACAGCCAGCTTGTTCTTGCTAAGGCGCTTTAGGGCATCGCCCCATAAAGTCCTGGTACGAGCGGCTTTTCTGCCTTCGCGGTCCAAACGCTCAGCGCGTGCTTTGCCAAACAGAAAAAGCATGGCTACTCCGCCCTGTTCGCCCCGTAACGGATGCGCGGGTCAAACAAGGCATAACTGATATCGATAATTAAGTTTATTAGCATCACAATGATGACAATTATCACTACCCCGCCCATCACAATCGGCCAGTCGCGAGCAGTGATTGCTAGGTATATCTCGCGTCCGATCCCAGGCCAGCTAAAGACCGACTCGGTTAGGATCGCTCCCGACATCATCGAGCCGAAATCGATTCCAATGAAGGTGATGACAGGGATCATGGCGTTTTTCAAGGCATGCTTGATTATCACGTCCCGTTTGGCAAGCCCTTTGGCATAGGCAGTGCGAATATAGTCTTGACTTAGGACTTCGAGCAGCTGGGAACGCATGATACGAGCGGTCACAGCTAACGAAACTGATGCAAGTGTAATAGCTGGCAATATTAAGTGTACTATTGCTGGATAGTTGCTGATCGGCCCACCCGCGCCTGAGATCGGAAGCGATATCAAGCCACCAGTCACGCGCTTTAGCCAGATACCGAAAACCGCCTGCAGCATCAAGCCCAGCCAAAACACAGGCATACTGACCAGGATCGAGGTTGACAAGGTCAAGAGCATGTCGATAAAGGAGTATTTTTTAATAGCCGAGACAATCCCTACCGAGATGCCAAAAAGCACTTCGACACTGATAGCAGCCACTGCCAACCTGGCTGTATAAGGGAACTTGTCAGCAAAGATGACCTTCACGTCACGCCCCTTTTGATAGGAGTGCCCAAAGTCACCATGCAGCAAATCATTCATATAGTAGCCGTATTGGACATAGATCGGCTCGTCGAGGTGGTTTCGCTCGACAATCAGTTGGTATGTGGCTGGGGAGACGGCTCTTTCCCCGGCGATCATGATCACAGGATCGCCGGGGACTATGACTCGCATCGCAAAAAGCAAAAACGTGACCCCGAAAAAAACCGGGATAAACTGCACGATCCTTTTCAGGATGTATTTACCCATACTTGCTTACGGTTCTTTCAAGCCAATGTCATGCTTGAATAAACTTCTTACTTGCTTAGCCAAGTAGCATTCATGTCGGCGATCAGCGTCGGCGAGAAGAAGAAGTCGTTTACTCTAGCCGATGTGACACGGGCATGCCGATAGAACATGATCGGGACGATCGGGGTGGTTTCTTGGACGATGTCGTCGACTGCCTGGAAGGCAGCGATACGCTCGTCGTTGTCAAGGATCCCCCGTGCACTCAAGATACCCTCGTCGACATCGGGGTTTGAGTACTGTGAGCGATTGTCGCCAGTACCTGTAAAGAACAATGAGAAGAGGAAGTTCTCCATAATGGGATAGTCGGCAATCCAGCCGAGACGCCCCATCTGATAGTTCCCGTCAGCCAAAGCCTTGAGGTAGGCGGCCCAGTCCATCGACTCCAACTCGGTCTCGATACCGATCTTCCTTAAGTCGGACTGTATCAGCTCCATGATCTGCTGATGCGCTCCGCCTGTGTTAAAGGAAAGCTTGAACGTGGGCAGGCCTTCTCCATCTGGATACCCTGCCTCGGCCAAAGTCTCCTTGGCTTTATCCTCGTCATAAAACGATGTTTTCCAGGCACCTTCGCGGTAGCCTAGGATTCCTGGGGGGATCAGCCCGTCGGCCGGTACCCTGACGCCTTGGAAGACCACGTCGCAAATAGTTTGCCGGTTAATGGCATAGCTGATCGCCTCGCGCACCTTGGCATCTGAAAGAACGGGGTCAAGGTTGTTGATCACGAGGTAGTACGTGGACGACTCGAGGCCTAAGAGTGTTTGCTTCCCGGGTTGGGCAACCCAGCCGTCAATCGACTCGCCGTATTTGTCGACACAGTCCTCGATCATTCCTGGCGGTATCTGGACGAAGTCCAAATTGCCAGCCTCGTATTCGTTAAAGGCTGTTTCGACCTCCGAAATGATGTTGAAGTCAATGCCGTCGACAAAGGGCACATCGCCATAGTAATCTTCGAAACGGAGGACCTGGATGTACTGGTCGTGCTCCCACTTGCCCTTGATCATAAAGGGGCCGTTGCCGATCGGAGCCTCGCTATAGGTCTCAAAGTCCTCGGCGGCAGCAGGCACAGGGCCTAAGGCCGGGTGAGTCAAAACATAGAGGAAGTCAGCATAAGAGGCAACCAGGGTAACCTCTAAAGTAAGGTCGTCTAAGGCTACGACACCGGACAATTCCGTTGCCGTCTGGTCCTCTACCATTTCTTTATAACCCTTTACCTGGGCCAAATGGTAGTCGATCTCTGACGGCTCGTCACTGATGTTCCGGTCGCAAATGCGCTCCCAGCCGCGCTTGAAGTCAGCCGCGGTCACCGGGTCGCCGTTATGGAACAAGGCATCCGGTTGCAAATGGAAGGTATAGACTGTCGCGTCGTCATTGACTTCCCAGCTCACAGCGGCTGCCGGCAGAAGCTTCTCGGTACGGTAGTCGTAGTTCATCAATGAGTCGAACATCTGCGACCCGACTTGGGTCCCCTCTGATTCTTGAAGGTTGTAAGGATCAATGAACGCCGGCTCGTTTACATAGTACTTAAAAGTTCCCCCTGCCTTTTCGTCGCCTTCGACCACTTCTTCTTCGTCATCCTTGCACGCGGTCAAAAGCGACGCTCCTGCGATTGCTGCGCCAGCCACAGCTGCACCAGCCACAAAAGTCCGTCTGGTCAGTTTCTTGTTTTCCATATTCGTCCTTTCAATTATGTGGAGAAAACCTAGGTTCTTCTCCCGCGTCGTAAAACCACTCTGGCAACTCATAAGTCAAGCAAGGCAATCATTCAAGCTTTGAGTGGCATTTGAATAATTGTACTATAGTCTATCTTAATAAGGTTAATCAAGTCGGATTAATCGGGTAAAACACCGCTGAAAATGTATATCTGGTTACTTAGTCGCCTGGGCTTGGCGGCAACTGGCTGTCAGGTCAGCTCTGCGTCGATCTCAGCCACCCGTTTGGCTAACTGGTTGACCAGCGTTTCGGCAAGCTTCTCGTCATCGGCTTCCACCATTACCCGTATTTTCGGCTCTGTGCCTGATGGCCGCAACAAGACCCGCCCCTTGTCGCCGAGCAAGTCCTCGACTGTGCGCTTCTCCCGAGAAAGCTGTTCGGACTGCATGACTGTATCTTTTTCTTGAACAGTGACGTTTAGCATTTTTTGCGGTACTTTTTGCATAATAGCTGCCAACTGAGGTAAAGTCTTCTGCTTCCTTTGCATAACTGACAGCAACTGCAAAGCACTGATCAGCCCATCGCCTGTGGTGCTGTATTCTAGCAGTACCATATGCCCGGACTGCTCGCCTCCCAAGACATAGTCGCCTTCCAGCATTGCCGAGAGCACCTTGGTGTCGCCGACGTCGGTCCTCACCAGCGCTATTTTCATTGACTCCAAGGCATACTCGAAGCCAAGGTTGGAGATAACAGTCGAAACAACGGTGTTGTTCTTAAGCTTTCCCCGCTCTTGGAGGTCTTGGGCACAAATCGCCATGATGTGGTCTCCGTCGACCTCTTGGCCATTGGAGTCGATGGCGAGCAAACGGTCGGCATCGCCATCGTGAGCGATCCCCAGGTCGGCATGGGCATCAGCAACAGCCTGCTTTAACTGTTCGAGATGGGTCGACCCACAGTCGACATTGATGTCCTTGCCGTTGTAGTCATTATTGATGACTATCAGCTCTGCCCCAAGCCGCCGAAATGTCTCGGGGGTGGTGAGAAAGGCAGCCCCATGGGCACAGTCTATGACTATCCTTATTCCCCGAAGGTCAAGCCCCTGTCTAGAGAACGTGCTGACTGCATATTCGATATAACGCTCTGCAGCGTCCGTCAAGACCTGTTGGCCAGCCGTTTGGTCGAGGGGGTCATCGATTGAAAAGATGTTATCGCTTGTTTGGTCGTCAAATTGGGAGACATCGATAGAGGGCATTTGTTGGAGGGCCTGCTCGAACTGCTCTTCTTGTGAGTCGTTTAGCTTGTATCCGTTGACATTGAAGAATTTGATGCCGTTGTCTTCAGGCGGGTTATGTGATGCAGAAATCACGACCCCTCCGTCGGCACTGTACTCTTTGACAAGGAAGGCAATCGCCGGAGTCGGGATTATTCCCGCCAACAAGGCCTTCCCCCCGGCAGCATTAATCCCTCTGACAAGGCCTTCTTCAAGGGCTTCGCCGCTATATCGGGTATCACGCCCAATCAGCAAGGTCGGTCCCAGTATCTTCACCGCAGCATAACCTAGCGTTTCAGCCATCGGTACCGTCAGAGTTATAAAAGCCTTCCCCCGTACACCATCAGTGCCAAAATATGCAGGCAAGCCCGTACCTTCCTTTATACAGTACATGCTGATACTTTCAAATACCAGCATGTATCATCAACCTTATATTATGCCTACCGTTTTGAGAACTGAGGACGCTTACGCGCTTTCTTTAATCCGTATTTCTTGCGTTCCACCATGCGTGGGTCGCGAGTCAGAAAACCTGCCTTCTTCAGTTCAGCACGGTAGTCTCCCGCTACTAATAAAGCTCTCGAGATACCGTGACGCAGTGCGCCAGCCTGTCCAGATACTCCGCCGCCGGAGCTGTTGGCGAAGACGTCAAAGTGGTCGACTGTGTCGGTTACTTTAAAAGGGGTCAGTGCATAATCAAGCAAGGCCTCACGGCCAAAGTACTCTTTTCCATCGCGGCCGTTTATCGTTACTTTGCCGGTACCGGGCTTGATGCGCACCCGTACAACGGCGTTTTTGCGCCTGCCCGTACCGTAATAGACTGCTTCGCCACCTGAGTTGTTATCAACCATGGTATTCCTCCAGCTTGATTGGACGTGGGGTCTGCGCCTGGTGTGGATGGTCTGGTCCAGCATATACTTTCAGTTTCTTGCCCATTGCCCGGCCTAGCCTGTTTTTCGGGAGCATTCCACGTATAGCACGCTCTATGATACGTTCAGGGTGACGCTCCATGACCTGAGCGAAGGTTTCTTGCTTTAATCCTCCAGGATAGCCGCTGTGGTGGTAGTAGACCTTGTCCGTAACCTTGGCTCCTGTGACTTTAATCTTGTCGGCATTGATGATCACAACATAATCGCCAGTGTCGACATGGGGAGTGTACTGGGGCTTCAACTTGCCCTTTAAGATCTGTGCCGCAAACGAGGCAAGCCTGCCGAGCACTAGGCCTTCAGCATCGATCAATAGCCACTCCTGCTTTACATCGCCTTTTTTGGCGTAATAGGTACTCACTTATATCCTCCGTACTGTGCGAGCCGTTGCCACGGATTCAGCTGGACCCTGAAAACCGCTGTGACAAACAGCCCATGATGTCATTTACAAAGTATCACGGGGTTTTGAAATGAACTTCCAAATTGTAAAGAAGCTTGATTCAAGTGTCAAATGCTGAAATGCCAAAACGGCTGCTTGATGCTGACCTTTACACGTTTTCATACTATCTAGCCTGACTAAGCCACATGCAGAACTTATATGGGTGCAAGCCTTCTGTAATCGATAGGCAGGCCAAAGCATATGCAAAGGCACGCCAAACCTTATATAAACTGTTTTTTACACAATTTGTTTAGGTACATGAATATTTAATCACTATTGTTAGTAGGGCAATGTTAAAATAACGAGAAGCTAACAGGACTATGCTATATTCGTTACGTACAGCATTATCAAAGGTCGGCTTCAGACACCTGTTTTGCCTGTACAAGCAAGTGTTTTAAAGATTAGATGCGTTAAACGGTCGGTAAGCCAGAAGAGAGGAGGAAAGGGAGCCTAGAACTACTCAAAGTTATTTTTTATAGCAAAGAAGCGCAGTTTCAAAAGAATGTCGTTAATTGAGAGTATTGCCAATTTTGAAGGGAGATCCAAAGAATATGGATGTAAGCCAAGAAAAGAAGCTTAAGACTTCTGAATTATTGGGTTATTCAGCCTACTCCGTTTTCTCAATGTTAGGCTCGATCACCTGGATGTGGAGGAGCATGTACTATGCCCTGATCGGGATGAACATGTCCTTGTTATCGTCAGCATTGATGATTGCCCGGCTGACAGATCTAGTTGTTGCAACACTGGTCGGCGGCATTATTGAGAAGGTCAGGCTCAAGATCGGTGGTGGAGGCAAGTACCGGCCTTGGCTCTTCATTTTTATGTTTGTCATTACCTTTGGCATTGCCATCACTTTTACAGACTTTGTCCCTGGTAACGATACCGTCCACTTCGTTGTTGTGACCATCGGTGCCCTTTGTGTGACCATATCGATGAGTTTCATCGGGGCTGCACAGTTTGGCATCGTCCCGCAAATGGCTGGTGCCTCAGCCGTTGACCGTACCCGGATCACCGTTTGGAACTACCGTATCATGACTGTAGGCACGATCCTCACCTCAGCTACAGCCGCTTATATGCTCACGTGGTTTGGAACGATCTTTCCCTCTCCGATGAACTACACAGTGATGTCTGTTGGCTTTTCGGGCTTTTATATCGTTGGAGCAGTAATCCTTAGACGCGTTGCCAAGCCCTACGACCTCCCCCAAGAAAACGCTCCAGGTAGCGCGGGAGCTCCGCAGGTCAAGGTGGCTGACATGGTCAAGGCAGTCACTACCAACAGCCAGCTGTTGATCTATCTATTAGCTAGCATGCTAAGCATGATCGGTATGCTGATCAACATGAACATCGTCATCTATTTTTGGCAGCTGATAATCCCTTATACCCATGGGATTCCAGCCTCGGACGCCTTCCCTGGCTTATACACCATCGCCTCGACCTTGACACAAGTGGTCGGCTTTGTCTTCTCGATGATTGCCCCAGAAGTTGGCAAGCGGCTCGGTAAAGACAAGGCTATGTGGGTCGGCCTGCTCGGTGCTGCAATATCATCGATCCTAAACTTCTTCTTCGGAGCAGGCTTTTGGGCGATCTTTGTGGGAATCAACATGATCATGTCCTTCGCAGCTGCCCTATATGCCGGCTTTGGCATCAACTATGCGCTGGACTGCGGCGAGTATGGCCTATGGAAGACAGGACAAGACCATCGCTTGGTCATCATGTCCATGAACAACCTGCCCATGAAGATTGCTGGAATTATCGGCGGGTTTTCAATGTATGCCTTAGCTGCTATCGGCTTTGACTCCCTTGCTGTCCAAGCTGCATCTGCCCAGGGTGTCCTTCCGGCTTTCATTGATGACCAGTTCGTGACGAACTTCATGTTGTTGCTGATGGGGATTCCAGCTGCTTGCAACCTGATTGCCGCTTTGCTGATGATCTTTGCCTATAAGATCAAAGACGAGGACGCCAGGATGTATGCTGCTGAAAACCAAGCCCGCATGGAAGCTGCTGCCGCTGGAGGCGCATCAGAGGCCTAAAGACCACTAACCTTTATAAGTTTTAAGCTTAACGACAAGAAAAGCAGCTGGGCGAGACATCAGGCCAGCTGCTTTTTTTACTTGATAGCTAATCCCCGAACAGCAAGTCGCGCTCTGCTTTCGTCAAAGCCGCCCGGGCTTGGTCGCGGACCCCGTTGACGCCAATAAAGAACTCCCTCATCAAAGCAACCATCAAATAGCGTCCCCGTGCACTGAGGGTGATCTCCTGCTCGTCCTCATGGGCAAACGCCTGGTTCGTTTTGAAGAAGAGGTATTCCATCGGAACACCGTTGGCCACACTGCAAGCAAAGTCTTTTTGCCATTGTTCCTTATCCAGGCGTAGCCCAAAAAGCTGCATCATAAAGCGGTAACGCATCCGGTCAAGTTTGGTGAAGTCGGTTTTGCCGCTCACGCTCATCTGCCCAGCCAAGATGGCTCGGTGGTATTCGTCAAGCGAGAAGGTGTTGACAAAGAGCGAGCCGTCCAAGTAGGACAGTCCGCCCGAGCCGATAGCAGGGTACTCCTCGTAGTTGACTATATACTCGTCAACCATGGGGGCGCGGGCCTCATAGAGGCCTGTTAGATCATCTTGGGCGGACAAGGGCTTCTCCCCATAATTGAAAGCCTCTTTGGGTGAAACGATCCGGTTAAATGTCCAGGCACTGCTAAAGCCAAACTCGGGCTGGCTTCCTCCGGTCAGGGCCTCGCTGATGATCTCGTAGTAGCGGTGCTCGCGCCTGTAGTCCACTGACCCAACGGTTGCCGCCAGCGACTTCGATACCGCCGGCGACGCCATCAGGGGGTAGAAAGTCACCTGGTTTGCCCCGCTTTCCATCACAGCGGCTATGTCGTTGATCAGCTTGGCCTCGGTCTGGGAGGGAAAATTGAAAATCATGTCGATGTTAAAGCTAGTGAACCGGTCTTTTACGGCCAGGATACGGTTAAAGACCTCTTCGCCAGAGCCATACTTTTCATATCGTTCCATTTGCCCGAGCAAAGTGTCGTCAAAGCTTTGGACCCCGCAAGACAAACGCTGTACACGGCCTTGCAGGCCATCGAGGACCTCGTCGGTCAGATGGTTGGGGTTCGTCTCGCAAGAGACTTCGCGGATCGAGAACAGCTCACGGGCCTGGTCGATGGTGGCAAAGAGCTCGTCAGGCATGATGGTCGGGGTGCCTCCACCGATGTATAAAGACTCGAAGTCGTATCCGAGCTCGGCCAGCATCTGCATCTCGCGGCGCAGGTCGGAGAAATAGCTTAAAGCCCGGCCCGGCTCAAAAAGGTATCGATTGAAAGAGCAGTATGGGCAGAGGCGTTCGCAAAAGGGGATATGCGCATAAAGCATATAGGCCATATCCAGCCGCGGCTTTGGCAGGTAGGTATCAGTTGTTGGCTGCAAACTCAGATAGCGCTTGTTCAAGTACCGTACCATCGAGCTCTGTAAACGTTCCGAAATCATCATTACCTCGTTTGCTGATAGTCTTTTATTGGGCTTTAGGCCCGCTGTTGCAAGCATCACTATAAACGCCAAACCTGCAGAAATCCAAATAGAAATTCATATAGAACTGGAATTATGTAATATTTCTGACTCTTTTTCTAGTAAGCTATACGTAGTTAGCCGCTTGTCTAAGTGGTGGTGCGAGAGGATACACAATGCACGGACAATACCTGCAATTCGAAGATGGCCCTGTTCAGCCTGAGCAGTCCGAGCCAGATGCTGATGTGAGCCAGCAGGCCAATGCTTCGAGCCGCGCCAAAACGTCCTTTTCTCGAATCAACGCCAGTTTTAATATAGCTGTATTGTTTAGCATACTTGCCTCGCTGGTCACCAATGGGGGCCTTGCTTTGAACTTAAGCAACGTCAACTTCTTGCCGCCCGCTGTCGCAATCGTCTTTTTTGGTTTTCAATCCGTCTCCACCAGCCTCTTGGCCGGCTTGTCGGCAAGGACGCTTCTGCGGCAAAAGAACTCCAAGCCCTCGTCCCTGGTCGTCATCTACCTGCTTTGGGTGGTGTCGCTCTTTAGTGCGTTCCCCCGCTTGCTTTTTCAGGTGCTCGCCCTCATCGGCCTGCTGTCCCCTTCGCTGGCCCGTGCGATAGCCCTAGACCTGACAACTGTCTTAGCCTCCTTCGCTGTGCTTGGGCTGTTAGCAGCTACCAAAAAACTCCCTAAATACACTGGTGTTACTAAAAACATGGTTTTTTCCTACACGATTGGTGTGACGTTTTTTTTGATGGTTAATTATGCGTCTCGGCTAGGCCTGGTCTTATCCCCATTATTACAGCGTTTCAGCATTACGGGGAATGTCTTTGCTACCAGCCAAATACTGTCCGTTGCCTGCGACGCGCTGCCTGGCTTGTTTGTGGTCTGCCTTGGGCTGATGCTGGTTTTCTTGGTCACCCGGCAGGCTTACTGCCTAACCCTTGCTTTAGCCGTTTTAATGCTCGAGGTACTGGCTACCAGCCTGTTCGGCTTTATGCTGCTCAGCTTGTACCAGCTTGCAGCTGTGGCTTTTGTCTATTTGGCTTTCCAGTTTGTCATTTTGCTATTACTGGCATTCCTTGGTACCAGGGGCCTTGATGAGAACGCCTTAAGTGCTTGGGCTGAAAATGGCCTTTTAGGGCCCGGTCAAGCATCACCAGCCTTTGACGCAGGGCCAACAGGGCCAGCAGGCCTTGAGGCAAGTGCGCCAATCAGCCCGTCTGACGACAAAGAGCCGCTGTTTGGCCGCATTGCCAGGTTCTTTCAAAGTGCCCCCCAAGACCAGTTGATCGACGATAACTACCTGCTAGTCCCAGCTCCAGCAAAAAGCACCGTGCTGGTCGAGGCCTGCGCCTTGGTAATGGTCGAGCTTGGTTTGATTATGCCGATACTGATCAATCCCTGGCCCTGGCAGCTAGAGCCGACGCTGCTTTTGTCGTTTTTGTTGCTGCTTGCGCTATTGGTCATTCGGTTCATTGGCTTTCTCAGGCCGGTCCTATCGAGATACCTTCAAGTCTTTTTTCGTGCCAACGAGCTTATAGTCTTGGCTTTTGCCTTTTTCAATGTGGTCAGGATCGGTGCTTTGGCTATCAACGGCGGCCATGCGGCGAGCCTGCTTTATACAGACGTTTTCTCGCCAGAGATATTCGAGAGCCGCCTGCCCTTCATCAGCGACATGCTCTTCAAGCAACTACCGGCGGTCGACTTGATTATGGTGTGCGCAATCATATTGTCAGGCTTGTTGCTAAGCTACCTGGCAATCCGCCAACGCGAACAAAGCAACGCTTTCTTTGACATCGCCTTCGCCTCCACCGCCACCCTCCTGATTGTCTCAGGCGCCCATTGTCTGACAGTGGTGTTTTATAGCGTCATCTTAAACATCACCATGATGATTGCCGGCTGTTACTTCATCCTGTATGGGTCAAACCGGGGGATCCGCACTGTCTGGCTATACGGCTTGGTGGTTTTTGCTGTCTCTCTGGTGACCCTGTTCGTCTAGTTTATATGTAAGCCTTTCAAGCCCCTAAGTCCCAAAGCCCAGTGTTACTAATTTCAAATTCGTGTTACTATTGTTACTATTAGTAGCCCAGAGCAGCATCCGAGAGTTTGCGAGGACATCGTCAAATGCACATCCCTGACGGAATGCTAGACACCAAAACCTTCACCACCCTCTGGTTTGGCGGTGCCGGCTCTGTCGCTTATGCCAGTCGTTGGGTACGCCGCAATTTCGACAGCAGCAAACTCGTCTTGATGGCTGTTATGGCTGCCTTGGTCTTCGGCCTGCAAATGCTCAACTTCCCCATCGCCATTGGCACCAGCGGCCACTTTGCCGGCGGAGCGGCTGTCGCCATCATCCTCGGCTTTTGGCCTGCTGCCATCGTCATGAGCGCGGTCTTGGTCGTGCAGGCCTTTCTCTTCGGCGACGGCGGAATCACCACCCTGGGCGCAAACATCGTCAACCTGGCGATAGCCGCCCCCTGTGTGGGAAGCCTGGCCTACCAGTTGCTTGCGAAAATCCACCCCAGCTTGCCGACTAGGCTGATAGCCGCCTTCACAGCTGCGTTCCTCTCGGTTGTCGCGGCGGCTGCACTCGTCGCCATCGAGCTTTGGGCGTCTGGGCGGGCCCCCTTCTACCCCGCGTTGGCGGCAATGGCTTCCTGGCACGCCCTGATCGGCATCGGAGAAGGAGCAATCACTGCCTCCTTGATCGCCTACCTGGCAAAAGTCCGTCCCGACCTCGCTTCTGACAGCTTGGTCCTTTATGGGGAGAAGCCCACGCCACTCTCACCTGAGGCAGGCAATGCCAAAGAGGCTTTAAGCCCCGAGGCGGGCAGCGAGGTTGACAGGCAAGCCATCCCGCCAAGCAGCCCCTCTTCAATGCGCAGCGTCCTGGTCGTCTTCGCCGTCTTAGCGCTCACGGCAGGGGCCTTGTCGTTCCTCGCCTCCAAGCAGCCAGACGGACTGGAATACGTCTACTTTGAAAGCGGGCTGGGCAAGCCCTTCGAGGACCCAAGCATCGGGCAGTCGGCTCCCATAAGCGACTATTTGCTGCCCGGAGTCGACAACGAGCTCCTGTCTGGCATCGGTGCGGGCATCATTGGCGTCGTAACCACCGGGGCCTTGATGTTTACAGCTGCAACCGTGATCGTCAAAAAGCGCGCCGGCTGATGGATAAGGCCAAGCTGCGCCCTTCTCCACAAGGAAAGCTGCTTTCTGCAGTTGCCCTGATTGTCGGGATAGTGCTAGGCGCCCCCCAGTCCTTGCTGACCGTGGCTTGTGTGATTGCCCTGGTTGTCATGGCCTGTGTCGTGCTAGACGCCTCTCCGGTCAGGCTGTTCGTCCGTTCGCTGGTCGTCTTGCCGGTTGCCGGGGCCATGGCCTTGTTCACCCCCCTGCGTTATGTCGGCGCTGGCACCGGCAGCTATTCATGGGCAGACGCCTTGTTGCTCTCCGCCCCGCAAATGCTACAGCTGGTTTTAAGCCCCTGGCTTTGTGTCTTGGTTATGCTGGCACTTAGCCAAGCTTGTTCGTTCAGTGAGCTGGTCGGGGCCCTTCAGCGCCTGCACCTTCCCCAAGCCTTGACGCTTTTGCTCGCTTTCATGTATCGCTATGTCGAGCTGATGCGCATCAGGCTCACCTCGCTTAACCGCGCTTTGACAGCGCGCGCCCCTAGCCTCAGCCCATACCGTAGGGTATTGCTTTATGGAAACCTTGCCGGCTCCTTGATCATCCGCACACAAAGCCAAAGCGAGCGTATACATGCCGCAATGCTGGCCCGCGGCTTTAACGGCGAGCTGCCGACAGGCTTGAAGCAACTTTTCAACCTAGGCGACGCTGCCTTGCTGACAACAAGCATCGTCTTAGGCGCTGCCTTCTCCTTCGTCTAAAGCCAGCCCCAGCCAGAAATTATGACTAGTACGCTCACATTTCAAGACGTCTCGTACAGCTACCTCGGTGGGGCCGCTGCCCTAAAGAACGTCTCTTTTCGCATCCAAGCAGGCGAGCGAGTCGCTTTGCTCGGCCCCAATGGAGCAGGAAAATCGACGGTCATGCTCTTGGCCTGCGGGGTTTTGCTGCCTGCTGCCGGCGAGATCCATGTCGACGACCTGCTGCTAGCCCCATCAAGCCTCACTGCTGTCCGCCAGCGGGTCGGACTGGTCTTTCAAGACCCTGACGACCAGCTGTTTATGACCACAGTCTTTGACGATATCGCTTTTGGGCCCCAGAATTCAGGCATATCTGGAGAAGACCTTGTCGCGCGCGTTCATGAGGCCCTGATTGCCGTCGGTTTGGCAGACGATACGAAAAGTATTGCCAGTATTGCTGCTAAAGCGCCGCAGCAACTCTCCTTTGGCCAACGTAAACGGGCAGCCCTAGCCACGGTACTGGTCATGCAGCCACAGTTGTATGTGCTCGACGAGCCAAGCAGCAACCTTGACCCCCATGGGCGAAGACAGATGCAGGCCCTACTGTCAAGCATTACCGACACTACTTTGATTGCCACACATGACTTAGACCTGGTTTGGGACATATGCTCGCGTTCAATTATCATTGACGCAGGTGAAGTCATCGCTGACGGGTCGACTAAAGAGCTGCTCGGTAACGAAGACTTGTTGGAAGCACATGGTTTGGAGCTTCCAGCTGCCGTTCGCTACCAGAGACAGTACTTGAGGGCTTGTAATTAGTGATCCGCAGCTTTACAGTGCTTGAAAACCTGTAAAATCGTTTATAAAGCTACATAGTTAAAATAACCAAGCGGCCAGCAACAGAGGAGGGCTTGATGTCTGCAAACCGAAAAAGCAAGGAAGTAAAAATAGGCTTAGTGGTCGACTATTCTATACGTGAGCACATGCAGGTCGCAGCACAGGCTTATGAGGAGTTTATGGATTTTATCGACCCTGATCCTGGCCTTTCGCCCTCCAAAACAGCTCAACTTAGCGATTTTGCTTTAGAATGGTTCGTCTTCGACTACAAGCTGCCAAGAGGGATAAGCCCCATAGAAGAGTATATTCGCAAAAACCCCGACAGACAGTCGCGAACCGTGATGCGGCGATTGGAGGAGGCCTTCGCTACCCAGTTTGTAGCACGATTCTGGTTGGATGAGGTACGCGCCTCGGAAAGCTTGTTAGTTGTACAGCCGTATCATGACGAAACGATATATAGGATAAGGGACAGGGCAGCCAGCTATGACCTGGATGGCCAGGTAGGCACGATCAGTATACGTTTGGCAAAAATCGAAGACGAATGGCTGATTATCGGAAATATCATCAATTACCAGCCGATAGTGCCAAGCGAGCGGATGCGTAAGTATATGTTGGAGGCCAAAGACACCGACCCTGCCACTTTTATTGACATAGTTAAGCTTGATTATTGAGCCAAAGCCGAAGAATCCGACGACCCTGACAAATCGACATTCTTTTATAAAGATCTCGACCCATCCACAGATGGCTTGACTCTCAGCGAGCTGCTTGAGAAATACTTGCTGTTGCAAGCCAAATACAACAAGATACCGCCTTGGGAGGATATTCAGGCAGCGATCTTTGATGAAGCCGGTTTCGATATACTCGGAGTTTTTACCGAGCTGTTTGACGCTGACAGCTCAAAGGGTGAAGAGGCCTTCGAATCCCAAGAAGCCATAGAAGACGCTTTCGGATTCTTTGTATTGGCTTGGAGCAACCTGCCCCACGCTTCGCTGAACGGCTCTTCTCCCAACGATAAGTCCAGGCATTATTACGACGATAGCACTATAGACGAATCTGCAAGTAAAACCCCGCCCAAACGTAAGCGCTGAGGTATTATTCTTAATAAATCCCAGCCCAGGCTAGAAAGGCATACCATGGCGAAGAAACCAAAAGTCTTAGAGCCGAAAATCGATGCAGTGTTTAAGTTCTACTTGAAAGAATTCAATAAGGAGACACAAGGCTCGCTCCTACAGTTTATGGCTTATGTCAGCACCAGCCTCGGTATTGAGCTGGCTACGGATGACGAGGAACTAGATTCTTTTCTCACAGAGGCAGCTAAAGAGTATTTCATTTTCGATTGTATACTGCCTAGCGGCAAAACAGCTCTTCAAACCTATATCGACATCGATCCAGACGACCTAGATGAAGCCGATATGGCCAGGTTGGTAGATGCTTACGAAAGCAATTTCATCTGTGACTTCTGGCTCTTAGGGGCTTCGTCTAGCACCGGGAAGCTGCGCTTACAGCCTATGTATGAAGACACTGTATATGAAGTCTATAGCCCGAAATACAGCAAAGCCTTCGATGGCTTGACCGGCTCGCTGAATATCCGGATATACAAAATCGCTGGCCAATGGCTTGCTGCTGGGATGGCCTTAGGCTTTGAAGAAGATCTGCCGCCTAAAAAAGAACGAGCAGAGTACATTGGGATGTTTGAAGATATCAAGGAGCGCTTTGCAGACCTAGTCAGGGACCATATGATCGGTTTGTTCGGCTTGGACGATTACGATGAACCGGCTTGGGAAATTGGCTTAGAGCTTCCTTCTAGTCCAGAAGAGATACCCCAGGCTTTGATTACACTGCGTAAGGAATTTACTATACTCAAAGAAGAGCTCGGCATCGATGTAAGCTGGTCAGAGCTGGTTTATGCGATTCGAGATGAGGACGGTAAGTTAAGCACCACTCAAGTTGCACAACAATTGCTAGGCCTAGAGCTGGAGGATGGCTCAATGTCGATAATGCGCATGTTTACTATCTTTGCTTTAGCATGGAACTTCTTGCCCCACGAAAGCTTGGTTGGTGTATCTCCATTCGTTTATCAGGGCTCTGTATTGACGGACTACTTCGAGGATTAAGTCTATAAAAGGCCACGCAAAGCGCAGAACATGGCGCTAGCGTATATGAATCTAAAGTTGGGTGACGAGATGACCGGCATGGTCGGGATGACTGGATTTGAACCAGCGACCTCTCGGTCCCGAACCGAGCGCTCTACCAAGCTGAGCCACATCCCGACAATTATAAGTTGCCTGCTTTATGACAACGCTAACGTATGCTACCAGACTTGATAAATCAATACTACCAAAAATGCTAGGTCTTCTTGCGGCAAAGCCCGTGGTGTCTTGGCTTTAGGCTAGTTCTTCTCCATCTTTATATGCTTGCCAAGGTTGCTCCCAAAGCTTTCATCCCAATAAAAATACAAAACATCAAAAAAAGCCTCTTTTACCTGATCCTCGTCACTTTTTAGGAAATATGAATAGACGAGGGCTGAAAGAGCATCGGCGGCAATTTGAGCAGTGGTGCCAGCCCCTTCGAAATACTTGAGGAAGATCATGTTCAAATCAGCGTGAAACTCCTGGTACTGCTGATTGATCCGCTCTGCCAGCTTCGGAGTCAGGGCACAATGGATGATGAACGTGGCCTGCCTTCTAATACTGGCAAAAGCTTCGAAACAATTGTCTAGAAAGTCACCAGGCTCTAAGTCGTTGCTGTCGTCGCTCATTTTCACAATGATCTCATGACAGTCCAGCAACGCCCGATCTATCACTGCTACCAATAAATCCTCTTTAGAGGCGAAATAAAAATAGGAATGTGATGTCGCCAACCCCGCTTGCTCAGCTATGGCTTTCATCGAAGCATTGTCATACCCATGTTCCTGAAAAAGTTCGAACGCTGCTGCTACGATTATATCTCGGGTCGAATTAGCCATTTTTCCCTCCTGCAATTGAACTATCATTCAAGTATTTTACCGAATACTTCACTTAAAGAAAACATGTAAAAGCCTATTAACTTTAAATGTTTAAAAAACTAGCCTGAATACTGGTTTTAAAGTGTTCTGCACTGTAAGATATATGCTAAAAAATCAGACTATTTTGCTCAAAGCGATGACAATATATGTCCGCAAAACTACAAAATTAGGAGAGTGTAAAAATGAAGCCTGACAGTCTGCGTGAAAAACCTAAACAAACCGGGCGTTTCGTAACTACAGGCTTAGCTGTATTGGTGGCAATTGCGATTTTTGTAATGTCTTCCCTTCCTGGCAGTTTTTACCCGCCTCACCCTGAGTACCTAAATATTATGGTACACCTGGCTGCCTATTGTCTGCTGGCTGCACTCTTGACTTTCTCTTTCAACTCGCCTGCACGAAAACTCTGGATTGCAGGCCTTTTGGCGATTATCCTGGCCTCGGTCTATGGGGTCAGTGACGAGGTCCATCAGTACTTTGTTCCTGGGCGTAATACCGATGTATTCGACTGGCTGACTGATACTGCCGGTGCGATAATCGGGGCTGCAGTTTGCCTTTGGCTGATATCTGCCCGTACGGTGCGAAAAAGCCGAGAACGTGACCGGTCAATATAATCTGCCATACATTTTAGATATTAGTACTGCAAACGAAACCAAGCGCCTAAAACAACTGTCTGACAGCGTAAGCGCTTGGGTATTTTCTATATTCGGTTTCCAGACGGTCAACACATAAACTAACAGATACTTTTAAGCCTAAAAAACCCTTAGTACCACCAACGCGCAGCTCCTAGCCAGCCATATCCGGCAATGTTGGAGATCTTCACTACATCACCAGGCCGTGGGGCATGTACGAACTGCCCGCCGCCGATACAGAGGCCTACGTGGGAGGTGTTCCATAGAATATCGCCTGGCAGTGCATCAGAGACGGCTAGACGCATCGGGGCATTGTAGTACTGGGCATTGCCGCCACGTGGGATATAAATCCCAACCTTGCTGTAGCTCCAAGACGTCAAGCCCGAGCAATCAAAGGCGTCTGGCCCCGAAGCAGCCCAAACGTAGGGACAGCCAAGGCGCGACAATGCGTAATCTACTATGCTGGAATATGTCTGCCCGTCGTAGGGGACATAGCCGCTGGCTGCACCAGAACCGCTGCCTCCGCCGCCGCCGGATAAGGCCTGTTGGCGCGCGCGCTCTTCTTCTTCGCGACGAATGCGCTCTTCTTCAGCCTTGCGCTCTTCTTCAATAAGGCGGGCAATCTCTTCGTTGAGATTGGCTAGCTCGACCTCGTAGGCACGCATGATCTCTTGGGCGTTCTCATAGATTTCTTCGGCTTCGGCTAGTTTTTGGGCAGCAATCTGCTCTTGCCGGGAATACTCGTCACGCGCTTCCTCAGCTTCAATGCGTGTTTCTTCACATTCCCTGATCAAGTCAGCGTCGCGGTTGTTGATCGCATTGAGCAGATCCCACGATGTCGAAAACTCGACAAAGCTAGAAGAGCCGAAAATCACATCAAGGAAGGACAAGGGGCCTTGCTTATACATGGTACGGGCACGATGGCCAAGCTCGTCCTGCAGCTCGTTTTGCCGTTCAATCGCTGCATCGATCCTGGCTTGGGCTTCTTGCATTTTGCGGACTGCCTCGTCATGGGCGTCCATCGCATCGTAATAGTCATTGGAAAACTGAGCTAGTAAAACCTCCCAGTCGTCCATCCGTTGCTTTACTTCGTCGGCTTCCGCCTGCTTTTCAGCCGAAGTCGCAGCGAAGGCGATATTTGGGAATACAGTGCTCGCCAGGCTGACTCCGATCACGGTAGCAGCTGTATACCGGATAAAATTACGACGACTGAGAAAAGAACTCCTGAATGTATTTTCAGGTAAACTACCGGGTACGTTTGTCTCACAGGTATTAGGCATTTCCTCTTACTCCTTTGCCGTTTCCCTGGATCATTCCATCATTTCAGTGAAAAATGCTATCACTCATGACTGGGGAGGGCAAGCTAGGGACATCCTGGCAAAGCTAATCGTTACCTCCTAGTTACGAATTCAAGATACTGTGGTGAGCACCCAAAAAAGACCAAAATGCCACAATATCTAGCTGCAAGTCAAGAAGCTGATACGCCGATGTTGTGCTTTTTGTAACAGTATTCACAAGGCCTTCGTCGTTGCCTTCCTGTAATAATTCTGTAGGAAACAAATCGCTAAAGCCTTCCTCTGATCTTAGTTTCTTCGACAGAATCTGTCTGACTAGCCACAGAATAAAAGCCGGGTTTCGCGTGACTAAGCCTAAAACCGAGCTGGCTATGAAGCCTTTTAGGCGAAAGCCTTCCTGCAAGGCATAAGCCTCTCCAGCCCCAGTATTTTCAGCTTCATCATACCGAAATACTGTACAAAAGCCCTTGTTCACATTAAAGAGAGGCTTGGCTTGGCTGTCATGGCACTCGATTTGACTGCCTCGGTTCTGAAAGCCGACCAGGTATTCGTCAAGAAAAGAAAAGAGGACTTCTCCGACTTCCCTCTCTTGCAGCTGCCTTGCTTGATAATCAAACAGCCCTAAAGCCTCGACGCTCTCACCTTTTGGAGTGACGATCTGTTGGCCGAACATGTCCGCTGCATTACCAGTGCATAAGACGAGCCCGTCCTTCTCCACATATTCTTTTAAAGCCTCGCGGTTTTGGCGCAGGTGGCTTAAAGCAGTCAGTTGCCTTGCCTCTATCCCTGAGCCTATGTATAGGAAATCGCAGGCAGACAGGTCGATCGTCTGATGAAGTGAAAAGTGCTTGACTGCCACTTCCAGACCGGCTGACTGCAAGGCGCTGGCCAAGACTTTGATATTCCCGTTTTCACCATAGAGGTTCAAATAATCGCTGTAGAGCGAAACGAGCGTGACTGTCGGCTTAGGGGGTTTTTGCACTGCCATCTTTTGCTACCCCTTTCCAGTGAGCTCGACGAAGGAACCGACATGGTCAAAGTTGAGTATCGCCACGATTGTGCCCGAGGTCGATTCCAGCTTTTGGCTGACACGTTCGTCCATATCGTCGAAGCAGGAAATCTGTTCTGCCGGAACACCTGCGTATTTCAGGCGCACTGCGATAGTGCTCGCGTCTATGCCGGTACAGATGGCAGCTGTTACCTGCTCTGCCAACAAGTCAAAATTGACGTCGTAGAGCCAGGCTAAATCGTCAAAGTCGTAGCGGCGGCTGATTTCCTTCCAACCGACGACCAGTACAAACTGCTCTTTCAAGCCAGCAGCAAACAGCACGGACTGGTTAAAAGTCGAGGCGTTCTCGGCCTTGTTGTTCAAGACATAGGCCTGTCGGCCCTGCCAGCGGTAGCTTTCGAAGATCTTTTTGGATACCGTCTGTTCGCTTAAGGCGGCAGCAATTTGCCCGTCGGTAACAGGCAAGGAAAGCTGTTTGACCGTAGTGTAGGCTGCCATGACGTTAGAAATGTTGAAAAGCAAGCGGGAGTTGGCCGTGATACTTGTCTGGCTGTCGACGATCAGCCGGTCGGCGCTTCCGTCAACCGCCTCGCCCCTCTCGATAGCTGTGACAGCCACATCGAGTCGGTGGGTCAAATGGCCGTTTAGACAGTGAAAGCTCCCTGAAGACTCATTGATGTAGTAGTCGTAGTCCAGCCGGCTGGCGCAGACAGGGCAGTAAACAGCATCCACAGCATTAAAGCGGATGTCTGCGCTTTTAAAGCTACTGTCGGCGCTTATGCCATATGTTGTGACTTTTGGAGCCTTTGCTTCGCTTGCCATACTTGAAGCCTCATCCACCAGGCTAAAACGCATCAGCAAGGGATCGTCGCCATTTAAGACCAGGTGCTCCGACCCGCTTAAAGCCTGTTTGATTTCCGAGTAAATAAAGTCGGTATGCCGCTGCCGGGGAGGTTGGTCACGGGTGATATTAGTGATAACCACGAAATCCGGTTTCAGAAAAGAGAAAGTGTACTTACAGCTTCGCTCGTCTATTTCAGCTACCAAGGCGTCCGCCTTTACCCTGCCGCTTAAGCTAGCAGCCTTTAACAGCATCGTAACAATGCCGTTTTTCATATTCGAGCCCTCTTGGTTATGGACGACAGTCAAGCCCAAGCTGCGCAAGGCTTCTGCGACAAACAGCGATGTAGACCCCTTGCCAGAAGACCCGGTAACGACGATTTTTATCTTTGGCAGCACAATTTTGTCCATCAGCTTTGGAGAAATGCGCAAAGCTACAGCTCCTGGGGTGACACTGCCGCGATTGTTCAAGCTGCCTATAAATGCCAGTATTTTTGCAACTACTATCGCCAGTGCCTTCATGTCTCATTTTCCTATTCAGTCTAGTCTGTGCCAGAAGGCTTGAGGCCGACAACTTGTTGGTTTTGCAGGATCGGGGGAAGTGCCTGGCTAGTGTTCTTCAGCTGCCCACCCCGTGGATGTGGCGGCTCAGGCGGGGTGTCAGGCATCGGAGAGTCGATGAACATCCTCAACCAGAGTTCTAGGTGCAGCATTCGCCAAAAAGCCAGGGTCGTTGCGTCTCCCCGCCCCTCGTAATAGGCAGTGAAAGCCTCCTTGGCCACAGCCGCATCAAAGTAAGGACGGGCAGCAAAGCTCTCCGACTCGAATATTTCTAGGTACTTGTCCTTCATATAGCCAAACCACTCGACCTCAGGGGTCGAAAAGCCTATTTTCTTGCGTCGGTTGGCAACCTTTTTGGGCAAGTAAGGCAGCATGGCGTCCCTCAGCATGCGCTTGTTCCAACTGTTGTGAATCAAGGCGTCGTCTGTCAAAGACCAGATATAGCGGGCCAGGTCCTTGTTGGCAAAAGGCAGCCGGCCTTCTAGAGAAAAGCGCATGGCGCAACGGTCTTCGTACCTGGCGATGGAGGGTGCCGAGTCGGCTGTCAGGTCATAGACCAGCCTCAATTTGAGGTTGTCTTGGACAGTTTGGTATTTCTCACTGCTGAAGCGGAGGGCGAAGTCCTTATTGATGAACTCCTTGTCGTCCCAGGCCTTCTTGCCGAACAAACGCGAGGCAAACCGCACCCAGACCAGCCTAAACAGCTTATCGAACGAGGCCAGCCCTTCCTTTATAAAACGCCCGTAATGCCTTTCAGCGATCAGTTGCTTGAAGTAGACGACGTAGTAGGGGACGTATCCCGCCATCATCTCGTCTGGCCCTGCTCCGGTTAAAAAGCTTGTTGTATGCTTTGCTACCATGCGTAACATATAGTATTGTGCATATGGCCCGGTCGAGATCACCGGTTGTTCGAGGGTATAAATAAAGTCGTCGAAGTCCTCCAGAAAGTCCTCGACCTGGGGGGTGCATTTGTATGGCTCGACGTTCTTCCCGTACATATCGACGAAGGCATCGATATACTCCTCCTCATTGTTGATCGAATTGGGGAAGACAGCTGAAAACGTCGGCAGCCTCTCGCCGACCGCAGTCGTCTTGTCCGGATCCTCCTGCATCAGCAAGCTGACGATTGTCGCCAAAGTCGTCGAGTCCATGCCGCCCGACAGCGCCGAGCCGATACTGCGGTCACTGCGCAGACGCATTGTGACCGATTCTTTGAGCAGCGCATAATACTTCTGGGCAGCTGCTTTGTCATAGGCCGTGTGCCGGCTGGACTTGGCACTGGCCATCAGCTCGTCAAATAGCCCGGTATAGTAAGACACCCGCATCCCTGAGGCATCGATCTCAAGCACCTGCCCGCCCAGCAGTTGATAGACCCCGGCAAAAAAGGTCTCCTCGGTGTCGTCATGCAAACGGTATCGCAGGTAGCGGTAGACAGTCTTGTCGTTCGGTAAACGCTCGACCAAGCCCGAAAAGACTATGGCTTTTATTTCTGAGGAGAAAACCACGGCGCTGTGCTTTTCATACGCACCGCTTGCAGCAGAGTCAAAAACACCGTCGACAGGCGCGTAGTACAGTGGCTTAATGCCAAAATGGTCACGGCTCAGTGTCAAGCGCTTTTCTAAGCGGTCGTAGATAGCCAGGCCCCACATTCCGTTGAACCGTTCAAAACAATCGTTCCCCCAAGCTTGAAAGGCTACTAGGACGACCTCGGCATCGGACTCGCTGCTAAAGCTGTAGCCAAGCTGCACAAGCTCGCTGCGCAGCTCGATATAGTTATAGACCAAGCCGTTCATGCTCAGCACATACCGTCCGTCTGACGAATACATCGGCTGGTCGCCACCAGCCTCGTCGATCACCACCAGACGGCGATGCGCTATGCCTACAGACTGCTCTTGGAACACGCCCTCGCCGTCAGGGCCGCGATGGGCCTGAAAACGGTTCATTCGCTGTAATAGGTCATACCCCTTCTGGCCAGCCAGTTCATCAATCCCATAATAACCAGCAATTCCACTCATGACTTTTTCCTACCAACTGTCTTTAAAGTCGTCTTGAGGCAGGTCCTTTCCTTCCCAAGCGTTGTCTAAAAGCTTGATGGCTGCCATTGTTGCCTCGTCCGGCAAACCGGTGACAGCCAATAAGACATTGCTTTGAAAGTCTTTGATTGCAGCTTGTGTCGCTTCGTCTATAACACCTGTGACCGGACAACGAAAACCTAAAGTGACCAAGGCGGTTTGCAGTGTAGTGATAGTCTCGGTGTCCATCTGCTTATCCTTTCAACGGGGCAATCAAGCCATGTCGCTTGACTATTAAAAAAGTAACCGTCAACTCATCCGCTCGACAAAATAGTCTGCCATAGAAAGCAAAAGGTCGAGGTACTCGCCGGGCATAAGGCTGGCTGCCAGCTCTGCTTTGGCCTTAGCGATTATCGCATTGGCATGGCTACGGGCATAATCCAGCGAGCCGCTTTCCTCCATTATCTGCACAGCCCTGGCCAAAGCCTGCGGATCAGTGGTCTTTGACTTCAGTATCTCTATCAGCTCGTCGGCTTGGGCAGAGTTTTGAACTGCATGGACGACCATCATTGTCCGCTTGCCTTCAGTTATGTCGTTTCGAAAGTCCTTGCCGATTGCCGACTCCTTGCCTACCAGGTTTAACAGGTCGTCTTGTATCTGAAAAGCCAGTCCGGCAGCAATTCCAAAAGAGCGCAGTGCCTCGACCTGCTCGTCGCTGGCACCGCCGATAATGGCACCGACCGCCAAGGGGGTCCCGCCTGAATAAAAAGCCGTCTTGTGGGTCGCCATCAACAGGTAGTCCTCAATGCCGATGTCAAAACGCCCCTCGCTTGCCCAGCCAATGTCTAGGGCTTGGCCTTCGATGGTTCGCGTGGTCATCTTGACCAGCTCGTCAAGCACACGGATCTTTGTGCTGTCATCCATCGCCTGGTCTTCGAGAACCAAGCCTGTGACCTGCGACAAAGCAAGGTCGCCGGCATTGATCGCCAAACCGACACCGATAGTCAGATGCAGGCAGGGCTTGCCTCGCCGACGCAGGGAGTCGTCAGCGATATCGTCATGGATCAAGGCCGCTGTGTGAAAATGCTCGATTGCCGAAGCAGCGCTGCTGGCCTGATCACGGTCACCGCCGACAGCCAGGCAGGCCAACTCGCAAATCAAGGGACGATGGCGCTTGCCGCTGTTAGACGAGAACTCGGCTAGGGGCTCGTACAAGTAACGCTGCATGTCGGGATTTGGCCTTGCCACAAAGAAATCGCTTACCAGCTTGTTGATACGCCTACTGTTGCGTGTTAGGTATGTCTCAAACTTCATCTTTTAAAATAGCCCCTTAATAGGTCCTTCTTAGACAAGTATGCCGTCTGTTGTTTACTGCTGCACCCGTTTTGCTGCTGCACTAATAATACGGATAAGAGCTAAGACTGTCCCAGGTTGTAGAAGGCAGAATAGCCGGCATAGTAGCCTGACTCAGCCAAGGCTTCTTCAATTCGGACCAACTGGTTGTACTTGGCCACACGGTCGCTCCTGGCCGGTGCCCCTGTTTTTATCTGGCCGGCATTGACGGCTACTGCCAAGTCGGCAATCGTCGTGTCCTCTGTCTCGCCAGAGCGGTGGCTGATCACACAGGTGTAGCCGGCTTGCTTGGCTGTCTGAATGGTCATCAGCGTCTCAGTCAAGGTGCCGATCTGGTTTAGCTTGATCAGTATCGAGTTTGCTACCCCGCCTGCTATCCCTTGGCGCAGCTTGTCGGGGTTAGTGACAAAGTTATCGTCGCCGACCAGCTGGATTTGCTTGCCAAGCCGCTCGGTCAGCATCTGCCAGCCGTCCCAGTCGTCCTCGGCCATCCCGTCCTCCAGGGAGATTATCGGGTATTTTTCAACCAAAGCCTCCCAATAATCGACCATTTGCCCGATGGAAAGCTCACGGTTTTCTCCCGCTAAGACATAGACCTTCCGCTCAGCGTCGAAGATTCCGCTAAGCGCAGGGTCCAAGGCAAAGACGATCTGCTCGCCTAGGGTATAGCCTGCCCGGGCCACTGCCTCAGAGAGCAGGATCAAAGGCTCCTCGTTTGTCAGCAGATTGGGGGCAAACCCGCCTTCGTCGCCGACCGCTGTAGAGAGCCCCCGTTCGTTTAGAACGGCCTTTAGGGTATGGTAGATCTCTGCCGACCAGCGCAAAGCCTCAGCGAAGCTGCTTGCGCCGACAGGCATAATCATGAATTCTTGGAAGTCGACGTTGTTGTCGGCGTGCGCTCCCCCGTTCAAGACGTTCATCATGGGGGTTGGCAGCAAGTAGGCGTTGACTCCGCCGATATAGGAGTACAGGGGCAGCCCGGCAAAGTCAGCAGCGGCCTTTGCCGTGGCCAGCGAGGCCCCGAGAATGGCATTTGCCCCTATCCGCGACTTGTTGGGGGTGCCGTCCAGCTCGATTAGCAAGGCGTCGACTTGCCGCTGGTCGCTTGCCTCTAAGCCGATGATGGCCTCGGCTATCTCGGTATTGACCTTCTCGACGGCCTTGCTAACTCCACGGCCAAGGAAGCGGGACTTGTCTTCGTCGCGCAGTTCGTAGGCCTCAAAGGCACCAGTCGAAGCGCCCGAGGGTATTGCCGCCCTGCCAAACGAGCCGTCCTCCAAATGTATTTCGACCTCTACAGTCGGGTTGCCGCGGGAATCTAGGATCTCACGTCCAAAAACATCGATGATTACTGACATGCCTACCTCCTGGTTTGTTAGTGATTGTTGATTAGCTGCCATAAGCGCTTTTTTTGATACCTGCGCCTATGGCGGGTTTTTACTTACAACAGCGCAATATCCTGCTTTGCCTTTTGCCATAAAGCCTCTTGCTCGGTCACTGAATAACCCGATAATTCCTTTCCCTCGTTTGCGGCGTATGCCTCCATGATAGCCCAACGCATACGAAAGCGGTTGATCGTGCCACGCAGCGCGCTTTCGGCGTCGATGCCTTCCTTTAAAGCCACATTGACTAGCGAGAACAAAACGTCCCCATACTCTTCTTGGGCCTTTGGGCTGCCCGACGGCTCGCTTTTGTATTCGTCTATCTCTGCATAGACCTGCGACCAGACGGCACTCACATCAGGCCAGTCAAAGCCCTGGGAAATGGCTTTCCGCGATATGTCTTGCGCCTGCATCAGCGCGGGCAAAGCCTTGGGCACGCTGTCTAGCAAGCCTCGGGACTGGCCAGCTTGGGCGTGTTCGAGCAGTTTGATATTGTCCCATAACTCTAAGACGTCAAGGGGGTTTTCCACGCTTTGGGCTTGGTCGGCCAGGAATTGGCGCTCTTCGGGCTTCAAGTCCATTGCCTCAAGGGAGGCCTCTACCCCAAAGACATGTGGATGCCTACGGACCAGCTTTTTGGCTATTTCGTCGATAACGTCGGCCAATGTGAACTCTTCAGCCTCTAAGGCAATCTGTGACTGCAAGACTACTTGCAACAAAAGGTCGCCGAGCTCTTCTTTTAGGCTGTCTAAGTCGCCTGACTCAATGGCGTCTACTGTTTCTGCTGCTTCCTCGGGAATGTTTCGGGCCACCGACTCGTGAGTCTGCTCACGGTCCCAAGGGCACCCGTCAACGTCCCGGAGCCGTGCCACTATCCCCACCAGCTGTAAAAAAGCAGCTGCAAGGCCTTGGTCTGTCTGACTATCCTCTTCAAATGCCATCTAGTGCTCCTTATGGTTTATGTGCGCCTATGTGCCCTTGCCCTTGCCCTTTTGCCCAAGGCCAGATGCTTTGCTCTTCGGCAAGCGCTTGGCGCAAGTCTCATTCCTGGGACGAGCTATAGGCGTCGCAGACGTCTTTAACATCGCCGTTCATTTTGACAATACCTTTTTCCAGCCACAATGCCTTCTTGCACAAACGTTCGACCTGGTCGATGTTATGGGAGACGAACAACACGGTCGTCTGATGTTCGTTTATCAAGGTGTTTATACGCTCTAGGCACTTCTCCTGAAAGAACATGTCGCCGACCGACAAGGCCTCGTCAATTATCAAGAGGTCGGGGACCATGACTGTGGCGACAGCAAAAGCCACACGGGCCACCATGCCCGACGAATAGTTCTTCATGGGCAGCTCTAAGAACTCCTCCATTTCGGCAAAGCCGACGATTTCGTCGAAGTTGTCGCGGATGAACTGCCGGCTGTAACCCAACAAGGCACCGTTAAGGTAGATGTTCTCCCGTGCCGTCAGCTCGAAGTCGAAGCCAGCCCCCAATTCGATCAAGGGGGCTATCCTCCCCCTCACCATGACCTTGCCTTGGCTGGGCTCCAAGACTCCGGCGATAATCTTTAAAAGGGTCGACTTGCCCGAACCGTTCACTCCCACAATCGCATAGACATCGCCTTTTTCGACCTCCAAAGACACCTGGTCCAAAGCAATGAACTCGCGGTAGAACAATTGCCGCGTGACGAGCTTTAGAAAATACTCCTTCAAACTGTTCAAGCGCTCATTGGCGATGTTGAAGACCATTGTGACGTCTTGGACTGAGACGATCGGCTCGCTGTCTGTCTTTGCTTTCAGGTTCTTATCCATCATCGGTCCAAAACAAGCCTCACACGAAAAGTATGAAGCGCTTCTCGGTCGCTTTAAACACAAGGACGCCGGCTACCAGGGTGATCAGGCCAAAGCCCAGGCAATACAGGTTGTCCCCGAGGCTTGGAGTCTGCCAAGCCAAGGCGTCATATCCGCACATGATGATGGAGCGGAAGAATGTGACATAGTGGTACATCGGGTTAAACCTCATCAAGGCCTGGATGGTCGGGTCTAGGCTCAAGACGGGGTAGAAAAGCGGGGTCGCATAGGTCCATGCCGTCAAAATGACGCCCCAAAGATAGATGATGTCGGTAAAAAAAACTGCCAAGGCGGATAGCAAGAGGGCCAAGCCGGCGCAAAACAATGTGACATAAAAGAGCAATAGGGGGATAAAAACAAGGTTCAGGGTCAGTCTGACCCGGAAGAAAACCAAGACAATAACCACTGCTACTAGCGACAAAGCAAAGTTCACCAGCTCGAACAAGACTTTTTCAAAGGGGAAAATCATCTTGTTGATGCGGATTTTCTTGATCAGGCTGGCTGAGTTGAGAATCGAGCTGGCACCGCTGCTGGTCGAAGATGACATCAGCGAGAAAAGCGTTGTACCCAAAATCAGATAAACAGGATAGGGTTGGGTCGTCTCGTCTCCCCGGAAAATATAGATGAACACTGCTGACATGACCATCATCATCAACAAGGGGTTTAAAACGCTCCAGACAACACCTAATATACTGCGACGGTACTTAAGCTTAAAGTCCTTAGAGACCAGGCTAGACAAGACAAACCAATCATGCTTGAACTGCTCGACAAGCGATGTCAGTGAGAAGCTCATGTCCAAGCGCTCTCCTTTATCTCGATCCGTCCTGCCGTGGCAAACCTGTTTGGCACTCGCCTAGCCTCCATTAGCGGTCGGTGTATAAGTAGGGATCTGTTCAGCCAAGCAGGCAATGATCGCCTCGTCGTCTTTTTCCAAGCAGTCGTTCAGGGCTTCTAATTTAGATAACACCGACTCGTTGCTCTCAGGCTCAGCAGTCGAGACCATTATCCCACTGACCGGAGTCGTGACGGTCGTCTCCGAGTCCATGACCAGCTCTTCATAAAGCTTTTCGCCAGGACGAAGGCCGGTGTACTTGATGCTGATGTCCCGGTCTGGGATCAAGCCGGACAAGCGTATCAAGTTCCGGGCCAGCTCGTCGATTTTAACCGGCTCGCCCATCTCGAGGATATATATCTCCCCGCCTTCAGCCATGCCGCCGGCTTGGATGACCAAGCGGGAGGCCTCCGGGATGGTCATGAAGTAGCGGGTGATATCTGGATGGGTGACAGTTACCGGGCCGCCTTCTGATATTTGGCGGGAAAAAGTCGGCAAGACCGACCCGTTCGAGCCCAATACATTGCCAAAGCGGACAGCCGTGAAGCAGGTGGTGTACTCCGCTGCGAAATGCTGGATTATCATCTCGCCCATACGTTTAGTCGCTCCCATCACGCTGGTTGGGTTGACCGCTTTGTCCGTAGATATATAGATGAAACGCTTGACCCCGTACTGGACGGCAGCCTTAGCCGTGTTCAATGTCCCAAAAACATTGTTTAGCACTGCCTCGCGGGGGTTCTTCTCCATCAAAGGCACATGCTTATGGGCCGCTGCATGAAAGACCACATCGGGATGGTAGCGTTGAAAAAGACGGTCTAGGCGCTTTTGGTCGCGAATCGAGCCGATCTCGACATAAACCTTGATATCAGGATAATGCTCGCTTAATTCTTGTTGGAGGTCGTGGGCGGAGTTCTCATACGAGTCAAAGATAACCAGCTTGTCAATGCCGATGGGGGCAAGTTGTCGGGCGAGCTCAGAGCCGATCGAGCCGCCGCCACCGGTGATCAGGACACAACGCCCCGCCAGGTAGCCGCTGACCATGTAAGTGTCTAATACCACCTCGTCGCGCGACAGCAGATCGGTTACCTGCACCTCCCGAAGCTGGACTCCCCCCAAGTCCTCGGTTCGGATGTTACGGACATTGGGCAAGGTCAGAAGCTTACAGTTGGTCTGCAGGCATATGTCGTATATCCGTCTTCGCTGCTCAGGGGTAGCTGAAGGGATAGCCACCACGATTTGTTCGATTGAAAGCTTTTTCACCAGGTCAAGTATCATATCGGTCGAGCCGACCACTTTGACGTTATGGATATGCATGCCATGTTTTGACTCGTCGTCATCGACACAGGCTATCGGGATGCCCTGCATCGAATAGTCCCCAGTGGTCATCCGGTTGATTGTCGAAGACCCAGTCTCGCCAGCGCCTACAATCAAGGTACGCCGCCGGTTGGCTACCGGCGGTCGCTGGGTAAACATACGCTTCCCATGACGCCAGTAACGAAAGACGAAACGAACGCTCCCAGTCAGCACCAGCAGCACGAACCAGGCCAACATATAGACCCTGATCGGCAGGCGTTGGTCGGCTATATAGTGGATAAGGGCAGAGACGGGCACTGATATCAGCGTAGCGATGACAATCTGTAGCACCTCGTTCAGCGAGGCGTACTCCCAAAGATTGGTATACATTTGAAAACCGGCAAAGACAAAGCAATTGACCAGAGCAACGATGCCAAAGAGGAAGACCCAGTCGGTTGTGAGGAAGATCTCGTCCCCCTGGCTGGTTCCGACCGTAGCAAACATAAAGGCTACATAAGCTGCAACGATATCCAATATAACCAGGATCACCATTCTTCTAGTAAGCCTGATATTCATAGACCAGCCGACCTCATGCTCATGGCTTAGCGACCTTTTGCTCCTTGTTTTTAAACCTCCAGCTTACAGCTTATGTAAGCATCTGTATCGAGAAGCCATTTTAGCATGATGCCTCGGATTAATCGGAGGATGAGCTAGGAAAGCCTAATTGCCTGTTACTTGTTAGCGCTGATCAAGGCACCAGCGAAAGCCCCTTTGACGCTCTCTATGCCAACATCGGTTTGCCCACTGCTTAATTGTCCTGACAGCTCGTCGGCGATGGCCTCTGGGGAGTAGGGGAATACAGCCTCGATGCTTATGTCCAAAAAACCGCAGTCTTTTAGAATCTGCTCGTACTCAGAGGCCAGTATCGCCCCAGCCAAGCAGCTGCACCACATCTCTTGGTTATTAGTAATCGCTGGATCAAGCGGCTTCGTGGCGATAATGTCTGCCACTCTCAGACGCCCGCCAGGCTTCAAGACGCGGTAAGCTTCGGCCAGCGCGGTTTCCTTGTCTTCGCTGAGGTTGATGACACAGTTGGATAAAACCACGTCTACGGACTCGCTGCCAAGGGGTATGTCCTCGATATAGCCTTTGATGAACTCCACATTGGCAGCCCCTGCCTTCGCCTTGTTCTCACCTGCCAGACGAAGCATCTCGTCAGTCATGTCCAGGCCATAGACCAAACCGCTTGCACCGACATAGCGGGAAGCCAACAAGACGTCTATGCCGCCGCCGCTTCCTAGGTCGAGCACCACTTCTCCTTCTTTTAGCTCGGCAAATACCAAGGGGTTGGCACAACCCAGCGAGGCCTCGACAGCCTCAATGGGCAGGCTGGAGAGGTCCATCCCGTCGTAGATAAGCATCGTGTCAGAGATCTTTGAAGTGCAGCAGGCTGTCTCTTCCTCGCAGCAGCTCTCCTCTTCGTCTGTAGGCCCGCAGCAGCATTCCTCTTCGTCACTTGCTGCTTCGCTAAAGCCCTTGGCGATCATGCTGTACCGTTCTTGTACAATTTCCCTAATATTCATTACTATTACCCTTTCTTAGCCCTGCTGCTCGCAGAGGCTTTCGCAGACAGGCTTTTCAGTCAAGCAGGCGCAGGCCCCCTTGGCTGTTGTCAGTGCCTCAATGAATTGGATGATTTTACTTGCAACTTCTGTGTCGAGGGAGTAGTACATCCATTTCCCCTCCTTACGGCTGACGACCAGGCCGCTATCACAAAGGATTCGCATATGATGGGACAAAGTGGACTGAGTGATATTTAAGCCTTCCAAAATTATGCAGGCACACAGCTCACCGCATGAAAGCATTTCAATGATCATTAGCCGGTTGGTGTCTGCCAAAGCCTTAAAGTAAACTAGATAATCATTATGAGTCCGATCCATATTAGGCAGCTCCTGTTCGTTGCACATATATCGATGAATGTCGATGTGAGTTTAACACAACAGATAGACGTTTATCAATATGTTAAAGAAGGATTAGCGCTTGTATGAATGTATAATACTTTCAGCTGGAAGAGGTCATTGCTGCCTTGTTCACCATAGACTTTAAGCCGCTTGTTTATGAAAATGCTGTCAAAAGCGTGTAGGTCATTATTGAAGGGTGTGTCATGCCGAGTAGTCAACCACTAATATCAATTTTGATACCGATTTACAATGTTCAGGACTATTTGGACGAGTGTCTGAAATCAGCTGCTGACCAAACCTTTACCGATATCGAGGTGATCTGTATCAATGACGGCTCTACCGATGGCTCCCGTGACATTATCGAGCGTTACGTGCAAAGCGATCCGCGCTTTCGGCTCATCGACAAGGCCAACTCAGGATATGGTGCATCAATGAACCGCGGCCTAGACGAGGCTCAAGGCCAATATATTGCTATTCTGGAATCAGACGACATATACGAAGTCGACAAGCTGGCAAAGCTCTACCAAAGAATGCAGGACTTCGACGCCGAGGTCGTCAAGGCTAATTGCTTCCTTTACTGGTCAGGGCCTCCCAGCAAAAACACCTTCTGCCATTTGGTGCCGCAAAACCAGTACAACCGGCTTGTCGACCCCCAGGTAAACCATGAGATCTTCTATCTGCAGCCCTCGGTCTGGTCGGCGCTTTACCGCCGTGATTTTCTCCAAAAGAACGATATCCGTTTTCTAGAGACTCCCGGGGCTTCCTACCAAGACACTGCTTTCAGCTTCAAGGTCTGGTACAACGCGACCCGTGTCGTCTATATTGAGGAGGCCTTGATCCACTACCGCCAAGACAACATGTCCTCATCGGTCAGGTCAGCCGCCAAGGTCTATTGCGTGGTTGACGAGTATGCCGAGATAGACCGCTACTTGGCTACCCGCCCGATTCCGGACTGGCTGCCAGGGTTAAAGACCAAGATGAAATACAATACCTACTTGTGGAACTACGAGCGCCTGGCTGACGAGTTCCAGCTAGAGTTCTTAGAGCATATGTCCAAAGAGCTCAACGATGACCAGCAAAACAACCAGCTCGATATCGGGCTTTTTGAAGAGTGGAACCGTTATGACCTACGTTCCATCCTAGACGACCCCCAAGCCTATCACCAGCGCCGGATGGAAAGCGGTAACCGAGGCAAGTTCGGCAAAGCCTTGCATTATCTAAAGACCGGCGGCCCTGTGCTCTTGTTAAAAGTAGTCAAGAGCAAGCTCTTCCCTGAATACTAGGCTAATTCAACCTTTTTAAGTATGAGCCTCCCCAGACAGCCTTATTTTTCGATCATTGTTCCTGTTTACCAAGTAGAGGACTATCTCAACGAATGCTTGGGCTCGATCATCGCCCAGGCTTTTGATGACTTTGAGGTGGTCTGTGTCGACGATGGGTCAACTGACAGGTCGGCAGAAATACTGGATGGCTACGCTGCTGCCGATCCTCGCATTCGAGTGGTCCACCAGCTAAATTCTGGGCTGTCCGCAGCCCGCAACCGGGGCCTCGACCTAGCCCGTGGCCGCTATGTGATGTTTGTCGACTCCGACGACTTGATTGTTCCAGAGGCTTGCCAGGTGCTCTATCAAGCGCTTATGGATAATGCTGCTGATATTATAACATTTGGAGCCAGCCTTTACCCTCCCCCAGCCACCGATGCATACCTGCAAAGGATCTTAAGCCCCCGCGACATCATTTATAACGGCTTTCAGCCCGAGCTGCTGTTTTTAGAGAACTCCCAGCCCTATGTTTGGCGCTCGGCGTTCAACACCGGCTTCGTCAAGGAAAACGGGCTGCGTTTCAACCAGTCTGTCTCCTACGGTGAGGACGTCGTTTTCTACTTTCAAGCCTATCCCTTGTCAATATCGACGCGACTCATCTCAAACAAGCTGTACTGCTACCGGGTCAACCGCAGCGGCTCATTGATGCAAAGCAACGCAAAAACCACCAAGCGCATTGACCAGCATATCCAAATCGTCGAGCATAACCTGAAAAACTGGGACGGAATGCAGCTCTTGCCAAAATACGCTGCCTGGTTTTGGGAGTGGGCCTTGGAGCTGCTGGTCTATGACATCGCTACATCCCAAGCAGACCAAGCCTGGCTCATGCAAAGGCTTTGTCAAACGATTGCCCCTTATCTGGATAAGGACATGCTTGTCTCCCTTGCCCTGACTCGCCCTAGCAAAAGCATCCTACGGACCGTGTTGGCTGCCCAATACAATGCCCGGCCCAAGATCTCTTGGCTGCAATTGCAGTCGTATCGTTTGTCCCGTAAAGTCAGGCTCTTTGGCGCATCCAGGTGACATAGACCCTGCCAGCCAGCTTGACCAAGGGATAAGCGTACCTGCAAGCAGTAAGCAGGAGCTTTCTGTTCATTGGCATCTGCGATTTGATCAAAAAGCCATAATGCGCTTTGACCAAGCCCCTAAGCTCTCGCTCAGTTTGTTTTCTATCTAACTCCTGGCTACAGCCAAACAAGGCCATTTTCACCAACAATGTAAAAGGCGACCGGTATTTCTTCGTCAGCACAAGCTTGCGCAGTCGGTCGCTGCCGTCTGCTTGAGTCAGTTCGTCCAGCTGCTCGCCAGCAAACAGCAGGTCCATGTCCCTTAATCGCAAAGGGCTCTCACTCGTGCCCAGCGGATTTGAGAAATAATGGTATTTGGGCAGGTTGCTGCTTACCAGCTGTTTGGCGTTGCGCAGAGCCTTGAACCCATAAACGACGTCTTCGTTGATACGGCCAACGTCGAAAAGCAAGCCGTATAGTACATCGCGCTGATACAGCCTCAAACAGACGCTGAACTCGTTATGCTCAAAATAATAGATGAGTATCTCTTCTCCGGCATATACTTCTATCTGTTCTTCCAAGTTGGGCATTTGGTGGCTGGAGGCATAGGCTACCTCTAGGTTGATCTCTGAGATATCGGCTTGGTAGGCCGTCAGCAAGCCCAGGAGGTAGGCATAAGTGTCTAGCTCGATCCAGTCGTCGCTGTCTACAAACCCGATATAGTCGCCTTGTGCTATCGCCAGGCCCGCGTTGCGGGCAACCGACTGACCGGCGTTTGCCTGATGAATGACTTTTACCCGTTCGTCTTGTTTTGCATAATCGTCAATGATGGCTGGCGACTCGTCGGTGGAGCCGTCGTCGATGAGGATCACTTCCAGGTCGGCATGGGTCTGCCCCAGCACACTCTGCAGACAGCGCTTTAGGTAGGCGCCTGAGTTATAGACCGGGATAATGACAGAGATCATGGCCATAGCGGCAGCTAGCCCTGATCTGCCCTTGGCTTTGCCTGGTCGCCGACCAAGGCAACACATCCACTGATAAGTCCGGCTAAAGTGCCGAGACCATAGGCAAGGTGCAGGATAAAAAAGACAATTGGCAGACATGCCATTTGCCAGTGAGGTGGATTAGCTTTTGCTATTGCTATTATACTTGCGACTAAATCGCATGCCAGGTAGGCAGCCAGCAAGAGAGCTAAGGCCAGCCAGTGGCTAAAAAGCCCGAGCAACACTGTAGCTAGGAGGGCTAAAACGAAGCAGAGCGGGACAAAGTGAAGGATTGAGAAAACCTGTGGTCTTATCCACATAGTACGGCCGACCCAAAAGCCGTTTGCCGCCTTTTGCCTGACCAGTCCCTTGAAATCGGAGCGCAGGTACTGCCTCGACGAGATACGCGGGTCGTAGGATATCTCAAAGCCAGCGGCCCTTACCCGCCAATTGTAGTCGTTGTCCTCGGTGCGTTGGAGGCGCTCGTCATACAGCCCGACCTTGTCAATGACCTCGCGCCGGTATGCGGCATGAAAGACCGAGCTGACGCTGCGCGCTGCCATCGGGCGGCGATAGGCGCTTGCGCTGGAGCCGAAAGCCGATGTCTCAGCTGCCAACATGGTCTCCGACCACGGGTTTTGGTCCTTTACAACCACAGGACGGTAGCCGCCGCAAACCGGCTTGCCCTCGTTTAGGACCTCTATGTTCATGCGCACAAAATCGTTTGGGATCCGGGCATGGGCGTCGACGCGCACAAAAACATCCCCAGTATAAGCAGCCAAGGCAACATTGCATCCAGCCGGCAACTTGGTCTTGGGGTTGTCAAAGACACGGACATCGGCATATTGGTGTTTCTTTGATGCCATTTCGTCCATGATGCCTCTCTGGGCCTCGTTCTGCCCGCAGTTGCTGTCGACTAGAATGACCTCGATCAGCTCGTGGGGATAGTCTTGCGCATATATATCTTCTATCAAGCCTGGCAGGTAGTCCTGCTCGTTATAGGCCACAACCACTAAAGAGACCTTGTCCGTAAAACCTCGCCGACCGTGGCCTGCCTGGTCTGTTTCAGCCAGGCCTGCCCCGTCCCCGTCTGCCTGCCCGTCAGCCCCGTCGTTTGCAACATAGACCCCCTCCCTCATGACCACAGTGGTAAATGTTTTGGCCAAAATCCTCAGGTCGAAGGCAAAGCTGACCTTCTCCACATACTCGATGTCAAGCGCTAGGCGCTCGTGCCAACTAATGGCGTTTCGACCCGAAACCTGGGCATATCCGGTAATCCCAGGCAAGACCTCAAGCTTTCTAGCCTCGTCGCCCTGGTAATGCCGAGCTTCCTCCAGGTCGTCTGGGCGCGGGCCGATAAAGCTCATCTCGCCTTTGAATATGTTAAAGATCTGCGGAAGCTCGTCGATGCTGGTCGTACGCAGAATACGCCCGACCCTCGTTTGCCGGTCGTCGTCTTGAGCGTTGTAGGTCGACCCGTCTGCCTGCCTCAGGTCAGGGGCGTCGACTTTCATCGTCCGCAGCTTATACATTGTAAAGGGCTTGGCCTGCTTACCCATCCGCTTTGCCAGGTAAAAAACGGGCCCTTGGTCTTCGGCGTAGATAAAGACCGCACACACGCCAATGACTGCCAAGACAAATGGCAAGGCTACAAGAGCTAGCAGCAAGTCAAGAAGTCTTTTTATATAACGAGGATACAATAATGCTCCTACATTGTCTTTATGGGGAGAAACCCCAGCTGGCGTAGGCGTTTTTGCAGCCCTGTCCGCCTTGTTATATCTGCCTGGCCTTAGAGGCTTTGGGCATAGGCTTCAGCAAAACAGTCACAGACGTATTTCACGTCCTCGTCGGTCAATAATGTGTGCAAAGGCAGGCTTACTTCGTTTTCATACCGTGACCAAGCATTGGGGAAGTTTGCTATATCGAACCCAAGCATGGCATAAGCGCTCAGCATCGGCAGGGGCTTGAAATGGACGTTACAGGCTACATCTCGATCTGCCATAGCAATGATCAGGCGCCTTCTAAAGGCATCGTCCCTGCCAAGCAGGCGGACCATCATTAGATGCATGCTGGATTTTGTGTCTTCGCCCTTGGTGTGGGCCAAGATATCTAGGTCGTAGCCTCCCTTTGCAGCCCCGGCCGTCAAAAGATCGGTATAAAGGTCGACTAACTCACGCCTCCGGTTCAGCGTCTGCTCGTATCTTTTTAGCTGTGATATCCCTAGTGCTGCTGCGATATCGGTTAGATTGCACTTATATAGAGGTGCGATGATGTCGTATTCCCAGCCTCCCTGTGACTTCGCCAGGGCATCCTTGTCTTGTCCGTGCAAGGAGTAGAGCTTGATTCTTCGGTAGATCTCTTCGTCAAGGGCTTCTCCCGATAATAAAGCGTTAGGTGCGCCGTCGCCTAAACCCCTGCGCCAAGTCAAGGCCCCTCCTTCGGCAGTTGTCAGGTTTTTGACGGCGTGGAATGAAAACGCAGTGAAATCGGCAACAGACCCGCTTGGCTGCCCGTGATAGGTGGCACCGAACGAATGTGCCGAATCGGCAATGATCGGCAGCCTGGTGAACAGCTCCTGTAAAGTGCCTGGGCGCGGCTCGTATTTACGGAACACCGGTGCCGTGTTGACGACTGCGCGTAATGTATTGTAGTCATACATTACCCCGCCGATATCGACTGGGATGATGGCCTTGGTCTTTCTGGTGACTGCGTTTACAACCGCTTCAGGGTCTAGGTCGTATGAGTCTGGCAGCACATCGACAATGACTGGGGTGGCTCCGACATGGCAGATGACGCTGGCTGAGGCAGTATATGTGTAGGCTGATGTGATTACCTCGTCTCCCGGGCCAATCGCAAGTATCTCCAATGCGCACTGTAGTGCTGCAGTAGCCGAGTTCAACGCCGCTACTTTAGCCGTTTTACACCATTTCGCGAGCTCCTCTTCGAACTCAAGCACTCGTGCCCCTGTTGTAATCCACCTCGAACGGAGGGTCTCGCTGACCGCGGTGATGTCATCCTCATTGATATCTGGCGGTGAGAAGTCGATTTTCATGTAAAATTTTCCTTTTCTTTAGGTACCGATACATTATGACAGACACGCAACACTTCCTTAGCTTATACTTGCTAATGTAGATAACTGGCACTATTCTACACTACGGAGCAAATCGCCTGTTTTTTGATATGCTCGACATTCCGTAAAGGAATGTAATTATTTAAGGGAGTTTATCGGTGTTTGGGTTTACATCGAGGATTCTTTATTATCAAAATTGAAAACGCAAATAAAGGAGTTGCTGTGTTAAAGCTCGCAAGTTATTTAAAGCCCTTCGTACCCGCCATGTTGATGGTTATCGTATTACTCTTTGCCCAAACCATCAGCGAGCTTCTACTGCCAAACCTGATGGGTGATATCGTAAACGTCGGTATCCAACAGGGAGGTATAGAAGAAGCATCGCCTCGAGTCTTGACCGAGGATGGAATGCGCTTGTTCAAGCTTATGATGGACCCTCAGGGGCAAGCCCTGCTAGACGAGTGTTACAGCCTGGTCGATGGTAACGGCGTCGACGCCAAAGGCCACGCTTATGCCGACACCTGGCCTGGAGTCAAAGATACCCAGATATATGTTCAAAATGATGATCTGTCTGACGCTCAGTCAAATGAGCTTAGCAATGCCTTTGGTACTGCGACTTGGACATTACTGTACTTAATGCAAGACCTTCAAGTTAGTGCAGAGCCTCCCACCCAGCGTTTGGTTTCGTTGGAAACCGACCAAGAGTCTGAATCTGAGCTGCCTTTGGAAAGTGAGGATATAAGCACCCAGACACCCGGTGTCAACCGTATCGATATGGCAACAGCCTATAGCCTCTTGCCTGTTTTTGAGTCTATGGACCCTGAGACTATCGACCAAGCCCGGGCTGCTGCCTTAGAGCTTAGCCCTGAGATGCGTGCACAGAGTGCCAGGATGCTTATTTCAGCTGTATATGAAGATTTAAATACAGACCTGACATCGATGGAGATGTCTTATATTGCCCGCATTGGCTTGATTATGCTGACAGTAGCCGTCTTTACAGGAGCCGCTACCATCTTCATCAACTACCTTACTACCCGTATTGGTACGGGAGTGTCCCGTACCTTAAGGACTGTTGTTTTTTCGAAAGTTGCCTCGTTCTCGCATACTGAGTTCGACCGTTTCTCGACCGCCTCATTGATCACTCGTTCCACAAATGACGTGATGATGATGCAAAGGTTGGTCTCGATGGGGCTCAGAACGGTGTTTCATGCACCAGTGATGGGTATCGGGGCAGCCATCATGGCTGTCAATAAGTCAGCTTCAATGAGTTGGATTATCGTGCTGGCTGTTATATTGACCTTAGGCGGCGTGATAATTCAGATCGGTATCGTCATGCCCAGTTTCCGGCGCGTCCAAACCTTGACTGACAGGCTGAACCTGGTTGCTCGAGAGAAACTGAACGGCTTGATGGTCATTAGGGCCTTTAACCGTGACGATGTCGAGATCGAGCGCTTCGACGATGCTAATAATACATTGACCAAGACCCATATCTTCATAGGCCGGGTCATGGCAATCATGGGGCCGTTTATGACGATCACCATGAATGCCGTGTCTATTATCATTATCTGGGTCGGCGGCCACCAGGTAGCTGCCTCCCAAATGCAGGTTGGCGATATGATGGCTTACATGCAATACATCGCCCAGGTCATGATGAGCTTCATGCAACTGTCCATGATGTTTAACATGATTCCTCGTGCCCAGGTCAGCGCAGTGCGTATCATGGAAGTCTTAGAGACTGAACCGGCAATCTCTGATCCTACCAATCCGGAGTCGATCGATGAAAGCAAACGCGGGATGATCGAGTTTAAAGATGTCAGTTTCAAGTATGAGAATGCCGACGAGTATGCCCTTGAAAACATCAACTTCACTGCCTATCCAGGCCAGACGATTGCCTTCATTGGCCCGACAGGCTCAGGCAAGTCAAGTATATTGAACCTGATCCCTCGTTTCTATGACACAGACTTAGGCTCAGTACAGGTAGGCGGCGTCGACGTCCGTAACCTGACCCAAGAAGAGCTGCGCAGGCATATCGGCTATGTCCCTCAGCGCAGTATTCTGATGAGTGGGACGATTGCCTCGAACATCGCATATGGCGTTGCTGAAGACGCCTTGAGCTATGACGACTATATCGACGTTGCCTCAGTAGCCCAAGCGATAGACTTTATCGCTGACCGTGAAGAAGGCTTCTACACACCGGTCTCCCAAAGCGGGGCTAACGTCTCCGGCGGCCAGCGCCAGCGGCTCTCGATTGCCCGGGCTTTGGCTGTCAACCCAGACATCTACCTGTTTGATGACTCCTTCTCTGCCTTAGACTTCACAACTGATGCCGCCTTGAGGAAAGCCCTGAGAGAACACACTTCCAACAGCACCTTGCTGATCGTGTCACAGCGAATTGGCACAATCATGGATGCTGATGTGATCCATGTCATCGAAGAGGGGCGAATTGTCGATAGCGGCAGCCACGAGGAACTATTGGTCAGCAGTCCCACTTACTACGAGATAGCCTCCACACAGCTTGCCGAGGTTGCACAATCAGCAAGCTTAGTCTCGTTAACTGAAGGAGGTGAGTCATAATGACTAATTCATTTGGTACTGACAACAATGTCTCTGACAATCATATAAATCCAGAGGAAAACCACACGTTTACCGAAAACGGAGTCAACGGTACCAGGCGTTACGGTAATATCCCAGGCCCCGGTGGCCCAGATATCCCTGTTGCTGGCGGCCCTGGAGGCCCTGGCGGCCCTGGCGGCCAACGGCAAATGTCCTTTACAGCAGACGGGCAGCAGCGTTTGACCGGCGGCCGAGGCGGCGGAGTCCGCATGGGCCCTGGAGGCGGCGGCCGTGGGCCGATCGGTATGCCGACAGAGAAAGCCAAGGACTTCAAAGGTGCCTTCTTCAAACTGATGCGCTACTTAGGCGGTTATAAGTTCGCCTTGGTCATTGTGATGATTTTGGCAGCAGCTTCTACCGTCTTTGGTGTTTTTGGCCCGCGTATTTTAGGCAGTGCCACAACGGTCTTATACGAAGGCGTTATGCAACAGATTGCAGGTACCGGTCCTGGCCCGGACTTTAACAGGATCGGCCAGATACTCCTTACTTTAATCGCACTTTACCTTGCTAGTGCTGCCTTCCAGTTTGTCCAAAGCATGATCATGACCTTTGTCTCTAACCGCATCTGTTACACGCTGCGCAAAGACATAGATGAAAAGATCTCCCGGCTTCCCTTAAACTACTTTGACAGGGTAAGCACTGGCGACATCATGAGTCGTATTACTAATGATGTGGACGCTGTCCAACAGAATATCTCGCAATCAATCACGCAGGTTATCTCGATGTTGACCTCCATGGTCGGTACCTTGTTCATGATGTTTTCGATAAGCTGGATAATGACTTTGATCGCCTTGGTCAGCTTACCGATCTCTGGAATAGTGGTCTCCTTTATTGTCAAGCGTTCCCAGAAACACTTCGTTAACCAGCAAGCTTATCTTGGCGAGGTCAATGGGATGGTTGAAGAGAACTATGGGGCACATACTATTGTCAAGGCTTTCAACCGCGAGCATGCTATTACAGACGAGTTCAACAAGAGCAATGACAAGCTGTACGACTCAGCTTGGAGGGCACAGTTCATCAGCGGCTTAATGATGCCGATCATGAGTGTGATAGGTAACCTAGGCTATGTCTTGGTCTGTATAGTTGGTGCATGGCTGGCCATTCAAGGCGGGATCTCCATCGGCGACATACAGGCTTTCATTCAGTATCAGCGTGGCTTCCAAATGCCGATTGTCCAGATTTCACAAATTTCGTCGATCCTCCAACAAACCATGGCTGGTGCAGAGCGTATCTTTGAGCTGCTCGAAGAAGAGGAGCTGGCACCAGAAGTCACAGATGCAGAGGCTATTGACCCAGAGGCGATCGAGGCCTCTGTCCGTTTCGAGAACGTTCGCTTTGGTTATGACCCCGAGGTGACAGTCATCAATGACTTCTCTGCTGAAGTGCATCCTGGCCAAAAAATAGCTATCGTCGGCCATACAGGTGCTGGAAAGACAACGATTGTGAAACTGCTGGAGCGTTTCTATGATGTGGATGCAGGCAGTATTATGATCGGCGGCCATGACATACGCGAGTTCAAGCGTGACGATTTACGGTCGATGATGGGCATGGTATTGCAGGATACCTGGCTGTTCAACGGCACAATTGCCGACAACATCCGGTATGGAAACCTGGATGCTACGGATGAAGAGATCCGCAATGCTGCGACAATTGCCCAGGCTGACCACTTCATCAGGACCTTGCCGAATGGCTACCAGATGGAGCTGAACGAAGATGCAACGAATGTCTCGCAAGGTCAAAAGCAGTTGTTGACGATTGCTCGAGCTGTTCTGCACGACCCGAAGATATTGATCTTAGACGAGGCTACGTCTTCTATCGATACCCGTACCGAGCTACAAATCCAAAAAGCAATGGATCTGTTAATGGTCGGCCGTACCAGCTTTATCATTGCCCACCGGCTGTCCACTATTCGCAATGCCGACTTGATACTTGTTATCGAAAACGGGGACATTGTCGAACAAGGAACTCATAACGACTTGCTTGACCGTGACGGTGCTTATGCAAGGATGTACAATTCCCAGTTCGAGATGATCAGCGAATAAGCCAAGCGTCAAATTAGTCGTTTCAGTTGTTTGAAGGCTAGGTTTTATACCTAGCCTTCTTATTTAAGCCATATATTAGTAAGCATAACAATCTTTGCTAGCCTGCATGCAGTTTCATCTCATCGTCAATCACCAATGACAGGCGCCTAATGGCTTCACGTATCAGCTCCGGCTCTTCATAACAAAAAGCTATACGCATAGCGTTTTTGCCTAAGCCGCTGTTTGCAGGGTAACAACCGTCTCCAGGCACGAAGGTCACGCCCTTATCCAGAGCAACATTTAAGAGATGCGCAGTATCGAGATACTCAGGCAGCGTTACCCAGACAAAGAAGCCGCCACTTGGATGAGTCCATGTGGCTTCGGCAGGAAAATACTCTTCTAGGGCAGCCAGCATCGCATCCCGGCGTTCGCGGTACTTTTCAATCATGCTGTCTAAGGTGGCACGCCAATCGGTTGATTTGAAGTAGTGCTCGACGATTACTTGGCAAAGGGCCGAGCCGCATAGGTCAGTGCCTTGTTTTACCAAGTTGATCTTTTGCCTGATCGGCAAGGGAGCGATCACCCAGCCAGTCCTCAGCCCTGGTGCGAACATTTTTGAGACTGTACCGAGGTAGATAACCTGGTCGTTCATTGAGCGTAAGCTGGGAATAGCCTCTCCTTCAAAGCGCAGTCGCCCATATGGGTCGTCTTCGACAATGAGAATCTCGTATTCGTTTGCCAACTCCAATAAATGCTGGCGGCGTTCATAGCTCATCGTCACACCAGCTGGGTTATTGTAGTTCGGTACGGTGTATAGGAACTTTGCACAACGCTTGCCCCTTTTGGCCAGCTCAGCCGCCAAGAGGTCGGTTCTTAGGCCTTGATCGTCCATATCGATGGTTAGTATTTCAGGCTGATAAGCCGAAAATGCTTGAAGTGCGCCTAAGTATGTCGGCCCTTCGGTAATAATCAGGTCGCCTGGGTTTATAAACGTTTTAGCAATCAGGTCAAGGGCTTGTTGGGCGCCAGTGGTAATGGTCAAGTCGTCAACGGTGATGAAGATATGCAGGTCGGTCATCAAAGAACAGATCAACTCTTTGGTCTCTGTCCTACCCTGTGTGTCTCCATACTGTAAGCCTGCTACGCCTTCCTCACGAACAGCTGCAGCTGCTACTTCGGCAACTTCGTCTAAGGGCAGTTTACGTATATCTGGCATCCCGCCTGATAAAGATATGATGTCGGAGCGTGATGCTGCAGCAAACAGGTCCCTTACTGCGCTGGATCGCATAGTCTCGACACGCGATGCATACAGATCCACCCAATCATCTAATTGAACAAGTCCTGTACTAGCCATAGTTCACCTCCAAATAGTCAAATGAATATCGGATGATACTAGCACAAGAATCAGCTTAAAAGACATTCCATATTAAAAAAGAAACGTAATGGCGGTTTATTCATTGAAATGGCTTACATTTCCTGCCATGCAAAATTCGTTCAACTCATTAACTGCACTGCTAATTAGCTGCTGGTAGATCGAATAGCCTGTGTCTGTGACTTCGCCAAGGCTTTCAGGTAAACCAATCCTAATTGTGGCAATTCCAACTTTTCGATCCGACCATGCAGTGTTGCCTGCATACTGTTTAGCCCTGTCTTGCACAAACAAATCGATTATCAAATGCTCTAAGACATGCGGTAGCCTGGCTTGCTTGATTTTCTCCCCAAAAAGGCCTTTTCCTGCCTGCCTACAAGCATGCTTTATGATCGATGGGTGCTTTTTTATCAATTCCAAAGTCTGGCTATCGTTAAGGCGCCGAGAGGGGTCTATGAATTGCACAGTCAACTCAATTATTGATGAGCCATCAGCGCTGTCGGGCTCATCATTTGTGTGAGCCCGAGCGCTAGTCTTTATTTGGTTAGGATGCTTTTGGTCACCACGAACACTGCTGGCCTGGCCAGCAGCATATAACGTGATTGATATTATTTCGATACAGTCATTTAACTGCATTGACTCTTGAGCTTAGTTGGCCGCTTTTATCAATAAAGAATGCGATAACGGACCATCCTTACTCCCCAGGCATTCTCATCGTCAAAGCCAAAAGCCCTCCATAGACCAGGTTGCAAATCAAGGACACGACCTAGTCTAGCAAAGTCGCCCGTATCGTCGACTACTGTTGTGATTACTTGTCCGTTGTATTCAACTTGAATCGTACGACCGAGCAAATAGCCCCAAGCAGCAGGTACAGCGACTCCCATGCTGTCCTCTGTGAGCAATGTGCCTCGGGCAGTTGAATTACCGATGAAACCATCGCCATAAGCAGAAGCCAAACCGCTGCTCCAGGCTATCTCATCGCCAGCATAATTATTGTCATTGTAGATTATCGGGCTTGGCAGCCTCGGGGCAGGCTCGTTGATAGCCACATCGCGGTCGATTGGCGTAGCCAAATCTGATGCGCTAACAATCGGGCTCTGTACTTCCGAGGACGGAAAAACAAGCCTCTCAGTGGATGTGACAGGAACAGCTTCAGAGGTGCTCTGAATCCTGCCAACACCGAGTATCCTGGCTCCTCCAGTCGATAAATCTGCAAAAACAGTAATACATGAAAATAACAAGGCCACAGATACTATAGACGTCAATATTTTACGAACCAACTCGCCAACAAAACGTTTATTCCCGATCACAATACCCTCTCCACAGCACTATAACGGATAAAATCGTTCAGTTCGACAGCGCTTGGGTTTAGGCTACATTTAAACTGCGAACACGGTGCTATGACACCGTTTGCGGAACTCAAATGTTTTCGCATTTGATTAAAAAAGCCACTCTCGTGACCGTTGAATATATTACACATCCATTTGTGACTTGTCCACCGAACACAAAGTTACAATTAATTCATATTTTTACATCGATTTCTCATATATGCTGTCTAATGCTTTTATTCGGTAACACTTTCAAGTACAGTGTCTGGACTGATATACTGATTATGACTTGGATTTATATATGAAACAAGTTGAAAGGGGCAGTATGAGTGAGAATACAAAGGCTAAAGCTAGCGATAATGAAGCTACAGACGACGGACAGGAGCCTGTTGTTTCAAAAAAGAAGAGCTCGAAAAGGATAGTTGTAATTGGAGCAATACTCGTCATCCTAGCTGGAGCCGGAGTCGGTGGTTGGATATGGCATGAGCAACCAAGCTTCTGTAATGCTTTTTGCCATACCCCGATGGATGAGTATTACGAAACCTATCTAGCTACTTCAGGCAGCTCAGCAACTGATAAATATGGTAACGAAGTATCTGACGCTTCTTCTATGTTAGCCGTTACACATCGTGAAGCTGGTGAGGGCTGTCTGGATTGCCATGTCCCTACAATTGGTGAAATGGTCGGTGAAGGACTAGCCTGGATTCCCGGCAACTACTACTACCCGCTGTCAGAACGTGACCTTACCGATTTGACCAGTGCAAGAAAACTAGATGAGGACGAGTTTTGTCTAAATGGTAACTGCCACCATGTAAGTTCAAGCGGAAGCACAATCGATTCACGTGAATCATTAGCAGCAGCTACAGACGATCAGGCTTTTAACCCGCATGATGACTTCCATGGTGATTTTTCATGTGGTGACTGCCATAAAGCCCACCGTGCATCGGTGAATATCTGCGCTCGTCCAGGTTGCCATAGCGAGGCAACTGTGCCCGATGGTTGGTTGGATTTTCCATCATCACAAGAACTTGACCTATATCTGAAAGATCCTGAGTAGCCAAGTTTGATTTTTTTTCGTTGATGTGAGTGGCTGCTAGCTGCATCAGCTTCCATGATTGTATTAGTCAGCAAAGCATAGACTTTGGAGAAGACCCTGATGGATTCTACATTATCCCAGTGACTTTGCTTGAGCCTTGGGCTGAAGCTTTCGTTGGTTGTCTTTGAACGTGTGCCTTTCATAGCGCTAGACATGCAGCGTTAGTTACACGTGTTGCAACTAATAAGAGTCTTTGTTTGAATTAGTTACACGTGACCACACAAGGGAGCCTTGATGTCTACAGTTAGTGAGTTTATTGATAGCTACGTATCTTGGCTTAAAGACAATACTTATGAGGAGAAAGTCTGCAAGAACACTTGAAAGCCAGCGAGCAGGTGCTCTGGATAAAACCTTTGCCATCGTTTATATTCCTTTGAGCCTGTTTGGCCAATATCACATGAAACCTTTCACTTAGGATTAATAGAATCCCAATGGGCCTAAGTCGGGCTCTAATGAATGATGCTAATTGCACCCAGTATGCAAATGGCTTTGCTAATCGTCCAAGCTAACGATCGAATAGGTGATGCCCATCTCACGCATCAAGTCGAAGAAGCCCTGCGGCGTAAGCAGCGGAACCCTGGCTTTCCTAAAAGACACATCTCGGGTGATCAGGTAATCGGCGCCGCATTTCTCGGCAGCAACGGTTATCAATGCATCCTCGAAATCATCCCAACCCATCTGGCAGGCAGCGGCGATGTCATCGGCATCGATCGCGCAGACCTGGTAGAGACTCAATGTATCGAGAATCGCTTGCTGCAGGGTTGAAGTATCCATATAACGTCGCAAAGTGAAAAATACATCTGTGTATGATTTTGCTGAAACAACTAAATCCGCGTCACCGAATGCTTTTGTTAACTGTAATAACTCAGCTGTTACACCATCATCTCCACGCTTACCTATATAGTCCATTATCACATTAGTATCAAGAAAGAGCTTCATAATCACGCCTCCTCCCCTCTTCGATGATTTGCTTGTATGGTTTATCGAAGTCTTCCCCCCAATCCTCGACTCGTATTTTCGCAAGCCGCTTCAGTGCTTCCCATGTCTCTAGCTGCGCATTCTCCATTTTGTTCAGATCCAGCCGACGCTCCCCCGGCTCGGGAAAGGCATGGGGGTCAGGCAGTGCCTCTACCGGGAATTCCTTTTGTTTGGCTACAGCCATATAAAGCCTGTTGATGGCTTCTGTCGGCGTCATGCCCTGCTGCTTAAGTACCTTCTCGGCTTGTCGCTTGATCTCGCGCGGCACACGGGCTGTGACGGTTGCTGTGTTCGCCATGCTACCTCCTAGTTCAAATCTTGTAATACCGTCTTACAGAATAGCAGCACAGATTGATGAAGTCAACGATCATCTGATAGAATCAGGATAAAAGCCGCTCGATCTTATCCCAAAGCTCAGCTGATCCTTTACGCTGACCCTGTTCGATATTGGCGATTGCGCTGGTAGAAACCCCGATGGTGAGGGCTAGGCTTCTTTGTGTGAAACTCTTTTGACGACGGGCCTGTTTCAGCCAGGCGGCTGACCTTGCGGGCTCGCTTTTTTGGCTTGTGATCATACTTCCAACTGACTCGGTATCAGTTTCAGGTGCTAGATAATCGATCCCGATTATGCAATATTCATAAAGAAAGTCTGCTAGGGCAGACTGATCTCCTGTCTCGTAATACCCACTCAACAATCTTGAGAAATCAACCATGCGGGCATCAGGCACCAAGAGCAGGCCGGCACCGCTCTCAATCAATATCTTGTTGGCGGCTAACAGGGCTGTTCGTTTATTGCCATCCCAAAAAAGCTGGCTCATGCAGATCCAAGCGAATGCATCTAAAGCAATTTGCGTTTTTGCTTCATTAGCAGCCAATATACCTAATAAAGCAAGCTCGGCTCCGGCTGCGTCTGGGATCGGCGGCAGGTAATCAACTCCGCTGATGCCGATTGCCCCTGTCCGTAGCTCACCCCAGCTCAGCGCTTCCCGGTATGCAACTCTCTTTTGTATTCGACAGAGAAAGCCAATGTCTAGCTTCTCATCGAGATTATCCAGGAGGTATTTCCAAGCATCACGCATATTCAAAATCGCAAGAATGTCACTTAACTCCACTCCGGCGACATTGATGCCGTTGAGGATGGTCTGGGTTTGAGGAAAGGTAACGTTACGGTTCTCCATGCGCATGCCGCTAAAGATGCTCTCATCCCATTTTTTATGTGCGAGGAATGTATTTTCTTCGCGAGTTAGCTGGTACTTATCTTTCATGGGAACCCTCTTCTTTACATTATAACTCACACACTCACTCACACAAGTCTAGCACATGCGGCATAGATAATCACTTTCATCATTTATCTGGTTTCGGTAGTTTTATACCAACGTTGCTAACCGACCATGGAGATGCGCCTTAGCGTGCCTTGTCTTATCTCCTTTATGACCTGACTCTCTGAGCTTTGAATGTTAGACAGTTCGTCAGTGGCATCGCCAGCGATTGCCAAGTTGAGCCGCTCTCGCATTTCGTCCAGCAGGTTAAACATACGTTTACGACTTATGCCTAGGCTTGAACCCATCAGTGTGAAATCATTCCTCTCGACCTGGTCGATATTCCGGGTTGATCCTATACGCATACCCATTTCACGATCGAGCTCATAGACGGTCGTACTGAGCAGGTCATAAAATGGCGCGAGGCGAATCTTCTGATAGTCTTCGCTGTAGATGATCGATATGTTTTTCAGGTGATTGTCACAGTTTCCGATCAGGAAGTCAAAGCATCCCAGCATTGCTAAAGCCTCGATGTCATGCAATGGGCTTGCCGAATATTCACGGATCAATGCTGATACCATCTGACGATAATCGTTATCCCCCATCTCGTATTTCATAACCCTGTTGATGCCGAGCGCTTGGCTGAAGTCCTCTTGATGTAGACGGATAGGTGATGGCAGTCCGTTGAAATATGGGCTGTCTGACTTCATGGTTCGGTCAAAGCGCTTAATAGCGAGCATTGGCCTACTAGTATTGATTATCTCAATGACAGGCACGTCCAAACCGCATGCCCGAGCCAATGAATTACAATACCACTCATTGGGTACCAGATCGTAATACTTATCGCTATCAACTTTGATTATGTGGGTCGAAGCCGCCACACCATTCGGAAGGTAAAAGGCTTTCTCGCCATCGTGCTTTGTAAGTATGTATAGCCCGATCTTACTCTGGGCACCAGCCAAAGAAAGCTTCGCCCTACGAAGCAACAACGGAGCAGCCACGCCGCTTTTATCTGAGAGCTGCTCGATATCATCTTCAGTCAACGGTATATACGCCGACTGCTCTAGGTCGAAGTCATGTGCCAAACCGATTCGAATAGCACCGACTGTCTCCCTTCCAACAGCATGTAACAGATCCATTATATTCAATGGTGAAATGCCTAAGCCATAAGCTAAGTTTTCTAGAGCCTGGCCTTCAGGCAACAAGCCTTCAAAGAAAGGCAAGGTCTCATCGATAGAGTAGGATGACTTTGCTAGCGGCAGAGATAGGGATAAGGGAACAGCGTTTGAATCGGCACGGTATTGCTCGTCGTAATGGAAACTGATGTCATATGCAGAGCTGGACTCGAGTCTCCCAATGAGCTCGAAGCTGCCTTGATAGTATCTCTCAACTTTAAGTGAGGCCACTTGAACTCCTTGCTACTCGATATTGCCCACGCTGCTCAAAGAGCAGGTCAACGCCAAGCGTATTAATAACCATCATGGCTTTTCCCAACTCCGCTGTCATTTTTCCTCGTTCCAAGGACGAGACGAATGTCAGGCTGCAGCCGCTATAGTCGGCAAGCTCCGTTTGTGTGTAACCAAGCTCTTTCCGACGTAGCCTGATCGCTTTACCCAGCTCTTCTGGGTTGTTGATCTTCATTGGCGATCTCCTTGCTTATATGGCATTTCGTTACTGCGTTCGCACTATTTGTATCATTTCATGTGCATTTTACCACGAACGCAGTAACTTTCACTTTTAGATGTGAATTACTACGAACGCACGATTTATATCATCCATCCAGACTGCTAGAACAGGAAAAATTGCCCATATGCCTCGCTACTTTTACTACTCTGTATTACAAACACTGAAGTATCATGTATCGATCCTAATATCGACAGCTTCAAAATATTGAATGGAGTATGAGGCAAGTTGGCTGATCAAGAGGCATATGGGGGCTTTTGGACAATGCAAAAGCTCAAAACGCAAGAGAGTTACCTGGGTTTTTATACTACAGCATTGAAAAATTGGGTTGCTCCGAACCGTGCACTACTAATGAATAGTAAAAATTCCCCGATGTTCCTTCTCTGTTTTGCAGCAAGTAACCCCAGTAAAAAAGTTGGTGAATTAGCTCTCAGAGGGGTTAACTACATACTTGAACATATTTATGAGGAGTGATGAATCATGTCTCTCAGATCAAAAATCGACTGGACAGACAGCACTTGGAACCCAGTCACAGGCTGCACGAAAACATCAGAAGGCTGTGTTAACTGCTACGCAGCCCGCATGGCTTCGCGCTTGCAGAAGATGGGTAGTGCAAAATACTCGAATGGCTTCGAGCTCACCATACATGAAGATTGCCTAGACGATCCCTATTCCTGGAAGAAACCGAACCGGGTCTTTGTCAATTCCATGTCCGACCTTTTCCACGAAGATGTGCCATTTGAGTTCATCTCAAAGGTTTTCCAAGTCATGAATGACAACCAACAACATATCTCCAAATTCTCACCAAGCGTACGGAAAGGCTTTGTGTTGAGGCTAGCCGCTTGATTTGGACAGATAATATATGGCTGGGCGTCACTGTGGAGAATGGTAGGCATAAAGACCGAATCGACAAACTAAGGAAGACACCAGCAGCCATCAAGTTCATCTCATTCGAACCACTGCTAGATGAAATCGGTGTCGTTAGGCTCGATGGTATAGATTGGGCTGTGGTCGGTGGAGAAAGCGGATGGGGTGCACGGATGATGCTGGAGGAATGGGTTATTAATATCAAGAATCAATGCGAACAACAAAACACACTCTTCTACTTCAAACAGTGGGGAGGCACAAATAAAAAGAAGTCTGGGCGAACCTTGTTAGGTCAAACCTGGGATGCTATGCCAGATTATTTAACGCATGCATAGTAACAAAGTAAAACTAGTTGCTATGTTTCCCCGCCAATCTATATCTTATTTGGAAGGTAAACAATGAATGAGCAACCTGAAGCTGGATATGTATATATACTGACAAGCCCCAACTCAAGGTACGTAAAAATCGGAGGAACCAGTATCTCACCGATGAAGCGTTTGAAAGAGATCAACACAAGTGAGCCATACAGTCTCTTTGCGCCATGGAGCCTCTACGATTTTCGGCAAATCAGCGACTGGCGAAGCGTGGAGCACAGTCTCCACTATACCTTTCGAGACAGTTTGGTCGACAGTATAGCTGGGCAGAAGGAGCTATTCGCAATCAGCCCATACGAGGCTTCGCAGAAGCTTAAATCAATCGACCCTGAACTGCTGTTGTACCGCCCAGTGATCGACAGGATGTTCGAAGACAAGCCGTTTGCAGAGTATTTGATGAGCTTATTCCGTATATCTGGCTTGACAAATTGGCTTGATAGTCAAGGCGCTTGGACACTAAGTCTATTCACATCCACTGCTGGAGGTAGGTACTTCACTATCAACATCGGTTTACATGAAGTAGCTTTCAGTAGTCTAAGAAAGCCTCAACAGATCAACATGCTGTATATGGATGATGCTATTTTAAGGCATGAAGAAAGCTGCGATTGGATCGAAAATCACAATGGTGGTTTATATGTGGGCGATTACAAATCTGCCCTAGCTGATTCGATATCTGTCTACTTCGAAGGTGACTTCGCTACTTGCCAGGAGTTCCTCTCATTGGCTGGTGTGCGTCGCGCAATGGTAGCTTATTGGACAGATTCATTGCTAAGGCTGCAAGAGAGAAACGCTCTTAGCATCAACGCCAAGCGCCACAACTATAACGCTGTGGCTGATCTGGCAGAGAAGATTAAGCTCGATGACAGCGGTGCACATACTGTAGTTTGATAGAGATCGGTGTTGTCCTTTCCTCTATTTTGCAAAGTGAGTTGCCTCTATTTTGTATAGTGGATTGCCTCTATTTTGCGTAACATCTATGTTTAAGTGCTATAATGCATGTAAATAGAAAAGGAAGGAGACCCAGTGATCAGCCTTGGAGAATACAAGCCTCGAATTGTCGACAACCTTCTTAAACGATATCTCGATGTTTTCGGTGCAGTCGAGATTGTTGGTTGCCGGTGGTGCGGCAAGACCTGGACAGCTCTTGCCCATGGTAACAGCGTAATCAAGCTGGATGATGCACAGACTAGATCATTAATAGAGGCTGATCCTGACCTTGCTTTTGAAGGTGAGCCGCCGCATGTCATCGATGAATGGCAAGTTGTTCTCAGCCTTTGGGATAACACTCGCAGGAAGGTCGATGATGCTGGTAGTAAAAAGGGCCTGTTTATACTCACGGGATCCTCAACACCCAATAAGGGGCAGGTTTCACATAGCGGAGCAGGCAGGATCGCTAGGTTGAAGATGCGCCCAATGAGCTTGTCGGAGGTAGGTGCATCTGATGCGTCTGTCTCCTTAGCAGGTCTCTTTAATGGTGAGTTTACCAAAGGAGCCGTGCAAACAGACCTAAGGAGGATCGCTGCATACATCTGTTCAGGCGGTTGGCCGGGATTACTTAATATTAGCCATGAGGAAGACATAGGTCTTATCCCCAGTCAATACATCGAAGCCCTGATAACAAGCGACGCGCAGCGTAAAGGGCTAAACGAGCAGACTCTACGCAAGCTGTTACGATCCCTTGCCCGAAATATCGGTAGCAGTGTGACCATGGAGACTTTAATGAAAGATATGAGCCTCGAAGACGGTGACATCCATGTAAAAACAGGAACTCGGACCACCATCAGCAAATATTTAAAATTCCTCGCTGATCATTACATAATCGAAGATCTTAACGGATGGGATGCACCGATCAAGTCTCGGTCTCGTTTACGCAGCAAGCCGAAACGATCATTTGTAGACCCATCGATCCCAGCGGTACTCTTGGGTACGGATTCCGAGCGCCTGCTTGGCGAGATGCAGATGTTCGGTCAGCTGTTCGAGGAGCTTTGTTTACGTGACCTGAGGATATACTCTTCTTCCTTAAGTGCGGTCAGAGCCAATGACCTTTGTTATTACCGCGACTCCGATGGCTTGGAGGTGGATGCCATTATCGAGTTGATGGACGGCAGGTGGGCTGCCTTCGAAATCAAGTTGAGCCAAGCCAAGGTGGATGAGGGCGTGAAGAACCTGATTCGACTGCGGAACAAGGTCTTGTCAAATCCCGCAGCCATGAACCGCGAACCAGCCTTTTTGGCGGTACTGGTCGGGAAAGCCGACTTCAAGTACCAGACGCCAGAGGGAGTCTATGTCATTCCGGTGACCTCGCTTGGGGCTTGAGGACTAGCTATCACGAGCCTTCCCGGCGCCTGCGCCTCTTTTTTGTCAACCGTGCAATAATCGCGACACATCCAGCAGCTAACAATACTGGGATAGGACGAGCCTGCCAAACCGGCAGGAGCGGTTGTCCTATAAGGTCGGTCCAGCTTGGGAGGGTTGGATCTTTATGATAAAATGTGATATGCATCACAATAATTCGCGAATTTATGTGATATTCTACACAAATATCCACAACAAGAGCTTGCACCCCAAGTACCCTAAAGCACATAAGGAGCAGGATGAAAAGGAAAGCCGAAGCTCAGCTGTTCGAATGGAAGAATAGTAAATATCACAAACCATTGCTTATCAAAGGGGCACGCCAGGTAGGTAAGACCTACTCTGTGATGGCTTTCGGCGAACAAGCTTTCAAACAGGTTGTCCACCTTGATTTTACCCGCCAGCCAAACGCTGCTGATTACTTCCGTCAAAGCCTAGACCCAAAAAGCATCATACGTAATATCGAGCTAGACAGGGAGACGACTGTCGATCCAGAGACCACATTGCTGTTCTTTGACGAGATCCAAGTTTGCGGGGAAGCATTGACTTCTTTGAAGTATTTCAGCGAAGATGCACCCGAATACCATCTGATTGCCGCAGGCAGTCTGCTGGGGGTGACGCTCAAGAGACAGAGCGGCTCTTATCCGGTGGGGAAGACCTTAGCTTTGGATATGCATCCCATGGATTTCGAGGAGTTTCTCTGGGCATCAGGAAAAGCCCAGCTTGCTGAGGCTATCAGAGACCATTTCGAAAACGACGAATCCTTTGCGCTTCATGATTCTTCCGTTGACCTGTTTAGAAACTACCTGCTCGTCGGCGGGATGCCTGAAGCAGTCCAAGCCTTTTGCGAGGAAGGATCCTTCGAGAAAGCCCGACTGATTCAAAGCACCATTGCCTCCGATTATATAGCCGATATGCTTAGATTTGCCGACGCGACAGACAGTGCCAAGATTCATGCGGTCTGGAGGTCGCTACCGAACCAACTGGCGAAAGAGAACACGAAGTTCAAATACCAGGTGATCGGTAAGAATGCCCGAGCGCGTGAATACTACTATGCCCTGGAGTGGTTGGTAGCAGCCGGAATGATAACGCTCTGCACACAGGTAACGGACGGCCTCTCACCTCTCAGATCCTTTGAGGATGCAGAGTCGTTCAAAGCTTATTACGAAGATACCGGATTGCTAGCTGCAGCCAATAATACGTTGCTGTCTGATCTCTTGGACACTGGCCCGAAAACTGCCCGTTTCAGGGGCAGCCTCACTGAGAACTATGTCATACAGCAACTGGTAGCGAATGGCATAAAGGCGTATTACTGGGGAACAGCAAGCCGAGGCGAGGTCGATTTCGTCTTTCAAGACGAGCAAGGCAACGTTATCCCCATCGAGGTGAAGTCAGGTAGCAATGTCTCGTCAATGGGATTGAACGCCTTTATCCGCCAATACCAACCGGCTTACTCAATTCGGGCTTCGACTAAGAATTTCGGCTTCGAGAATGGTATCAAGAGCGTACCATTGTATGCAGTGCATTGCATTACCTAAGTATGTCTGCCGGACAAAAAGGTCGATCCCGTCGGAGCCTGACCTACAAAAGTGGTCGAAAACCTGTGAATCGTGCCACCATTTAGCGTAAGGAGCGCGTAGAAAAATATGCGCGTAAAATGAAATATGTTGTGAGTCTAAGCTATATCTAGCAGTTTGGCCTATATAATTTGATAAAGAGGTCTGAGGGTGGATTTCCAACAGTGGTTTATCGAGG
>WRNE01000011.1 GCA_009776725.1 Coriobacteriia bacterium
AACAGCAGCCGCAGCAGCCGCAGCAGGCATACCCTGGCCAACAGCAGCCACAGCAGCCGCAGCAGGCATACCCTGGCCAGTCCCCATACCAACAGCCATACTCACAGCAGCAAGCCTATTCGTCCCAACCTGCGAACTATCCCAGTCCAACCCAGCAAACATACACATCAGCCCAAGGCTACGCTCAACAACCAGTCTATGCAGGCCAAATGTATCCTCAGGCTCCAGTGAAGAAGAAAAACACTGGTTTGATAGTAGCTGCAATCAGCACTGGGGCTATTGTGCTGGTCGTATTGGCTATCATTATAGTCAGATCCTTTAGTAGCCGCCCAAAGGATATTACGGGCTACTACGAGCTGACCAGCATCTCGTACCGGGGGCTTACAATCTCGGGCTCGGCTTTAGCCGACGAGGTTTCGGGGACAGACAACTATATCGAGATTCTTGATTCCAATAAAATGAGAATTACGGTTCTAGGAGAGACCTTTAACCTTACCTATGATTTTGACGGTAAGAACATCATCATCATCGGTGGGAACATGAATGATGTGACAATAGAAGTGGACGGCGGTGTGATCACCATGAAGATCAGTGATTACACTTATGTATTCACCAAGGTCTAGGCCTTCTCCGCATAACAGCGATGCGGGCATGTGATCGTTATAGGATTTAAAATGTTGGTTTTGCCAGCGTAAAAGGCTAAGACGCATAGCAGGACAAGAATACCAAGCAAAGAGTGGCTTTAAAACCAGCCACTCTTTGCCGTCTTTTAAAGCTACTTCCGGTTGTAGGGATACTCGTTTCCCAAAGTATCGTAGAGCGTCAAGACGTTGTTTTCGATAGTGAACTCGTATTCCTGCTGGATATCATCTGACTTTTCCATCTTTAAGATATTATCGTCGACAATTTCATAGGTTAATTCGACTGTGATGCCCAGGTAGGTATATGACCCAGTCCCATCCGCTTTGAACACGTATGAATAATCCTCTGAGTCTGCTGAAACCCATTCACCTACAATCGAATTGCTGGGACTGCTTGTCGAAGGGCACCCTGTGAGAACAGTCATTCCCAAAGTGAGCGCAAGTAACAATGTGAATACTTTTTTCATTTTTCGCCTTTTCATTCGAGCTGACATTGCTAAATACACGAAAACCAAATCATTCGGGCTAAACAAACTGTTTTAAGCTTAGCAGATGAGGGCCTTCTCGTCAGCATGCTTATAAAACCAGTATTCCGTTTATTATGCTGCTTTGAATTTCATGAAGTTGTTATGATTCTTTCAGTTAACTGTACATTGTTTTAGTGCTCAAATGAGCGGTTTTATATGGTACTGTTTTCATATGGAGAAAATCACTGACAAACCTTTCGGGAAAGGCTAGCGAATGCAATGTAAAAAGTGTCTACAAATAATCCCTGACGATTCAAGGTTTTGTGAGTTTTGTGGATCGGAGCAAGACACTNTCGAGCAAAATCCCCCAGCGCTTGACTACGGACAGGCGAGCCCCATGGTTGCAGTGCAGGATTTTACTCAGCCGGCACAAGGCGAGCCGATAAACGCCAGTTATGGGACAGGCCAACAAGGCTATGCGCCGCAACAGCAACAGTACGCGCAGCAGCAGCAGCAGTATGCGCCGCAGCAGCAGTACCCCCAACAGCAGCAGCAGCAGGCATACCCTGGCCAGCAGCAGCAGTATGCGCCGCAGCAGCAGTACTCGCCGCAGCAGCAACAACCAATGTACCAGCAGCAGCAACCGGCTTACATGTCACAACCAACCTACCAAGAGCCAGGCAGGCCTGTGAACAAAGGAGCAAAACCATGGCTGGTGCCCTTGGTCATTGGTTCTGTAGTCGTGGTCGTTCTTGTAGTTGCTGCTGTCATATATGGCATATCAAGCAGATCAAACATCAGAGGAAGATACGACCTGACCCTCCTAAGCTACGGTGGCTTTACGTTAACCGAAGAAACCCTTAAAGACAATTATAACGGTGAGGAAGTATATATAGTTATTGAGAACAACCGTATAACATTCTATGGGTTTGATAGCGATTTTACTGTCTTGTACACTCGCGAGGGAGACACCTTGTACTGTGACGATGGCTATGAGGTTTTTACAATGACTGTCAAGGGGAACAAGGTAACTATGACCTATGATGATATGTACTTCGAGTTTACAAAACAATAGGATAGTGTAATCAATGTTACCTAGGCGAGAACTATATCATAGTTTCAAACAAGCCTGAAAGGACCAGCTGTGGCTAATGACTATAAAGACACGATGAACCTACCTCAAACGGAGTTTCCAATGCGGGCCGGCCTGCCAGTGTCTGAACCGAAACGTTTAGAAAAATGGTACGGAATGGACCTCTACCACAAAATGCTGGACCGCAATGCTGGTAAGCCGAAATATATATTGCACGACGGGCCGCCTTACGCAAATGGCCCTATTCATATGGGACATGCTTTCAACAAGATCCTTAAAGACATAATTGTCAAGTACCATAGTGCCTTAGGCTTCTATTCTCCCTATGTGCCTGGCTGGGATTGCCACGGGCAACCGATCGAGCATATGGTCGAGACGACCCTAGGCCCAGAAAAAATGGCCGCGATCGACCAGGTTACCCTGCGCCGACTCTGTTGGGAGTGGGCGAGGGACAATATAGACATACAACGCAAGGGGTTCATAAGACTTGGCGTGTTAGGGGACTGGGACAATCCCTACCTAACTTACTCTCATGAGTATGAGGCAGCCATCGTAAAGGTTTTCAAGAATGTCTACCAGCAGGGAGCGATATATCGTGGGCGGAAGCCCATACATTGGTGTATGAGCTGCCATACAGCGTTGGCGGAGGCAGAGATAGAGTACTCTGACGAGGAGTCCGATTCGATCTATGTGTCGTTAGAGTTGCTTGACCAGCAAATACCGTCATTCCCTGAAACCGACTTAGGCCTTAACCTGATGGTTTGGACAACCACGCCTTGGACACTGCCCGCCAATGTTGCTGTCTGCTTGGCCCCAGAGGCTGACTATGTGGCCTTGGTCACCAATGGCCAGGCCTATATTGTTGCTGAAGCGCTAGTCGACCAAGTCGTTTTAGCTGCAGGTTTTATAGACCATGGTCTTCTCCACACAGACAAAGGCACTTTGTGGAAGGCAAAAGGCAGCGAGTTAGTAGGATTAAAGTATAGGCATCCTGTCCATGAGACGATGACTGGGCTTGTTCTGGCTGCCGACCATGTCGACCTGGTCAGCGGGACCGGTGCGGTCCATACGGCTCCAGGGCACGGGCTTGAGGACTATCAGGTAGGCGAGCAGTACAGCCTGCCTGTGTTGATGCCGCTGGATGACAACGGGGTCTTTGACGCTGGAGGAGGGCCTTTCGAGGGGCTTTCGGTCAGTGAGGCAAACCCCCGGATAATCGAGTGGTTGGAGGAGCGGGGGTCTTTGATTGCCGCTTCCAAGGTGTGGCATAGCTATCCGCATTGCTGGAGGTGCCACCAGCCCGTGGTCTTTCGGGCCACCGAGCAGTGGTTTGTCTCGATGGAGGCCACCGGGCTTCGCGACCAAGCCCTCCTCGAGTTGGAGAAACTGGCTTGGTACCCGGACTGGGCCGTCAACCGCTTACGTTCGATGATCGAGACCCGCCCGGACTGGTGCATATCAAGACAGCGCTCATGGGGCGTGCCGATACCGGTTTTCCGTTGTACGGTATGCAATTCGACGGTAGCCGACAGCGCCACTTTTGATGCTGTGATCGAGCTATTCGAGCAAGAAGGAGCCGATGCCTGGTTCATCAAAGGGCCGGAAGCCTACCTGGGCGAGGAGACCCGCTGTGAGCACTGCGGGGCAGGTTTGGACAAGATCGAAAGAGAGCGGGACATTTTGGACGTCTGGTGGGAAAGCGGCGTTTCCCATACCAGCGTCTTAGAGGCCCGCGAAGGGCTCGACAGGCCAGCCGACTTGTATCTAGAGGGATCAGACCAACACCGGGGATGGTTTCAAAGCTCGCTGCTGACCAGTGTCGGGGCTTATGGCACCGCTCCCTACAAGGCTATCATGAGCTGCGGTTTTGTTGTCGACGAGCAGGGCCGGAAAATGAGCAAGTCGCTGGGCAACGGCGTTGATCCTGACGAGGTCTATGAGAAGTACGGGGCTGATGTCCTGCGGCTTTGGGTCGGTAGCGTAGACAGTTCGCAGGATGTCTCGATATCTGACAATATCGTCGAACAGCTTGCTGACGCGTATCGGCGGATCCGCAATACCTTCCGCTTCCTGTTATCCAACCTGGAGGACTATCGGGGCGAGACTGACCGGGTGGCTTGGGACGACATGCCTGTCATGGACCGTTGGGCGATGGTCCGCCTAGCCTCTTTGATGGAGACAATCGACAACGCCTACCAAGACAACCGTTTTCATTTGATATACCGGGCAGTCTATGACTATATCGTGACCGATCTATCATCAGTCTATCTTGATGCATTAAAAGACCGGCTTTATTCAGAATCCCCCAATAGCCTCAAGCGTCGCAGCGCCCAGACGGTGCTGGAAAACATCTTGGAGGCCTTAGTGCGGCAACTGGCCCCGATACTATCCTTTACCTGTGACGAGGTCTGGGAATACTACCCACCGGGAATGCGCTATCCTGACCGCGCTGAATCAGTCATGCTGGCAGGATGGCCCACTCTTGACGATATGATGCCTCAGCCGCCAAAAGGCGCCATTCCGCAGCTTTTAGACGAGTATAAAACTGTTCTAGCAGTACGGGACCTTGTGACGAAGACCCTAGAAGAGGCCCGGGCTGCAAAACAAATCGGCAAAAGCCAGGAGGCCAAGCTCATGATCAAGCTGCCAGAACAGGCATGGTCGAGCCTTAAGCGTTTGCCCGTTGGTACTTTGGAAGAGCTTTTCATAGTAGCCGAAGTAAGGCTTGAAGCGCATGAGCCGGCAGACGAGACAGCAGCGACGAGCGTGCATATCGCAACAGCTCATGGGGAGAAGTGCCCGCGTTGCTGGAACGTGCGTATGCTCAGTAACGACCCAAAGCATCCAGACCTCTGCCCCCGTTGTGCAGCCGTCCTCGATGAATTGGGGGTCTAAGTGCGTATGAAAGCCGTCCCGCGCCGCCTAGCGCTCATTGTTTGCCTGATTCTGGCAACGATGGTCATTGTTTTTGACCAAATCACCAAAAGCATTGCCGAATCGGCATTGTCCGACAGCCCTAAGGCGTTCATCCCAGGGCTGATAGAGTTTCGCCTAGCGTACAACAGGGGAGCGGCTTGGGGGATCCTACAAGGTGCGAGGCCGTTTTTCCTGCTGATTGCTGCAATTACGGTAGTAGCTGTGATCGCATACTTAATGACTCAAAAGCAGCATCCGCTGATGGTCGTTTTAGGCTTTGGTGTCTTTGTCGGCGGTAGCATCGGAAACGGGATCGACCGCTTCATGAATAGCAGGGTCATCGACTTCATTAACCTCTTGTTCATCGACTTTCCGGTTTTTAACGTCGCTGACTGTGCCATAACCATAGGGGCCATGCTGGTCTTATTGTCGATAGTCATTAGCAGCGTTCAAGAGCGTTCGTCGAAAGCAGCGGGCAACAGCAGGCCGACAAACACCAAGAAGGCCCAAAGCGGTCGGGCTGCCGGCCAAAGCGGCCCATCGGCGAATAACATGGACAACAAGGCCGCTTCAAGGCCATCCAGCAATACGGCAAAGCCCTTGGATAGAGACACAAGTCTTGATATTGGGCAACAAAAAGCACCCGCATCGAGGTTAGCTGCCGATGGAGAAACCGACGATGTCGGCTAGTGAGTACCGGGTAACTGCAAATGACCATGGCCAGCGCCTCGATGTGCTTCTTGCCAAGCTGGACGATATAGTCAGCCGAAACCTGGCAGTCTCGTTGATCGAAGCCGGACAGGTGAGCGTCAACGGCCAACCATCGACCTTGAAAAGACGTATTCTGGTCGAAGGCGACCTGATTACCTTTACGGTTGAGAACCCCGCCCCGATTGGCCTTCTCCCCGAGTATATAGACTTGGATATCCGATACGAGGACGACTATTTGATGGTGATCTCGAAACAGGCCGGCTTGGTCTGTCATCCTGCAACCGGCCATTTGTCAGGAACCCTGGTCAATGCGCTGATTGCTCATTGCGGCTATGAGAACCTGGCGCAGATCCAAGGAGCCGACCGTCCAGGAATTGTGCATCGTCTGGATAAGGACACCAGCGGCCTGATGCTGGTTGCTAAGACAGACCAGGCCGGCTTGGCCTTGTCTGATGCAATTAGGCTGCGTGAGTTGAATCGGCGTTACCTGACCTTGGTGCACGGCTATGTAGCTGCCGACAGCGGATTGATCGATGTGCCGATCTTGCGTGGCTTGAAGGACAGGGTGCGCTACATGGTCAGCGATGACCCACGGGCACGGACTGCCGTCACGAGCTTTCAAGTCCTCGAGCGTTATGAGGCAGGCCGCGACGACGACGGTTACTGCCTCCTAGAGTGCAACCTGTTTACCGGCCGCACCCACCAGATCCGAGTGCATATGGCATATACGCACCATCCTTGTGTCGGCGATATGCTTTATGGGCGAAACCGCAAACGGGGCAGTGACGAGTTGGGCTTGGACAGGCAGTTCCTGCACTCGGGTATCTTGGAGTTTACCCATCCCATCACTGGAGAAAGACTAAGCTTTACGGACAGGATCCCAGATGAGCTGATTGCGGCGCTAGACTTAATCAGGCCACGCAGTATGGGATTGACCGATGCAGGCAAACGTTTGTTGCCGTTGTTTTCTATAGACGGCACTCAGAGTTAAGAAGGGCTTTTTTAGCAGGTTTTGAGGTTGGTCAAACCACAACTGATACTAGCTTCGTCCTCGCCTCGGCGCTTTGAGATGCTCCAGGCACATGGACATCAAGTAGAGGTGCTGGCACCTGATGTTGATGAATACCTAGACAGTCAAATCAAGTTATCAAGCTTGCCAGCCGAGCTTGAAGGCTTGGCCTTGAGGAAAGCCCGATATGTTGTTCAGCAGCTACAACGGCAAACAAGCAGGCCAATGGACAGGCTGGCCTTGGTCATCGGGGCTGACACGGTAGTCTATGCCGACGAGGTGCTAGGAAAGCCTGCAGACTACCAAGACGCCTTGTCGACTCTACTGAAACTGAGAAACCGGACGCATCTGGTAATGACTGCAGTCGCTTTGATAGAGCTTCCAGCGTTGGTCGAAAAGACTTTTACCGATACTGCGACTGTGCGGTTTGCTGACTACAGCATGGCAGAGATTGACGAGTATTTGCATACAGACGAGCCCCATGATAAAGCAGGTTCGTATGCTATACAGGGGGCTTGGGGAGCACAAGTGGTTGAATTGGTCGGTGATATCGAGACAGTAATCGGTCTGCCTTATCGACGCTTGAAGGACTATACTGGCCTTTTGGGCTAATAGCTCGGTCATGCTAGCACCAAGCCGTATAAAAAGAGCACGAACGCAAAAAGCGGTTACGAACCTGGATAGGTTATCATCAACAAGTTAATGGATGGGCTGCAAGCGCTCTTCGACTTGTCAGGGCCTTCTCAGTATGGCTAAAAATAATTAATAGCACCATAATAAAAAACTATTATGATTGTTTAAGGCTTGTTTAAGCCCTCTCTGTGAGACTAATTAGAGCCAATGAGAGGGGATAGATGATGTTTGCCCATCAACAAAACCGCAAAAGCAAGCGAAGCCAGGCCAGCGCTTCAAAAGACAACCTACATATACCAGCGCTGCCTAAAAAGGGCGTATATTTTATGGTCGTCTTGCTTGTTGCAGCTATATATTTAGCTTGGTCATATATAAATAACAATTCGAACATAGTAAAGCTAGACACGAACGCTACGAGCCATAACAGCCTCGAGGACAACGATACAGACACCAGCCAAGACGCTCTGCCGAACAATGGGTTGACTGTCCAAGAGGCAGCCACTCCTGACATGTCGTCTGCTAGCACTGGCCTAAGTGTCTATGTGCATATATCAGGTGCTGTGAACAAGGCAGGAGTGGTATGCCTTCCAATCGGCAGCCGCTTAATTGACGGGGTCGATTGTTGTGGCGGCTTGTCTGACGATGCTGCCCCTGATTACATTAACCTGGCAGCTTTACTTATTGACGGCACTCATTTATACATTCCTAGCCAGTCAGATATTGAGGCTTTGCGGAGCCAGGGCCTAGTACCTGAGCAACAGTTGATGAATGGCTTTGACTGGAACGATACCAGCAGCCAAGCAAACCAAAGCCTAAACGGGGCTTCCGAGCAAGGCCATACGTCGATTCCCAATGACTCTGGCCAGGCTTCTGTTTTTCCCATAGACATAAACAGCGCCGACCAGACGGCCTTACAGACAGTCCCTGGGATAGGCCCTGTCACTGCACAGCGGATCATCGACTACCGGACACAGCATGGAAGGTTTAACAGCCTAGAAGACTTGCTTTTGATATCAGGGATCGGCGAGAAACGTTTAGCCGACTTTCGCCCATATCTAACCTGTAAATAAGACAATCAGCGTGTCTGATCCCAAAAAAGACCCTGAGTTAGACCAAGCAGCCCGGCCTCTGCTGCCTGTTCTAATTGGCCCTTTAGGGGCGATTTGGGCAAGTGTAGTAATAGTCGAGCATTTCACATGGAGCAGGTATCTGGCGTCAAATGAGAGTCTGCCGATTAATCAGCTTCTGATTTGTGCAGTCGTCGTTTTACTGTTCATTCCAATGAAAAAATACCGGGCTTATATTCTGGCCAGTGTGCTGTTTTTTGTCTTCTCTGCTGGGGTGGCTTATCAGTACTGGCATCGGATTGACCAAGTAATGGGCCTGTTAGCGGAGGCCGATCCTTATGGGTTTACTTGCCGGGTGGTCAGCGACCCACAGTACGGGTCATATAGTCCCTCTAGTATTGTGGAGGCTAGGCTAAGCTCGGGAGTCAAGTTCCGCTGTCGGATATTCTGGCCTGATAGTACCGGTATTCCAGCATATGGAAGCCAGCTTGACGTGCACGGCCATTTTATACCTCTAAGCGAGAACAACGAGTTCTTGTACAGACAAGGCCTGGCAGGCTCGTTTAGTGTAACAAGTATTGATGACTGTCATTTCCCAAATAACCTTGTTGGGCTCATTTCGGAATTCAGGGATACGAATTACCGTCTTTTGACAGAACAAGGGGAGCAAAGCGCTTATCTCCTATCAGGGGTCCTGCTTGGTAATTCGGGCGAGTTCAACCTGAGCTGGGCGGGGGAGGCCTTCAAGATCACTGGTTTGTCGCATTTAGTGGCAGTCTCTGGCTCCCATTTGGTAGTCATCGCCACTATGATGGCCTGGGTGCTGGCAAAGCTAAAGATCAAGACCCGGGTGGAAGTCTTCCTGCTCCTACTATTGGTCGCTGCCTATGTCATGCTCACCGCGCTCCAAGCATCTGCAGTCCGTTCGGCAGGGATGATGGGGATAGTACAGGTCGCACGGTTGATAGGCCGCCGATCACACGCTCCATCGGCTTTAAGCGTTACTGCTAGCATAATGTTGATAATACAACCAACAACAGCTTTTTCACTGGGGTTCTGGTTATCGGTTTTCTCGGTTTTTGGCTTGGCTGTCTACCTGCCGCTCGTCAGGGAGTGGACGGAATTGCTACATAGCAGATCAAGTAGTAAATATAAAGTTACATATCATCCGAAGCTGGTAAAGCATGCCCGCAGGCTCATCAGCAACTACATCGTCGAACCGTGCAACATAAGCCTGACCGCCCAAGCTTCGACACTCGCACTATCGGCTCCGGCTTTTGCCTGTATCTCTTTGGTCTCATTACCAGCCAACATTATTGTGGCGCCATTGATCACTCTGATTTTATTAATGGGAATACCAGGTTTGATAATCGGCAGTTTTTTGTCAAGTGTCCAACATCTGCTGGTCAGCCCATTAATCCTGCTCGGTAGGCTAAGTTGCTATTTGGCACAACAATTTGCTGGCTTGCCTTTTGCCTCAATACCTTTCAACGGTCGTTTAGACATGTCATTGGTAATCGCATTGTCTGTGGCAGCTGCTGTATATTTGTTATGGCCACACCCGACAGCAGCCAACCGCAGGGTCTTTTGGAGGATGCTTTGTGCTGTCTGCTTGGTAGCCTCAGTAATCTATGTAAAGCCTCAAGCTGCCGAGCTAGTGCTCCTTGATATCGGCCAGGGAGACGCGATACTGATTCGAGAAGGGTCAATCAGTGTCTTAATTGACACTGGGCCTGAATCGACATCGCTTCGAAGGGCTTTAGCACGTAACCATGTCAAATCACTGGATGCTGTAATTCTGACGCATCTCGATAACGACCATTGTGGGGGGCTGCGGGCCCTGACAGGGTTTATTCAGCCTGATACTGTTTATTTTGCTGCAGGCCTGATAAGCAACCGCTCCGACTCAAATGCAATCCAACAAGCATATGAGCTCGTTGGCCAATCCAGGATCGAGGAGCTGATAGGTGGAGACACTTTGGTGCTATCCAGCCATTTAAGCCTGAGCGTGCTGCTACCGACGCATCTTGTGTATTTTGGTGACAACCACGACTCCTTAGTGATCAGTCTGAACTTCGACTCTGAAGCTGATGGGACTGTTGACTTACGCATGCTTTTAACCGGCGACGCTGAGGCTGACGACTTACAAAAAATCAACAGCTTGTATGCTGGCTTGAGCTTTCAGGTCCTAAAACTAGCACACCATGGGAGCAAGGGATCGATTAACAACGAGCTCTTGAGGCAGTGGGAATGCCGAATCGTTCTTATCAGTGTAGGCTTGAACAACCATTACGGGCATCCAAGCGACCAAGCATTACAAACGCTGGACGATACAGGCGCATTGGTCTATAGGACAGATGAATTAGGCGATATCAGTCTACGGTTGTTATCACAATGCCTAGTAATCAGTTATTCTGGTATGCGTCTAGTTTGGGCTTATTAGTTCGATGCTCCGATGCGGAATGTGCCTTTTGGAACCCGGCTATGTCAATATATACACAAGGGTTTTGGGCTAACGAAGCAATGAACTGTTCAAAGGAGTGCTTTAACGATGTCAGATGACGCAAACAACTCGCCCCCGCCACTTTTAGCTGCTTACCTACTTAATGGGGATGACGAGTTAAAACGTGAGACGTTGATAAAAAGACTCTCTGACCGGGTGACTGCAGGCGGAGACATGATGCTTAACCATGAGACCTTGACTGCAGAGGAGATCGAGGACCCCGAGCTGTTTTTGGATGCTTTATATACAGCGCCTTTTATTGGCCAATACCGCCTAGTTGTGGTCATGAACGCAGAAAAGCTTGCCAAGGCAGTCAGTGAGGCTTTGATCAGCTTTTTAAAGACACCTAATGAAAGCACAGTTGTAGCTTTAGCAGCAAATAAACTAGCAGCGAATACAAGACTGTATAAGGCAATCAATGCTTATAACCCAAGATCAATTATCGATGTGTCAAGTATTAAGAAAGCCGATATTCCCCGTTGGCTACAAGACTTGGTAAAGGACTATCATCTGACAATCAACTATCAAGCTGCCCAAGCTTTGATTGACCGTGTCGGTACCTCGATGTCAGTCCTAAACAACGAGGTCAAGCGCCTGGCTGCCTGGGCCCAGGCAGCGGGGATAAACGAGATAACGACAGCTGACGTCATTGCTTTGGTCCCAGCTTTGATCGAGCCAAAGCCCTGGGAGCTTGCAGACGCTTTATGCCAGCGTGACGCTATTGCTGCTTTAAGGATATATAACGACATGGGTTCGACACAAGCAACAACCATTTTCTTGCATTGTGTCTCAAGGCTACGCGAGCTGCTAACGATAATGACGCTAATCAATCGAGGCATGCAAACAAGCAGCCAAATAGCCTCAGCGCTGAAAAAACAAGATTGGCAAATCAGAGGATCATTGCAAGCTGTCAAGCGGTTCAGTGAAAAAGAACTGACAGGCTTGCTCTTAGACGCTCAAAGAGTCGAGGCAGCTTTGAAGTCAGGTGCTAGCGATGAGCATATCATGACGCTTTGGATACTGGACGTCTGTACAGGCTCAAAGTCACTGTCCCTGTCTGAAGGGCACAAGTACAGTTAGCAGGGCTCGATTACATGTCTTAATCATGTATTGGCCTGCTTGAGATATCTGATATCGTTTTTACACATATATCCGAACAGGACGTTAAGCACAAAAAGCCTAGCTGTCAAACAATGTTTTAGGCCATGTGCGTTGTTAATACGTAAGATGTTTTCGCTCTGATCTAAAATGCTGACGTATAAGTCTTTTTAAGCAGCACGATTGTTTCCTTGGGCCTATGGAGAGGGTAATCGCTCAGCTCGATTAGATGTAGGCTTAAGGAAGAACGAAAGAGTATGGAGGTGAGCAAAATGCTGAGCAAGAAGGAAAACTTCATGCGTATTGTAAACAAAGAGCTACCAGAGTATGTACCGGTGTATAGCCTTGGTTGGTCGTTCAATAACCCAGCTGTTTTTAGGGAGGGACGAAACCCGGACGGTACTGGAAAAGACTATTTTGGCGTTGAGTGGTACATGGGCGAAGGTATAGTGCCTGCAGCCTTGCCCAAGCCAGGGGATTTTATCCTAAGCGATATCACGAAGTGGCGGGATGTGATAAAAGTGCCTGATTTCGCCAACAGTGTCGACTGGGCAGCAATGGCAAAGCAAGCTCGTGATGCTTGGAACCCGGAGTCTCCATTTGGCGGCGGCACAGCTCCAAGTGTTGGGTTCTTTGAGTCATTGATGTCTTTTATGGGCTTTGACGAAGGGCTCATGGCTTGTTTCGAGGAACCGGACGAAGTCAAGGACCTGCTTAATTATTTATGTGATTGGTCTTGTGACTTGGCGAAGCTTTATATTCAGCATTACCAGCCTGATTTCGGTTTTATGGCAGATGACATAGCCCATGAACGAAACCCGTTTCTGTCTGTCGAGATGTTCCAAGACATATTCGCTCCGGTATGGAGGCGCTACTATAGTGTTTTCTTGGAAGCAGGGCTGCCAGTGGGTATGCATAACTGTGGCTTCTTTGAGCCATTGATCCCCGATCTAGTCGATATGGGCTGCACGTTCTGGGACCCGGTCCAGTCATCAAACGACATCCCACGCGTCAAGGCACAGTTTGGGACTAGCATCGCAATGTGCACTGGCTACGACATGCGTTTTATTCCCGAGGATGCGAGCGAGGAAAAAGTACGGTCAGACTTCAGGGAATACCTGAATAGAAATGCGCCAGGCGGGGCATTTGCCATGTTCGAGTATGTTCCGCCAAATCCGAATATGCCTTCAATGGGCACTCCGCTAGACGCAGAACGCAGGGCATGGATCAATGAGGAGTTCGAGGCATTGAGGTTCTCATACTATTGATCAGGCTGCATCTGGAAATTGCACATAGTTCGAAAGGAAGTAAATAATGCTAACAACCAGGGAGAACTTTCTCCGCCTAATAAACAAAGAAATACCGGAATACGTGCCAACGTACAATTTGTTCTGGGCTTTCAACATGCCTCCCTTTTACATGGGGGAAAGAAACGAAGATGGAAGCGGCAAAGACATTTTCGGAGTGGAATCTGTTATTGACAGTGGCGGGATAAACCCCCCGATGCCTAAAACCCATGATTTCATTCTTACAGACATCACCAAATGGCGCGATGTCATTAAAGTGCCTGACGAAGAGATCTCTGACTCTGCATGGGCAGATGCAGCAAAACAAGCCCACGATCGACATAATCCCGAGATACCATTCGGGGGAGGGACTACGATGGGCTTCTTCCAGCCTTTGGTCTCCTTTATGGGGTTTACTGAGGGCCTGGTAGCCTGCTTTGAAGAGCCTGACGAAGTAAAGGCTATGATGGAGTACCTCTGTGATTTTGCAGTTGAAAACGCCAAGAAGTACCTGCTTTACTATAAGCCTGATTTTGGCTTCCTTGGCGACGATATAGCCCATGAGCATAACCCGTTCCTCTCGCTGGCTATGTTCCAGGATTTGATTGCGCCTTATTGGCGGCGCTATTATTCAATATTCGTCGAAGCCGGCCTGCCTGTCGGCCATCATAACTGTGGGCACTTCGAAGAGTACCTCGACGACCTGGTCGATATGGGCGTCAGTTTCTGGGATCCGGTCCAATCGTCAAACGACAAACCGGCAATCAAAGCCAAATTCGGCAGGAACCTAGCCATGTGTGGGGGACTGGAGCAGCGTTTTTGGTCTGAGGATACATCTGAGGAGCAGGTCAGGACCGAGTTTAGGGCCCTCTTGGACATGATGGCCCCTGGTGGCGGGTATGCTGTGTCAGAAGGTGCGGTGACACCGGGTGTGACGCTCAATGCAACAGAGGCCCAAAAGAAAAGGACAGAGTGGATGGCAGACGAATACAACAAGCTGAAATTCAGCTATTACGAATAGCACAAAAGTAACTGTCTTTATCCGCTAAGCCAAAAAAACACTCATCTGAGAAAAGGAGTTGTCAAATGACAACTCCTTTTCAGTCTAGGTCTTATCCCCAGGCTGGACCGGACCAGGATGCAGATGGGAACAAGTCCGCGTAGGTTGTTGTAAGCGTTAACAGAAAGGATCAAGAAATATATGTAAAACATATATAAAGGGCAGCAGTTCACAGAGGAGATAGTTCTGGATCTGTCTTCATACCAGAGTGGCGAGGCAGTAGTCATAACAGCGGTCGCTATACCATTGATAGACAGCTCGGTGCTAGAAGACGACCTCTGGCGCATCGACCTTTGGCAGTCACCGACCTACGTTATGGCAAAGGAATAATCAGGTAGATTCCAAGGAGGCTACTGATGGAAACCAACGACATCCAAGCGGTCCAGACATCGCTAGAGAAGATCCGCAAGACCTGCCGCGGCATCAAGACGTTTATCCGGGTGGTCATTATCTTGTATATCATCGGGCTGGCGGTGGCTGCCGTGGTCTTGCTCACAGCCAAGATCCTAGGCCTGCCACTGGAGGCCGGCGCGAACGAGGTCATCGACATGGTGCTTTCAGCCTTGTATTACTGCTCACTGCTTTTCACGGCTTACCTGTTCTTTTATGATATCGTTGCTGACGGCACCCCTTTTCTAGACAAACAGGTCAAACGGATCAGCTTCATCGGCTGGGCGACGAGTGCTTATGCGGTTATGGATTTGGTCAAAGGCACCATTATCTTTGTACCGGTGTATATGAATTACATGACCGAAAGCCTCGTGCTGGAAGGCATCGCTCCGCCTTTGCCGGCTTACAACACGAACATCTATGTCGTGTTAGCCGGGCTGGCCTGCTTGGCGGTGGCGGTGGTGTTTCGCTACGGCATTTTGTTGCAACAGTTAAGCGACGAGACCTTGTGAGGTAGCGACCATGCTTATCATCATCAGGCTTGACCGAGTATTGGCAGACAGGAAGATGTCCCAAGTAGATCTTGCGGAGAAGATCGGCATTGCCCCGATGAACCTCTCGCGCATCAAGACCGGGCGCATCAAGGCGATACGCCTCTCGACCTTGGAGCGGCTATGCGAGGAGCTGGGCTGCCAGCCGGGCGACCTCTTGGAGTACCTGACTACCGAGCAGGCGGCGGAGCTGGGGTTCATCGAGGTTGAGTAGGGGATACTAGGTTAAGGTTGCATGCTTTCCTTGGTAAAAGCGTGCTTTGGAGGGAGCCTGATAAAACGGCCATGCTACATGCCAAGGCATGCATGATAGTCGTACAAAAAAGGAGCCCTCACAAGACGGCTCCTTTCGGTAATAACAAGTTAAGTATAGGATCTCTCGACTTTTAAGCCAATCCTGATACAAGCAGTCCAATACTACTCGTCTATTGGCCTGGCAGCCAGTTTCATGACTCCCGACTTGCGGTTCGCAGCTTGGTTTTTATGGATAATCCCTTTTGAGGCAGCCTTGTCCAAAAGACGGCTGGCCTTGTCTGCCAGATCCTGGGCTTCCTCATAGTCGCCGGCATTCACTGCTTGATGGACCGAGCGTACGGTGGTCTTTAACTGGCTTTTCACAGCACGGTTGCGCTGCCGCGCCTTTTCATTGGTGATCACACGTTTCTTTTGACTCTTGATGTTTGCCACTTCATCTTCCTTTTCTGGTCCTGACAAAAAATATATAATAATTTTGCGGTTTTTTAAACCCATGGATTGTACCATAACCTGAATGGGTAAAAGTAAATACCACATAAAACGCCTGTTCAATATCCGCCAAAAACATTGTTTCGACTACATCTTGTGGCTTGTCAAAGCAAGCGATGTCATATACCATACCCTGTGCACGCTGAAAAACAAAACACTATATGTTGTATTTCAGCAAGCGTATTGAGCAGTGCAGTGGGCATCATAGAAACAAGTATATAGTTTTTTTAATGAGCCTACCTGTGTATTTGAGTCCTTGAGCGGATTATGACTATATGAGACGTTTCTTCCGCTTGTGGTTTTGCTTATCAAATGTACTGCCAAGGTTGCTAAAAACGAGCAATGAATTGTAGCGGTGAAGGAGAACTATACGATGCAGACCAAGCAACAAGGCGCTTATGAGACGGTGGATGTGAGCTCGCCAAGGGTTTCCCCAGTCAGAACAATCGAATCTTTAAATAGCCATACCGAAGACACAGAGAGCAAGACTGCTACAGCTACATTAGAGGGCCTGGCTGCAAGCCAACAGATTAATGCCCCCTCTTCCATTGGCCAAATCGACAATAAGGCTGTGCTGTCGCCGCCAAGCAATGTAGCAGTGGAAGCGGTGACGAAGATTGTCAAGCGTGATGGCCGCCTAGATGATTTCGATGTCACGAAGATTGCCGATGCTATTGAAAAAGCATTCATAGCCTCTGGGTTTATAAACAGTAGGGAAGAATGCGAGCGTCTAGCCAACGATGTCCTATACCGTATCGCCTCAGGCGACCTAGAAGGGGTGCCCCAAAACCCTCCAACGGTTGAAGGGGTCCAAGACCTTGTCGAAGAAGCCTTGGCGGAGAACGGGTATGTCCAAATCGCCAGATCATATATCAAGTACCGCGCTGAGCGTACCCGGGTGCGTGAGATGAATACGATACTCATGCAGAAAATCGACCAGTTGACCAATGCCGAGGCATCGGAAAACGACAATGCCCGAGAAAACGCCAACATCGATGCTGACACGGCAATGGGGACGATGCTTAAATACGGGTCTGAAACCGCAAAGCAGTACTACCAAATGAGTGTCCTGTCCGATGTCTTTACAAAAGCCCACTTGGAAGGCGACATACACATCCACGACCTAGACTTCTATACGCTAACGACTACCTGTTGCCAGATAGATATCATCAAGCTCTTTGAAGGCGGCTTCTCAACCGGCCACGGGGTATTGCGCGAGCCTAATGACATTTCCAGCTACTCGGCGCTGGCCTGCATAGCCATCCAATCGAACCAAAACGACCAGCATGGCGGCCAGTCGATTCCGAATTTCGATTACGGAATGGCTATTGGCGTCCGAAAGACATACCGTCGTAACTACCGCAAGGCCCTGGCAGCCGCGCTTGAGCTATTGGCTGATATCGAAGACCCGACCGACCGGGTCGCCAAGGTGGTGGCACGCGTTGAAGAGGCTACCGGGCTGACAGCAAGCCTGCTGATAGACCAGGAATATGTATTTGTGGAGAAGACCGAGCTGCTTCAAGAGTTTGCAGCCGAGAGCCTCAGCCATCAAACCGTCAGCAAGGCGCAGGACTATGCATACCGACAGTCCTGCAAAGACACTGACAAGGCGACCCATCAGGCGATGGAGGCTTTTATCCACAACTTGAACACAATGCACTCTCGGGCCGGTGCCCAAACCCCGTTTTCCTCGATCAACTACGGAATGGATACCAGCCCTGAAGGCAGGATGGTGATCACGAACATTCTAAAAGCTACCGAAGAGGGCCTCGGGAATGGCGAGACACCGATTTTCCCCATACAGATCTTTCGGGTAAAAGACGATATCAGCGCAAATCCGGGAGATGTGAACTACGACCTTTTCCAACAAGCCTGCCAGGTCAGCGCGAAGCGTTTGTTCCCCAATTTCAGTTTCATGGACGCTCCCTACAATGCCCAGTTCTACAAAGGCACACCGGAGACAGAGGTCGCCTATATGGGCTGCAGGACGAGGGTTATTGCCAATGTCCATGACCCTGACCTGGCGATCACCCCTGGACGGGGCAACTTGTCGTTTACCAGCATCAACCTGCCACGTTTGGCCATTAGGTCGAAAGGCGACATCGACCTGTTCTTCGAAATGCTCGATGCCAAGCTCGACCTGGTCTGTCAGCAACTTTTTGAGCGCTTTACCATCCAGGCGGGCAAAAAGGTGTTTAACATGCCCTTCTTGATGGGGCAGGGGGTATGGGCCGGCTCTGAGGACCTCGATTGGGACGACGAGGTCGGAGAAGTCTTAAAGCACGGAACCCTGTCGCTTGGCTTTATCGGCCTGGCCGAGACTCTGGTCGCCTTGATTGGCGAGCATCATGGCGAGAGCCAGCGTGCCCAGAACCTAGGGCTGGCGATCGTTGGGCATATGCGCGAGTTCCTAGACCAAAAAGCCATCGAGACATCCATGAACTGGACTTTGCTGGCAACCCCGGCCGAGGGCTTGTCCGGACGCTTCGTCGAGATCGACGCACAACGCTTTGGCATCATAGAGGGAGTGACCGACCGCGACTACTACACGAACAGCTTTCATATACCGGTTCATTACCAGATAAACGCGTTCAAGAAAATCAAGCTCGAGGCACCCTACCATGCGCTTACCAACGCCGGGCACATCAGCTATGTCGAGCTTGACGGCGACCCTACCAACAACCTTGAGGCCTTCGAAGCAATCATCCGTTACATGAAGGATTGCGGGATCGGCTATGGCAGCATCAACCACCCGGTCGACCGCGACCCGGTCTGTGGCTACAACGGCGTGATTGGCGACACCTGCCCGAAATGCGGCCGAAGCGAAGACGAGGACGGCCGGCCCTTCGAGCGGATCCGCCGCATCACTGGCTACCTGGTCGGCACGCTTGACCGTTTCAACAACGCAAAACGCTCCGAAGAACGCGACCGGGTCAAGCACCAGTTGTGAGCGACGCCAAGAATACCAGGCCGCTTCGGCTCTATGGCTGTGTCGACGACTCGATAGTGGACGGCCCGGGAGTCCGCCTGGCTATCTTTACCCAGGGGTGCTCAAGGCAATGCCCCGGATGCCATAACCCCGAGTCCCAGCCCTATGACACAGGCTACCCGGCGACCATCGACTCCCTGATGGACATGGTCGACGCCAACCCTTTGCTCACTGGTGTGACCCTTTCAGGGGGAGAGCCTTTCGACCAGGCCGAGGCCCTTATCCCCTTTGTCGTCCGTCTACATGTGGAGAAGCCCCTGCTGAGCCTGTGGGCCTACAGCGGCTATCTGTTCGAGGAGCTTTGTGCCGGGGTCCCCTCTGCCGAAGCTTTGGGCCTGCTCGAGTTGCTGGATGTGTTAGTCGACAGCCCATATATCGAGAGCCTAAGGTCATTGGACCTGCTTTGGAAGGGGTCTGAGAACCAACGTATCATCGACGTCCCGGCTTCGCTACAATCAGGCAAGGCAATTATCATGGGTTGACCAAGGTCTTATCCAGATAAGACACTGGCTTGACCAAGGGATTGGATATAGATGAGTGAGAGAAGGGTCGAAGTCGTCCGCTTTGACGATATGGATGTCTCTGTTCGGCGCGAACCGACGCACGAGACCTATTTGGCGCTTGAGCCGCCCGATGCCTTGCCTTATGTCGTAGCTCCCCTGGACAAGCCGATTGCCGATGTCGGTGCCTTTGTCCAATCACATCTTGACGTCTTGCGCGAACTGCGCCTGGACATGCTCAAGCATTTCAAGAAAACAAAATCGCTCAGATGCCGGTTTAAGACCGGTGATGTCGCCTACCTGTTGGGACGTCCCTTTATGATCAGGTCGAATCCGTTGAGCACGAACAAGAAGGTCAAGGCCACGCGCACCAGGGCAACCTTGCAAGCCACCATGCATGCCGACTACAGCCTGATCAACCTCCAAGTAGTCCAATCAGGCAACTATGACCAGGGGAAAGCTGCTTTCATGGGCTTTGCCCAGACCGTGTTTTCCAATAATATCGGCAAGTTGACCAAACAGTGCATGGGTCTTTTGGATGCGGAGAAGAGCGTGCCCAGCAACATCGGGCTAAGGCCGATGCGTGATACATGGGTGATCATTGACGATGAGCGCGATGTGGTCTGGTTTTCCGAGAGCCTCATACCTTACCCTGCGCATGCAGTCGTCTATGCTTTTGCAAACGAGGCGGTCAAGAAGCTGTTTCCTGATGCTGACGAAGCAGAGCGGGAAAGGCTGCTAGACAGGGCGGTGCCTGACTGGCAGGCGATGAGGGACTTGTTGGCCAGCCAAGACGACCGGTACATCCTTTGATTCAGATCACATTCAAGCCAATGCGGTTGCTGGGCTCCCGTTCTACGAGCGGCTCGGTCGGGTAGCCGACAGCAATAGCCGAGTACAGCTCATAGCCATCAGGCAGCCCCAGCTTGGCTAGCACTTCCGTGTTCTCACGTAGTTTTTTCAAGCAGCCCCAGATATAGACGCTGCCCAGGCCAAGCGCTGTCGCTTGCAGGTGGATGTTCTCAATGATACAAGCTACATTGCAGTACTCGATGTTGTCCTCAGAAATATCCGTTACTGAGACAAAGATGATCGTCTGGGCACCGTAAAGGGCATCTGACGTCAAGCCGGTCCTTGCCGATTTACGCTGGCAAGCGGCTCTGACCTCGCTCATCAAGGCTTGGTCGCAGACTACCGTAAGGTGCGTTGTCTCGTGGTCGCCGGATGCCAGCGGTGCGGACTGGGCAGCCCTGATCAGCTTTTCTATGTCAGACTCTGTGACTTGTTGGTCAGTATAGCTTCGGGTCGACCTGCGCATTCTTAAGACTTTCTCAAAATCCATCATGTCCTCCTCATTTAAGTATTGCACTCCACGAACAGGATACAGCAAATCAAAGATGCATCGGCAAGCTTAATTGCTATTTGCTGCATACGGTTGATAGGCAAGGCCGATATGTAACAAACAAAATGACTTAGCAACAGTACAATTACAAAATTTGATATGAAGACACTTAGATTATATACTTCACGTGTGTACTGATACCCTGTACAAACGAGCAAACCAACACAGGTGTACTAACAACCGCATGTGAGCCATGCGTTTTTATCAACTGATTGAAAGGAATTATAAGAAATGGCAAAGATTATTGGTATCGATTTAGGCACCACTAACTCGGCAATGGCTGTCATGGAGGGTGGAGAGCCAACCATCATCGTCAACGCCGAAGGCGACCGTACTACACCAAGTATCGTCGGTTTCCGAAAAGACGGCGAGCGGGTTGTTGGCAAGGCTGCCAAGAACCAGGCTGTTACCAATCCCGAAAACACCGTTTCGTCCATCAAACGTTTTATCGGCCGTGAGTACCGGGAGACTGCAAGCGAGCGCGACACGGTCTCGTATGCGGTCCAGGCTGGTAAAGACAGCCGGGTGATGATAGATATCGACGGTAAAGACTTCACCCCAGAAGAGATCTCAGCGATGGTGCTGCAGAAACTGAAGACTGATGCCGAGAAGTACACTGGTTCGACAATAACCAAGGCGATCATCACTGTGCCCGCGTACTTTAACGACTCCCAGCGTCAAGCCACCAAGGACGCAGGCCGGATTGCCGGGCTGGAAGTAGAGCGGATCATCAATGAGCCGACTGCAGCAGCTTTGGCCTATGGCCTAGACAAGATCGGGCAGGACGAGAAGATTTTGGTCTTCGATCTAGGCGGAGGCACCTTTGACGTGTCTGTGCTGGAGATATCGGAGGGCGTATTCGAGGTTTTATCCACATCTGGCGACAACCACTTAGGGGGCGACGATTGGGATCAGCGGATCATCAACTGGCTGGCTGAGAAATTCGTAGCAGACACCGGTATCGACCTGCGGACCGACAAAATGGCATTGCAGCGCCTGAAAGAGGCGTCAGAGAAGGCGAAGATGGAGCTGTCCTCGACCCAGCAGTCGAACATCAACCTGCCGTTTATATCAGCCGATGCCAACGGCCCCAAGCATTTGGACTACACGCTGACCCGCGCCGAGTTCGAGCGCATCACCGACGACCTGCTGGCCCGCTGCAAGCAGCCGGTCGAAATGGCCCTTCGGGATGCGGGTCTCAAAGCCGGCGAGGTAGCCGAAGTATTGTTGGTAGGCGGGTCGACCCGGATGCCGGCAGTCCAGGAACTGGTGAAGAGCCTGACTGGCAAGGAGCCGAACATGAGCGTCAACCCAGACGAGGTAGTGGCTTTGGGGGCGGCGGTCCAAGGCGGAGTCCTGGCTGGCGATGTCGAGGGCATACTGCTGCTTGATGTGACCCCGCTATCCCTTGGCGTAGAGACCATGGGAGGCGTGATGACCAGGATGATCGAGCGCAACACCACCATACCGACCCGGAAGACCGAGATTTACTCGACAGCCTCCGACGGGCAGACCTCAGTCGAGATCCATGTCCTGCAAGGCGAGCGGGAAATGGCTGCTGGCAACAAGACCCTAGGCAAGTTCCATTTAACGGATATCCCGCCAGCCCCGCGGGGGATCCCCCAGATCGAGGTGACTTTCGATATTGATGCCAATGGTATCGTAAATGTATCAGCTAAAGACAAAGGCACCGGCCACGAGCAGAAGATCACCATTTCCGGATCGACAGCCTTGTCTGACGACGAGGTCGACCGGATGGTCAAGGACGCCGAGTCCCACGCTGAGGAAGACGCCCAGCGCAAGGCCGAGGTAGAGGTCCGCAACAACGCCGACAGCATGGTCTATGCAACTGAGAAAACCATGGCAGACTTAGGCGACAAGGTGCCTGAAGAGACTATGAACGCGGTCAACGAAGCTGTAAACGAGTTGAAAACCGCACTAGAAGGCTCAGACATCGACGAAATCAGCGCAAAGACCGAGTCCCTCCAACAAGCTAGTTACAAGTTGGCCGAAATCGTCTATGCCGACGCCCAAGAAGCGTCAGCCACAGCTGACCCCACCAGCAATACCGATGCCGGCGACGACGCTGAGATCATCGACGCTGACTATGAGGTCATCGACGAAGACGAGTGAAGCTGACAGCTCCTCAACGAGTCGGAATGGATTTATTCGTGGACAGAAGAAACAACTATGGTTTTTATCGGCCTTGGCCTGACCGCTATGGTTTTTATGCTCAAAACAGGAGCAACAGCCAAGAATCGTCCGAGAGCAACGACGAGCGGGAAGACGAAGACGCTTCCCAGGCTGTTGCCGACGACACCGATATATGTGGAGAAGACATGAGTTCTTCTCCAGAAGAAGACACGGCTGACGATGCTGCCGAAGAAGCATTCGCTGACGAGGATAAAGAGGCAGCTGACGGTACGGAAGACGGCTTGCTTGACGATATCGAGCAAGCCGGCCTCTTGGACATAGCCCTATCCGAGCTAGCTCAAGTGCAAGAGCGCTACATGCGGCTTCAAGCCGAATGGGACAATTACCGAAAACGCACTGCCAAAGAGCGTGACGAGGAGCGAGAGCGTGCTGCTGCACATTTGGTGGAGCGCCTGCTGCCGATCATCGACGACTTGGAGCGTGCGGTCGAGTTCAGCGAGAACGCCAGTACCGACAGCTTGGCTGAAGGCGTCAAAGCGGTGCTTGCTAAGCTGTCCGACCTGCTGGCCTATGAAGGGCTGCAGGTCGTAGACCCGGTCGGTGAGGCCTTTGACTTGAACCTGCACCAGGCGATCGCCCGCGTCGATGACGACTCGGTCGCAGACGAGACTGTTGTACAGGTCTACCAAAAAGGCTACATCATGGGCGGCCGCGTCTTGCGCAATGCAGTGGTTGTGGTTGCCGCCGGCGGGCCTCAGCGCGAGGCTCGGCGCGAGGCCGTGGACCCGAACAAGGGCCCAAGAGACGAAGGCCTCGACGGGCAGGCCGGCGATGAGGACGAGACAGGGCCCTCTGAGAGGCCTGGCCAAGCCAGCCAGCCTGGCCCAGACCAACGAACCGACCAGGCCGACGACTAAGCAACGAAGCCAAACATGATGACGACCCAAAAAGGAGGTGTGAGGCATCATGGCTGAAAAGTCCTACTACGATATCTTAGGTGTCAAGCAAGATGCTTCCACCGAAGAGATAAAGAAAGCCTTCAAAAAGCTGGCCCGCAAGCATCATCCCGATGCTGGGGGCGACGAGAACACGTTCAAAGAGATATCCAACGCCTTTGACGTCTTGTCCGATCAGGAGAAGCGCACCGAGTACGACGACATGCTGCGTTATGGTGCCTTCTTCTCAGGTGGCCCCGCTTCTGGCCGCTCCGGAGCCTATAGCCAATACGGGCAATACAGCCCAAACGGGCAGGGCGGGAGCTGGCGCACTGTGATAAACGATTTTGGCGGCATCGGCGATATGTTCAGCCGCATCCGCTCAGGCGAAGGGGCCTTTGGGACCGAATGGGAGTTCCCCAACCAATCCCGGAAGGGGCGGGATGTCTCAGTCAACTTAGACATCAGCTTCGAGGATGCTTTTTATGGAGCAGAAAAACGGGTGACTATCCGTACCGGAGACGGCAAAGAACAGTCTCTTGACGTGAAGATCCCAGCCGGCGCAGTCGATGGAGGCAAACTACGCTTCAAAGGCCAGGGCAATGCTGGCACAAACGGCGGCGAGCCTGGCGACCTGGTGATCGTAACGGTGCTGAAAAAGCATAAGCTTTACACACGCAAGGGCGCTGACGTCCATATGACCTTGCCGGTAACAATAGCCGAGGCAGCGCTTGGGGCACAAGTCGTCGTCCCTGCCCCTGACGGGACGATGGTCAAGTTGAGGATCCCTGCCGGCAGCGACGACGGAAAAGTCCTAAACATCAAGGGCAAGGGGGCCCCACGGGTCAAGGGGAGCGGTAACGGCGACTTGAAAGTCACGCTGTCGCTGGCCTTGCCGAAGCACCTTAACGACCAGCAAAAAGCTGCCCTGATGGCTTTTGCTGAAGCGAGCGACCCAATGGCCACAGACATCAGGCCAGACATAGCAAAGGCCACGGCGGCGGTCTTATCCACAAAAAGCCCTAAAGGCGACGACGTGGATGGCCCAGGCATAGCCGGTGGCAAGACAAGCGATGCAAAAGATGAGACGCCTAAACCTACAAATGACGCAGGAACTGCGTGAACATAGAGAGGGGTTAGTAAAATGACCGACCGAAACCGTCCGCTGTTCATGATCAGTGTGGCAGCAGAGCTTTCTGGCCTGCATCCCCAGACCTTGCGGATCTATGAGACCAGAGGCCTGGTGACCCCGCAGCGATCGTCTGGGAACACCAGGCTGTACTCGCAGGCCGATATCGACCGCTTGGAGCTGGTTGGGGAGCTGACCGCCGAGGGTATCAATCTGGCCGGTGTGCTAAGGATTATCGACATGCAGCGCCGGTTGGACGAACTGGACGAAGAGAACGAACGCTTGCGACGCTTGACCAAGAAGCTGGAGCAGCGCATCCATGAATACGAGATTCGAAACAAAATCACCGCTTTGGCGAAGACTAAGCCCCAAGCCATCCAGGTGGTCGACAATGAACAGGAGAAAGACAAACCATGCGGTTAGACAAACTGTCAATATCTGCCCAAGAGTCTTTTCAGCAAGCTATGGGTGTAGCTGCTGACTTGGGCAGTCCAATGCTCGATCCGGAGCATATACTAAAGGCCTTGTTGGATGCCCGTGAAGGCAACCTGACAAGCATCATCGAGCGGGTGGGCGCATCGCCGGCGGCAATCAACGCCGCCCTCAGCGAGGAGCTGGAAAACGCTCCGAAAGCGACTGGGTCCAATGTCTTAGGCATGCCTGTCCCCTCGCCCCGTTTCGTGGTGGTTATCGAGGCCGCTGAGGCTATAGCTGCCCGTTTGGAAGACAACTTCACCACAACAGAGCATATACTGATCGCCCTTGCTGACGACAAGGGGCTGGCTGGCAAGGTCTTGTCGGTGGCGGGAGTCACAGCAACCCGCCTCGAGCAGGTCTACATCGAGCTTCGTGGCTCGACCCGGGTCACAGAGCAAGACTCCAAGACGCAGTTCGAGGCACTTGAGCGGTACGGGCGCAACCTGACCGAGGATGCCCAGGCAGGCAAGCTGGACCCAGTCATCGGGCGGTCCGAAGAGATCCGCCGCACCATCCAGGTCCTGTCGCGGCGGACGAAGAACAACCCTGTGTTGATCGGCGAGCCGGGCACCGGCAAGACTGCGATCGTCGAAGGCCTGGCCCAGCGCATCGTGGCCGGCGACGTTCCCTCGTCGCTGGCTGACCGCGAGATCGTCGCCCTGGACTTGGCCGCCATGCTAGCCGGGGCCAAGTACCGCGGCGAGTTCGAGGACCGTTTCAAAGCCGTGCTGCGCGAAGTCGAGCAGTCCGAGGGGCGCATCATCCTCTTTATCGACGAATTACATACCATTGTCGGTGCCGGGGCCGGTTCAGAAGGCTCACTGGACGCCGGCAACATGCTCAAGCCGGCACTCTCACGTGGCGAGCTGCATGCCATTGGGGCCACTACGCTTGACGAGTACCGTAAGTATGTGGAGAAGGACGCCGCCTTGGAGCGTCGCTTTCAAACCGTCTATGTCGGTGAGCCGAGCGTGGAGGACACCATCTCGATACTGCGTGGCTTGAAGGAAAAATACGAGATCCACCACGGGGTGAGGATCACCGATGCTGCAATTGTCGCTGCTGCCGAGCTCTCCAACCGCTACATCTCGGACCGCTTCTTGCCTGACAAGGCGATCGACTTGATGGACGAGGCTGCCAGCCGCCTGCGTATCGAGATCGACTCCATGCCAGAGGAGGTCGATACGACAGAGCGTGCCCTTATCCAAATGCAGATCGAGGAGCAGGCGCTGATGAAGGAAAGCGACGAGGCTTCCATGGAGCGTCTGGAGGCTTTGCGGATTGACATGGCAGAGGTCCAATCCAAGCTAGATAGCTTAAAGACAAGCTGGGAAAATGAAAAGGACGCTATTACGCGTGTCCAGACACTGAAAGCCTCCCTGGAACAGGCCCAAAACGAGTACGACCGTGTCACTCGGGAAGGCGATTTGGCTGTGGCCTCAGAGCTGCGTTACGCCACAATCCCTGGGCTGGAGGCTGACCTGGCAGAGGCGACCGGCTTTTTGGAAGGCCGCCAAGCCGCCGGAGTGATGCTTAAAGAAGAGGTCACCGAGGACGAGATAACCCAAGTGGTCTCGGTTTGGACCGGCATCCCTGTCTCGAAGATGATGCAGGGCGAGCTGGACAAGCTGGTCCACCTTGAAGAAGAGCTGCACAAGCGGGTGGTTGGCCAAGACGAGGCAGTCGCTGCCGTGGCAGGGGCGATCCGCCGCTCACGCGCCGGGTTTGCAGACCCCGACAAGCCTATCGGCAGCTTCCTCTTCCTTGGGCCCACAGGGGTCGGGAAGACCGAATTGGCTAAAACGCTTGCTGCCTTTATGTTTGACAGCGAGCGTTCGCTAGTGCGCATCGATATGAGCGAGTATATGGAGAAGTTCTCCGTCCAGCGCTTGATCGGGGCACCGCCTGGCTATGTCGGCTATGAGGAGGGAGGCCAGCTGACCGAGGCTGTGCGAAGGCGTCCTTATTGCGTGATACTGCTGGACGAGATAGAAAAGGCACATCCCGATGTGTTCAACATCCTGCTTCAGGTCTTAGACGACGGCCGCTTGACCGATGGGCAGGGCCGCGTAGTCAACTTCAAGAACGCAGTGATCATCATGACCTCGAACGTGGGCAGCCAGTTCATCCGCGACTATAAGTCGCGCGGCGGACTAAGGGCTTCCCGGATGGGCGGCCTGGCATCGACCTTGGGCAACAGCCCAGGCGACATGGCGGCCAGAATGAGCGAGAGCGGAGGCTTTGGTGGATTGATGCAGGAATCGATCGAAGAGGCCCAGCGGGCCATGGGCATCAACCAGCCTGATGGCTACGAGGGCAGGTCACGCAAGCCGGCCGACTATGACGTAGACGAGGACGAGATCGACGATGCTACTCTAGACAGGGCCATCGACGAGGCCTTGCGGGCGACTTTCCGTCCAGAGTTCTTAAACCGCATTGACGATATCATCATCTTCCACTCGCTTAGCCTGGACAATGTCGACGGCATCGTCGACCTGCAACTGACAGATGTGAAAAAACGTCTGGCAGGCAGGAAGATCAACCTGGAGATCGGCCCAGCCGCTGTCCAGCAGCTAGGCATTGACGGCTTAGACCCAGTTTACGGGGCCCGTCCCTTAAGGCGTTTGATCCAGCGGAACATCGTCGACCTATTGGCAAACGAGTTGGTAGCCGGCAACATCCATGAAGGAGACAACGTCTTGGTCGACTTGAACCGTGAGTACCAATACCAAGCCACAGTAGTCTAGGCACAGACCAGACAGACACCGGCTTGGTAACCGCACAACGCCATCTGCTTATTCACAGATGGCGTTGTGCTTGCTTTAGGTAAATCGTTGGATCGTCTGCGTCGATATCTAGGCCTTCGTTGCTACTGGTTTTGACGGCTGGATACCCTTGTAATTCTTACGAGTACTGATTGATTTATTCGCACAAGGATAGCGTATAAAGCTCGGTCGCTTATAAACCTGTATGTCTGCTCGGCTCTATGCCTTTTTGGTGGATGCTTATAATAGTTGTCCTTCAATTTCTATGCTAGTAAAATATAATAATATTAACATAACACATTTATAAAGGCTAAGTGCTTGAGATTGACGATTGTCTGCAATTTTGTCGGGCGAATTCGGGCGAAAAATTATGTTACTAAGATTAAGCAAATTCCTGACCTGGGCTTTTGTGTTTTAGCTTGTTTTGGAGCAGCGGAAAAATTGCAGACAATCGTCAATCTCAAGCACTTAGCCTTAATCTCTATGTTAAACCAGAATTGTCATATGTATGTCCAATACAATGGACTGCATAAATAATCTGTTCAGTTAATAAGAAGCCTTCCCTTATGATGAAGTCAACTAAAAAATCACTCGAAAGGAGAAGGCTATGAAAAAGATTATAGACCAGCTGACCAAGCTTAACTACTCTGAGAAAGTCGAGCTGCTAGAGGCATTAAAAAGCGCAATTGCAGAAGAGCTGGCTAAAGCAGGAGGAGAACCTCGAGACTGCCCGTGGTGTGGCAGCAATCACTTCGTAAAGAAGGGGCGAGGGCCAGATGGCTCGCAGCGCTGGCTTTGTCGCAGGTGTGCTAAGACCTCTTCAGCTAGGTCTGGAGGTCTGCTTGCCCGCTCAAAGCTTCCTGTAGCGACTTGGATGGCATTTGCAGGGTGCACATGGCAGATGCTTTGTCTTTGCGTGAGACAGCAGCTAGGTGCAAGGTCTCGCTGATGACTGCCTGGTTTATGCGTATGCGGGTCTGCGAGGTGATGTCTTACCGAACAGGCAACCTGCGCATGGGGACATTTCATGTTGACGAGACCTGTGTCGTGGAGAGCTTTTCAGGCAACCATACCCGCTCTACCTGGTTTTTTATGCCAAGAGAGGCACACCGGAACGGTCAAGACAGCAGAGTGAAAAACTACTCAAAGTCTAGCAAGCGCGCCTGTATTGTTTGTGGAGTCAACGAGTTCGGAGACAGCTTTGCTTTGCTTAGCAATGATGGATCGCCTGCCAAAAGCGACATAAGCCTAGTGTTAAGCGATGTTTTGCCTAAAGGTAGCACGTTTGTAACTGATGGGCATAAGTCCTATCCAAACGATATGAAGGATGCCTTTAGAAAAGAGATCGACCTTAAAGATCCTTTATCTGGCAATATTGCCATGGTCAACTCCTTGCACTCTCTCCATAAGAGCTTTCTTAGGCTCTTTCGTGGGGTTTCAGTCAGGCGCCTACAGCGCTACTTGGACTGGTTTTGCTATAGAGATCAGTATAAGAGAAGCTATGCCGACCGGCGCGGCCTGCTTTTCCATCATGGAATAACAGGTCGATATGTCTATACCCGTAAGCTTACATTCTTAGAAGAGCATCCATACCAGCCATACTGTTTTCGGAGGTTTATAAGGGAGCTTACCAGCCATATGTCAATTCTGGTTTAACATAGAGGCCTTAAATAACATGTTTGGCATAGAATAAAATCAAACTAACATATGGAAAGCGAGAGGCGAGAGGCGGGGTGCATGGGCACAAGCGGCGGCGCGTGTGTGCAGGCGAATGCCTCTTCCCCTAGGCCCGCTCATCGCCTTAGACCGGTACACATTGCAGGCCCACACCCGCCAAGTGCAAGAAAGCAGCAGCCCAAAAGCACATTTGATCACAGCGTCCTTTAAACCCGTAGGTGAAGGCAGTGGCGCTATCGGAAATGCATGGCTTAGCCGGTTTGTTTGTGGGTAGCAGGTATGTTACTATCTCAAAAGTTAGCAGTTTGAGATGAGGTGTCAAAAAAATGGATAACCAAAACCAAGAAGAGCAACTTGAGAATAACGAGGTTCCATGGGAACAGTCAGGCGGCAGTGGAGGCTATCCGCCGCCAGCTGGTGCAGGCGGGCCTGGCCAGGCTTCGTTTGGCCAGCCGCAGCAAGCCAGTCAAGTACCGTACAACCAGCAAATACAGACCAGCGCTACACCTAGCCAGCAACAGTGGCAGTCAGGCCAGCAACAGCAGCCGCCCCAAGGCCAGCCACCATATCCACAGCAGGGCCAATACCCTGGACAACAACAAGCCCCCTATGGAGGCCCTACCCAACAGCCGGTCAGTGGCAAGGCAATCGCTGCCTTAGTCTTAGGCATCGTTTCTTTATTATGTATCTTTCTTGGCTCGTATGCGATCATTGGGCTTATTTTGGGGATTGTCGGTATCGTGCTTTCGGTCCAGGAACGTAAGGCCAGCCCCTCTGGATTGGTTACTGCTGCATTCGTGATGAACATTGTCAGCTGTTCGCTCTGTGCAATAACAGCTGTCTCATGCATTGCCTGCATTGGCTTTTTAGGTGCTTTGACCCGCTGATCTGCCAATCAGGTTGCAAAGCCCTCACCTAACAAGAAAATGACAGCAAGAGTTGTTCATAGGTTGATTGATTAATTTGTGGCCTTTTATACATATTGGGCCCTTACGTTTGGCATCCTATGGCACGATGATTGCCTTGGGCACTCTTTCTGGCGCAATCCTTTTGTACTTTCGGGCAAAAAGCAAGGGCTTCCCGCAAGAAGATGCCCTAAATGCCCTTATTTACGGAGTACTAGGCATGGCTGTCGGTTCGAAGCTGCTCTACATTGTGCAGTACCTTCCCCAGATTATCAGCCAACTAGACACCATAAAAGCCGATCCGCTGAGCTTGATCGAGCTCTTGTCCTCGGGCTTTGTCTTCTACGGAGGCCTGATCGGCGGGATCGGTGCAGTACTGGCCTATGCTCACAAGTACCAAGTCCCTAAGCTCGAGCTGGTCAATGTGCTGACACCGGTCATCCCCTTCATCCATGGGTTCGGTAGAATCGGCTGCTTTCTAGCCGGTTGCTGCTACGGGATCCCCTACGATGGGCCTTTGAGCGTAGTTTATACACAAAGCATTGCTGCTCCACGCAATATTGCGATGTTTCCCGTCCAACTGCTGGAAAGCCTGCTGCTTTTCCTGCTCGCGTTCTTTCTCTTGTCCTATGATCGGCTTGCCAAAAACCCGCGTAACCTTGGGGGATGGTACCTGCTGCTTTACGGCGTCATCCGCTTGGTCACCGAGCTTTTCCGCGGCGACATCAGCCGCGGCTTCTTTATGATGTTGTCGACATCCCAATGGATCAGCCTCATGATGATAGCTGTTGCTGCAGTGTTGCTATACAAAAAACCGGAGCTTTTATCCACAGACCAAACAGTCTGACTTTATGTGGAGAAAACCAAAAAGGCACCCGCTGACCAGTAGCGGGTGCCTTGTCCCAAACTACTTGACAAGCAAATCCGACTTATAGGTAATACTGGCTGGAGCATTTCTCAGCTTCGTCGCTGATCCAGCCCATGTGCTCTTCTCCCAATTCGTGAGCCAAGGCCATGCCCGAGGTGCTGAAGATATAGCTGCCGCCGGGAGCGTACTTTTGGAAGCTCAGGCGGATCGAGGCACGCACGTCAGCCTCGGCTGCACCAGCGATGTTTATCTTGCCTTGCGAGTCATAGCCTCCGTTGATGACAAAGGACCGGCCGTACCTGGCTTTGATCTCCTCGATGTCGTTGAAGACCTGGGCCGGGTTCCAGGCGGTCAGCCCAATCTCGAACCAGTCGTCGATAAAGGCATCGGCCTTTCCGCAACAGTGGATCTCGGCATAGCAGCCAGCGTCTGTGATAGCCTTCACTACACGAGCCTGATAGGGTAGTAGCATTTCGCGGTAAGTAGGCAGCGACATGAAAGGCCCATGTGCATTTGCCAGGTCGTCGCAGGTGCAGACGATGTCTGGCTGGTAGATCCTGATCAGGTTGTTGACCACTGCCACCTCCCAGTCTGTGAGGAAGCCCAGCAGCTCATGCCAATACTCCTGCTCGTCCTCGTCCAGCATGGCAATGCTCGCGCCTTCATGGCCAAGGATGTCGACCATCGCATTGAAGGGGGCACCGGCAAAGGAGGCCCCACCGACCATTGCTACGACTGCCCTGTTCTCACGGTCCACATTTTTTGCCACTTCCACGTCCCGTGACCAGTCCAGCTCGTTCGGGTCGGGGAATGGGAACTTCAGATAGTCACGCCAATGGGTGATGTCTGGGACATGGGGCTCGCCAGGTATCGGCATAGGTGCGATATTGGGGTCGGACGTGACAATGTGCGGAGTCCCCAAAATGTTATAGGTGATAGTCCCAGGCACTCGGGGGCCTCCTGGCCCGCCGCCCGGGCCCCCGAGTATCGCCATAGGCATGCACATGGCAAAGGCCTTCTGCGAGATCGGGACCCATTCAGGCATTTCTCCTCGATACAGTCTCAATACATTTTCCCGTTCATTTAGTTCGCTCATCTTTTCCTCCCTAAACAACAAGGTTAATCCAGTGCTGCCAGTGTATCGATTGCCTCAAGGCTTATATAGCCAAGTGTGCCAGATGTGGATACAAACCCCAGCCAAGCCTGTCAATGTGTGCAAGCTGTTGTGGTCGAAACAGCCGGTTCAAGAAGCCTGCAAAAGCAAGCGGGCCGGCGACCCCGTGCCCTTGTCGATTCGCAGGGGCATCAGCAGATAATCCATTACCAGGGGCAGGCCAGGAGGGGCAGCCGCGATATTCTCCAGATGAAAGACTTTATGTCTAGCGAGCTCAATACCACACTCTAGATTGTTTAGGGCAGCTCCTCCGAAGTCGATATTCGGGCTGTCGATACCGATAATATGGGGAGAAAACCGGGCGAGCAGGTATTTGGCACCGCTCAGGTTTAGGCCAGCAGGCAATAGTGCCTGCTTTGGAGTGTTAGGGCCGGCCGGTGCCAAACCGGTAAAGTAGGCATCGCTTTCCCAGTAGGCCGCCCAAGCGGTCAACACGACGACCAGGGGATAATGGGGGCCGACGTTCGTCTGTTGCCTGGCAAGCAGGCCTTTGAGCTCCTCGGCACCGATGCTCTCTTCGCTAAAGCCTGTGCAGTCCAGCAAGAGGGCCTGCCCCTGCATATAGTCGAGAGCAAAGTCGCTCATGGTTTGGGCAAAGTGATAATGCGAAGGTGCCCCGATATGCGTCCCGCTGTGCTCGGTGAGGGTGATCGAGTGTTGCTGGTATGTACCAGTGGAAACCCGTTTGACGGATACCGCCTGGTCGCCAGGCCACTGGGGGCTCTGGTCGTATATGTCGTGCGTCAAATCGATCATTTGATTGGCTCTGATCACTTAGAGTACCTGCCTTCGACTGTTGTTTTTTTTTTGAGGAGGGGCATTAAGCGTGGCGTGTGTGGGCAGCGCTAATTGCGTAGGCCACGGATCCTGTAGGCGATGACAAAGGCAATCAGCAAGACAGCAATATTAGCCAGTATGATAAAAACAGACTGGGTGACATCAGTGCTGGTACCGTTGACTAATTCACTGAGTTGCTGAGTGTAGAAGACGCCGAGGACCTGCCTTGCCCTTTCGTTAAACATCGTCACCATCGGGCTAAAGCCCAAGACCATGGAAAGAGGCATGCTGATCGCAGTGGCTGCCTGCTGGTTGTTGCAGAGCATGCCAATGACTGAACCGAGCAGGATCGATGCCCCGGATGCCAACAGCATGTACCCAATGAACGTTAGGGCTGTGGAAAGGCCAAACGAGCCGATCAAGGCAAAGACGATAGATACAAGCAAACTAGCAAGCACCAAGGTCAAAGACATCCCCAACAGGTATTGGTGCGGTCTTACCCCGGCCATCACCAACAAGCGCAGGCTTTTGTTCTCACGGTCCTCCGATATAGCCGAGGCGGTGGTAGTGACCAGGGTCATTCCTGCATAAATTGTGGCAAAGAGCGTCACAAACATGTTGTTCGGGATATTTGCGTCAGCCTTAGCGACGAACTCGGTCATCACCAAGGCAACGACAGGGAAGACAGCGAATTGAATCAGGACTAAGCGGTTTTTGAATATATCAAGTGCCTGTTTTACAAATATGGCGTAAATATTGCCCATAGTGAACTCCTTAGACGGCAAAAACCCAACTTGTCGGTACTGTATGTGCGCGTTTTGTGAGCGGGTCAGGCATTGATTGGCTCTAACTCGGCCCCGGTCAGGTCAATAAAAACCGTTTCTAGGTCAGGGACTGTCTTAAAGGCCTGATAACGGGTGCATATCTCCAGCGGGGATCCTTGCTCTACGATCGTCCCTTTATGCAGCAGGCAGACATAGTCGCAAAGCTTTACCGCCTCGTCCATATTGTGGGTTGTCATAAAGACAGTGGTGCCCTTTTCACGCAGGTCGTTGATCAGATGGTGGATACCCCTGGCAATCCCAGGGTCAAGGCCACTGGTCGGCTCGTCTAGAAACAAGACTTTAGGTTCGTTTAGGATTGCCCTAGCCAAAGAAAGGCGTTGCCTCATCCCCCGCGACAGGGTGCTGACTGCTTTCTTGGCGGATGCCTCCAAGCCCACTGCCTGCAAGACCTGAAGCGAGCGGGATTTCGGGTACTTGTTGATACGAGCGAAGATATCCAGGTTCTCCAGGCAGTTAAGCCGTGTGTAAAGCCCGTCTTCGTCTAGCATCAGCCCGATTTGATTCGGTTGGGCCGAGATATGGTGATAGCCGGCATCTGCGTCGGTCTGATTGGTGAGAATGTTGATAATCGTCGTCTTACCGGCCCCTGAGGGGCCAAGCAGGCCGAATATCCCCTGTTCGTCGGCTTTGAAACTGACATCGGTCAGCACTCTCTGGTCGCCATAGCTTTTCATCACATTCTTCATTTCTATCATTGTCTACCTCCCCATATCCATTTATCGTGTGATGACTATGCATTGAGCACCATTCTAGCCTATCCGTCGACACCCAAGCCGCAAAGAGGAAGCCCTGCCCCAAGCTGCAAAGAGGGTGCCCTGCCCGAGGCCTCAAAACGAAAGCCCTGCCCGAGGCCTTTCCCACCAGCTGGTAGATGGAAATATTTGCTCAAGTCTGAATAGACATAAGATATACTTACCAATGATGTTTTCGACTTCAGGAGGAATGGTTATGCTCACAAAAGCTGTATTGAGTGTACTTGGTAGGGATCGTAAAGGTATCGTCGCTACAATCGCAACCACACTATACCAGGCAGGGTCAAACATCGATGATATTCGCCAGACCATTCTTGGAGAGATGTTTTCTATGACAATGCTGGTTACGATTGACGAGGACGAGTGCACATTTTTCGACTTACAAGAAAGGCTGGCCAAGGACAGCGAGGAACTAGGCGTGCAGATCGTTTTGCAACGGCAGGATATCTTCGACTTCATGTACAAAGTCTAGACTGTAAAGACTGTCCAAAAGGGGAGGCTAGTGACTGGGGTCTTACTTAATATCCTGACAGTAATAATAGGCACAGCGATCGGGTTGATATTCGGGAATATTATCGCCGATCGTTTTCGACAGATAGCGTTTTTAGCAATCGGGTCGTGCACCCTAGGGTTTGGCGTCATCATCACAGTTGGCGGCTTTGGTGACCTCAAATCGACAAATGTCGGCTCCCTTGCCTTGCTTGTTCCAGTGTTTTCGCTGGTTGCTGGCGGTATTTTGGGCGAGGCTCTAAGCATCGAAGACCGATTGAACAGCATAGCCGAGTGGATGGAAAAGCGTCTGATAAAACCAGCACATGAAGAACAGGCATCAGATGACGATGCTTCCAAAGGTACTGGGGAGAAAAGCAGGCCCAGGCTCCAGCAGCTGATAAACCTCACTTCGTTCATAGAAGGCTACATGACTGCCACAATCCTCTTTTGTGTCGGGGCTATGACGTTTTTGGGATCGATCCAAGCAGGGTTGGGAGATCCGTCGATACTTTACTTGAAGTCACTGCTTGATGGGATATCAGCAGTAGCTTTGTCTTGCACTTTGGGCATCGGGGTAGGCTTCTCGGTCTTCTCCATATTAGTCATCCAAGGCGGCTTGGCACTACTGGGGATGTTCTTTGGAGACTTCTTCACCCCAGCGATCATAGCGGCCATCGACCTAGTCGGTGGGATCATGTTGATTGCCCTTGGCATAGAGATCATCGGCATTCATAAGATGAGGGTCGCCAATATGCTGCCTTCCCTGATCCTGGCGATGCTTTTGGCCTGGGTTTTGTCCTAGCCGCCAGCAATAAGCCCCTTAGCCAGGTCACAGCCGATGGCCAGCAGCTCGGCTACTCGTTCGTCTGTCGGGGCCTCGGCATAGACCCGTACCAAAGGCTCGGTCCCAGACGGCCGCGCCAACAGCCAGGCATCGGAACCAAAATGGAACATGATGCCGTCGGTGCGGTCGATATCGACGAGCTCCTCGCCGAGCCCACTGAACAAGGGGGCATAAAACGAAGCGTCGTTGCTGGCATGGACATGGGTGTTTAAAAAGCCCGCCTGCTCGGCTTCGGTCAAGGTCAGGTCGATGCGTTTGAACTCGAGCGTCCCGACTTGTCCAAGCAGCTCTTCAACCAGCCCGCTTAGGTCGTTTCCCCGGGCAGCCATCATCTCTACAAGCAGCAAGGCCATCAATAAACCGTCACGCTCGCGAACATGCGTGGGAACGCCAAAACCGCCGCTTTCTTCTCCACCTATCAAGACATCGCCTTTCAACATCTCTTCGTAGACCCATTTGAAGCCGATCGGCTTTGTCGTAAGCTCTAGCCCCAGGCGCTGGCACTGCCGTTTTATCAGGTTCGAGCCTGCAGAGGTGCGCACCACCCGGCCGGTCATGCCGCGGCCTTCGACCAGATGGGCAATCACCAGGCTGATGATTCGATGCGATGTCACATAGACGCCGTTCCCGTCGACCGCGCCAATTCGGTCAGCGTCCCCATCGTTGATCAGGCAAGCGGCATAGGAAAGCTCGGCTACCTTCTTGGCACCCTCAAGGACCCATGGCAGGATCGGCTCTGGATGCAAGTCGGCAAAGCCAGGGTCCTTCTCCCCATGGATCTCATAGACCGTAACACCCATCCCGCTTAGCAGCTTGGCCAAATACCCGCGTCCCGACCCATACATCGGGTCGACAACAACAGAGAGCCGGGCCTGCCTTATCAGCTCGCGGTCAACACTGTTAGCCAGGTTGGCTAGGTATTCGTCCATGAGGTCGGCATAATCGAAGATAGCACCGCTTATAGCTTTAGCCTTCAAGTCGGGGTCGGTTCTTTGTACGGTCTGGAACAGTTCGGCAGCTTGCTGGTAGTTGTCGGGGAGCTTCTCGTCAATGAACGACTCGACGATTTTTGAAAACCAGTCTGGCGATGCCCCACCGTCGCTCATCCTTAGCTTGACGCCTAGGTATTCAGCGGGATTATGCGAAGCAGTCAGCATGACCCCGCCAACAGCATCGGGCTTGTGGGCGACTGTCCAACACAAGGCCGGTGTCGGGCAGAACCGGTCGCTGACCAGGACGTTGAAGCCATGGGCCGCTACTATTTCAGCAAAAAAAGCAGCATAGGCATGTGCGTCAAGCCGGCAGTCATAGCCGACAAACAAGGTATTTGGAGAAGGGCCTACCATATCCAGCTCGTTTTCGGGGTCATCAAGCAGGCTGCGGTAGGCGCGGGCTGTTGCTTCGGCAACCCGGGCCAGTGTTGGAAGGTTAAAGCTTTCACCGATGACGGCCCTCCACCCATCGGTACCAAAGTGCACGTCAAACGCGCTTGCGAAATCGGTAGTCATAAAACTCCCCTTATCAGATACGGCTGTTTTGTTGACTGGCAGCCTCTTCGTTATTCAAGTATTTAATGCATGACCAGTTTATCGAAGTCTTTTTGATTATGTAGAGCAAAACTTTTAAAGCAGGCAAATAAACATTGCTTTTCGCTGCTTTAGCCATTGTGCCGACTGGGCAGCGGGCGTGGCAGCGGGCGTGGCAGCGGGCGTTTGTTGGAAAGGCCTTAAGCCTCAAGGCCTCAGTCCTCCCAACAACCATCCGGTAAGCATGCCCGCCAGGCTGCACAATGCACAAAAGGCCTGGCCCATTATCAACGCTGCTTTATGTTTTTTGAGACTTAACAGTTAGCATGGAGTAAAATTACTGCTTTACTTAAGTGTTACATCTGATGGAAAGTAGGCTTTACATGTATATTTTAGTGATCAATGCTGGTTCGTCTTCCTTGAAGTACCAGCTGGTAGACAAAGAGACACGCCAAATCGTCGACAAAGGCCTGTGCGAGAAGGTTGGCTTGGAAGGATCGTTCCTACAGCATGGCCTAGGGGACAACGAGAAGATCGACTATCTTGAAATGCCCGATCATCATGCTGCTATCCAATCGGTCCTTGATGCACTGCTTGACCAGGCGGAAGGTGTCATCGGTAACCTTGACGAGATCGTAGCAGTCGGACACCGTGTCGTGCATGGTGGCGAGTACTTTTCGGAGTCTGTCGTGATCACGGACGAGGTCATTGCGCGCATCACCGAATGCGTCCCCTTGGCCCCCCTGCATAACCCCCCAGCGCTAATGGGCATCCAAGCTTGTATCGACTTGATGCCTGAAGCTGTCCAGGTTGCCGTGTTTGATACTGCTTTTCATCAGACAATGCCAAAGAAGGCCTATATGTACCCCCTGCCATATGAGCTTTACGAGTCGCTGTCGATTCGGCGCTATGGTTTTCATGGGACCTCGCATCGCTATGTCTCGGAAAGGGCAGCGGCAATACTTGCCAAGGATCCTCGAGAGCTCAAGCTCATCACCTGCCACCTCGGAAACGGCTGTTCGATTGCTGCCATCGACGGTGGCCGGTCGGTCGACACCTCGATGGGCCTGACCCCGCTAGAGGGTTTGATGATGGGGACAAGGTCAGGCTCTGTCGACCCTGCCATCCTTCCCTTTATAATGAAGGCCGAGGGTCTTACTGCTGACGAGGTAGAGTCGATGATGAACCGCAAAAGCGGCCTGCTTGGCATATCGGGCCTGTCTAGCGACATGCGTGACGTGCTGGCTGCAGCAGAGGAAGGCAACGAGCGCGCTCAACTAGCCATAGATATGTATGCCTACATAATAAAAGGCTATATTGGCAGGTATTCCTTTACCCTAGGCGGTGCCGATGCAGTGGTAATGACAGCTGGGGTAGGCGAGCGGTCTGCTATTATGCGGGAGATGATCTTTGCCGGCTTGGAAAAGCTTGGCCTGGTGCTTGACAATGACCGCAACCAAACCGGTAGCGGCGAGCGCGAGATATCAACCGACTCGTCAGCCGTAAAGATACTAGTGATTCCTACCGATGAAGAAGGTGTGATAGTCAGCGACGTACTCGACATCATGCCTTATTGAGGACTTTTGGCAAATTGAGGCATGGGCATCTCTTGTGCCCGACTTTGCACGGAATGATTATTAGCCTACGCTTGCTTGTGGCCTTATTGAGGGCACAGATACTGGCAGGTCCTCACTAACGCTAGTATTAGATTGTACTATGCCTAACACGTTATTTAAGGCTAAGTGCTCCAGATTGACGGTAGGGTACAATTTTTTCGCTGCTTCAAAGTTAGCCGTTTTGCTAAAGCCCTGGTCAGAAATTTGCCTAATCTGAGTAACATAAATTTTCGCCCGAATTTACCCTAGCAAAAGTGTACCCTACCGTCAATCTGGAGCAGTCAGCTTCCAAGTCTTGCTGAAGAATCGAGAGGGACAGCCCTTTGGAAAGAGACGGCCTTCCGACGAGGGACGGCCCTTTGGAAAGGGTCGTCCCTCTGACGGGCTGCCTGTTTGAATATACCTGCTTACAGAACTGTTTTATCGAACAGTTTATTGCAGCTGGGCCTGCACTGCAGTTATGGCTATTACTCCTACGATGTCATCAGGGGAGGCACCACGGGACAAGTCGTTGACCGGGCTTGGGAAGCCTTGGGTGATTGGCCCGTAGGCTTCGGCCTTGGCTAGGCGCTGGGCAAGCTTGTATGCGATGTTGCCTGAGTCAAGGTCCGGGAAAATCAAGACGTTGGCCTTGCCGGCCACTACTGACTCGGGTGCCTTGGACAGCGCTATTTCTGGGACAATTGCCGCATCGAGCTGTAATTCTCCGTCTAGGACCAAGTCAGGGGCAAGCCCCCGGGCAATCTCGACGGCAGCTGTGACCTTGTCGATCGACTCGCCTTTGGCACTACCATACGTCGAGTGCGAGAGCATGGCGACAATCGGCTCTTCTTCGACTAGCAGCTTGAAGCTCTCGGCAGAGTTGACTGCAATTGCGGCCAAACCCTCCGAGTCAGGGTATTGCACCATGCCGCTATCGGCAAAGATGAAGACCCCGTCGGAGCCGTATTCACAGTCAGGGACGACAATCACAAAGAAAGCCGATACCAAGGAAACGCCTGGCTTTGTCCTCAGTATCTGCAGGCTGGGACGTAGGACGTCGGCGGTGGCATGGACAGCTCCGGCAACCATTCCGTCTGCCTCGCCGTTCTTGACCATCATGACCCCGTAGGTCAAAACGCTCTTGACGTTTTCAGCGGCTTCTTCAGGAGTCATGCCCTTATCCTTCCGAAGCTCGTAAAGCTGGTCGGCATAGGCTGCAGCCGAGCTGCTGGTCGAAGGGTCGATGACGGTAATTCCAGTCAAGTCCAATTCGGATGCTCCGATAACCTCTGCATCCCCTAAGACGATTAGTTTGGCAATCCCTGCGTCCCGCGCTTTGACCGCTGCCTCCAAAGTGCGAGGGTCGTTGCCTTCAGGCAACACGACGGTCTTTAGATCGGCAGCAGCGCGCTCGATCATACGGTCTAAAAAGTTACTCATGCTTGTCTCCGTTCTACTTAATAGTATTAATGCAGTTTAGCAAACAGCTTTCTTTGAGGGCTTTGGCGAACAGCAAATACCTTGGCCAAATGCCCAAAGCCTGCCTACTTTCCGGTTGCCCTTTGAATGACCTTCACTAGCTCGACAATGGGGATGATGAGTACAGAAAGGCCAAATGAGACCGCTAGCTCGGCGCCAGTCAAGGGCTCTAGCGCAAACCAGCTGGCAAAGAGCGGCACGTAAATTATTAATAGGGATAAAACCAAGGCCAAGCCAGTCGAGGCTATCAACAAGACGTTTTGTGTCTTCAGTTTAAACAGGCTCTGCCTTCTCGAACGCATGTTAAAGGAATGGAACATCTCGCCTAGGGTCATGGTAAAGAACGCAGAAGTCATAGCGACTTCATGGCCGCCCCAAATGTCGACGATGAAATACGCTGCCAGGCAAAGGGCTGCCCCTACTATGCCTCTAAAGGTGATATCAAAGGCCAGGCCATTGGCAAAGATGCTGTCATTCGGGCTTCGCGGCGCTCGCTTCATGATATCGGACTCAGCCCCTTCCATGCCCAAGGCGATGGCTGGCAAGGAGTCGGTGATCAAGTTGATGAAGAGCAGGTGGACGGGCTTGAAGAGCACAAAGCCCATCAACGAGGCAAAAAACACAGCCAAGACCTCGCTGATATTTGTCCCCAGCAAGAACTGGATCGTCCGACGGATGTTGTCATAGATTATCCGGCCTTCCTCGACAGCAGAGACGATAGTGGCAAAGTTGTCGTCGGCTAGTACCATATCGGCTACGTTTTTAGTCACATCTGTCCCGGTGATGCCCATGCCGATGCCGATATCGCCAGACTTGATGGCCGGCGCGTCATTGACGCCGTCCCCGGTCATTGCCGTCACATAGCCTTTCTGCTTCCACATCAAGACGATCCGCACCTTGTGCTCAGGCTGTACGCGGGCATAGACAAAGATGTCCTCTACACGCTCAGCAAACTCTTCGTCGCTTAGGCTGTCCAGCTCGCGTCCGGTAATAGCTTGGCTGGCATTGTCAATAACGCCTAGCTGGCGGGCAATAGCGACGGCTGTGTCTTGATGGTCCCCGGTGATCATGACGACCACGATTCCAGCCGACCGGGCCTGGTCGATTGCCTCTTTGACCTCTGGGCGCACGGGGTCGATCATTGCTTCTAGGCCGATAAAGACGAGGTCGTTTTCAAGGGTGTCAAAGTCAAAGCTTTGGGGGAGGGCGTCCCAGTCTCGGTAAGCAGCCGCAAGCACCCTTAAAGCCTCGTCGGCGTACTCGCTGTTCTGGTCGATTATTGTTTGCCTCAACTTATCGGTCAGGTCCAGGGTATGGCCGTCGATTAGGATGCGGTTGCAGACCTTCAGCACTTCGTCGGGAGCTCCTTTGGTGTATGACACGATTCCCGACTCGGTCTGATGGACAGTCGACATCATTTTGCGGATGCTGTCGAAGGGGGCTTCGCCTACACGGGGATTGGCTGCTTGCAAGTCATGGATGTCATACCCGTTGGCCTGGGCATAGCTGATCAAGGCATTCTCCGTCGGGTCTCCGACAATCTCCCCGTCAGGGTCTATCTCAGAGTCTGCACACAGGGCCATCGCCTGCACTAGGATCTCATGGTCGCCATAACTCTCGACAACTGTCATTTTGTTCTGGGTAAGCGTGCCTGTCTTGTCCGAACAGATGACCTGGGCACAACCGAGCGTCTCCACTGCCGACAGACGGCGAATGATTGCCCGCCGCTTGGCCATGTTGGTCACACCGATCGACAAGACGATGGTCACCACAGCAACGAGCCCCTCTGGTATGGCAGCGACTGCCAGGGAGATGGCGAGCATGAAGTTGCTGATGATGACATCGGCATGTACTTCTCCCTCTCTAAGCAGGCCGACTGCAAAGACGACGCCGCAGATAACAAGGGTAAGGACTGTCAGCACCCGGCTGAGCTGCGCCAGCCTGATCTGCAGGGGGGTGTCGCCGACTTCTGTGCTTTGGATGATCCCGGCGATCTTGCCCATCTCGGTATCCATGCCGGTGGCAATGGCCACTCCCTCGCCGCGGCCGTAGACGATGTCCGATCCGACATAGGCCATGTTGTACCGGTCGCCCAAAGGGACCCTGCCGGACTCGTCGCCGTAAAGGGTCTGGTGGGCCTTTTCGACTGGCACCGACTCTCCTGTAAGCGCTGCTTCCTCGATGCGCAGCGAGACCGTCTCGATCAGCCGCAAGTCGGCAGGGACGGCGTCTCCAGCCTCAAGGAGCACGATGTCGCCGATTACGACCTCGGCAGCTGGAATTATCACGACTGCCCCGTTGCGCCTGACTCGGGCATTGGAAGCGCTCATTTTCTGCAGGGCATCGATGGCGTTCTCCGCTTTGCTCTCTTGATATACACCTAGCACACTATTAATTACAACCACAGTGAGGATTATCACTGCTTCGGCATACTCGCTTATGGTTCCGCCCTCGATAAGCGAGATCGACAAAGAGACAGCTGCTGCCACTAGAAGTATCAGCACCATCGGGTCGGCCAGCATTGCCAAGACACGCAAGGCCAGGCTTTTCGGCTTGGCCTTCTCCAACTCGTTCCTTCCATGTTCGGACAAACGCCTCGAGGCCTCTTCATTGCTGAGGCCTGCCTGTGAAGTCTTTAAATCTTGCATTACAACCTGTGCGTCGAGCAAGAAAAAATCCATCGTTAACAACTCCTCTGTTTGCCTGGTGGATTTGCTTACTTCATGATACGTTAAGTCTGCTTGGTTGGAGGGCTGTTTTCACCCCTCTTAAGTATCTACAACCAAAACAGCCAGCTCCTTGGCAAACCCTTGTGCAATTATTGGTGCCGATAGCCAAGCGCCTGCTTCGCCTTTGCCCCGACGGCGTATTTCTCCGCATGAAGCCTGCCGATTACCGGCAAATCACGTTTTTCTAGCCAAGCAGCCGATAGTGCTTGGTGCACAGGCAGGGTCTTAGGCTATACTTGATAAAAAAAGGCTTGCCGATGATCAGGCCAGGCCCACTAGAGTAGGGAGTAATGTGGATAAGACCAAGGCCATTGCCAACGCAGACGCAATCGTTGTAGGAGCCGGTTTTGCTGGGGCGACTATTGCCCGTGAGCTGGCAGAACGTGGCGGCATGGGTGTTGCTGTAATTGAGCGGCGCAGCCATATCGGTGGCAATGCTTACGATTTTTACGACGAACAGGGCGTGTTGGTCCATGCCTACGGCCCGCATATCTTTCATACCAATTCGAAGCGTGTCTTTGACTACCTCTCGCGTTTCACAGCGTGGCGCGAATACGAGCACCAGGTACTGGCGAACATCTATGGCTCGTTTGTTCCGGTGCCTTTCAACCTGAACTCGATAGACGCAAGCTTTGACCCGGACAAAGCCGCAAGCTTTAAAGCAGCACTGCTTAAAGCCTATAAGCCTGGCGACCGGGTGGGAATCCTGGATTTGAAGGATCAGTCAGACCCCCTGCTCAAAGAGCTTTCAGACTATGTCTATGAGCATGTTTTCCTGCACTATACGATGAAGCAGTGGGGGCAGGCCCCTGAAGAGATCGACCCTGCTGTCACTGCGCGGGTGCCCGTCTTGATCGATACGGACAACCGTTATTTCCAAGACGAGTACCAAGGCATGCCGAAGGACGGGTACACCCCGCTTTTCCAAAGCCTGCTCGACTGTCCCAATATCGACCTGTACCTAGGCCTTGACGCTGCTGAGGTCATCGAGCTTCAGATGTCAGGCGACAAAGAGGCCTATCAGGCGATCAATGTCGGTGGCAAACAATACCCAGGCTTGGTCATCTACACCGGTGCCCTAGACGAGCTGGCAGCCTGGCGCTATGGGATCCTGCCTTACCGTTCGCTGGACTTCATCTACCGCAGGTACCCGACGAAGCGTGTCCAGCCGGCCGCGGTTGTCAACTTCACAGTCAATGAGGAGTATACCCGCACCACCGAGTACTCCTGGCTGACCGGCCAGGACATCGACGTGACCACAGTCGCCGAGGAATACCCCTTGGCTTTTACAGACCCCGCCCAGCAAATCCCCTACTATGCTGTCAGCGGCACCGACAACCAGGCTGCCTACGACCGGTATCTAAGTCTTTTTGCCGGTTTGCCGCAGTTTTCAGTGCTCGGACGCTTAGCCGAGTACCGTTACTACAATATGGACCAAATCGTCGAACGTGCCCTTGAGCTGGCTGACCGGCTGATTGGGTAAAGAGCGGGAGCGAGGTGACGAACCAATGCAAGCAGCCCAAGCAGCCCAAGCAGCCCAAGCAGACCAGGCAGCCCAAGCAGCCCAGCCCAAACGGCCCCTGATCAGCTTTGCCGTGCCTTGCTATAACATGGCCGAGTACTTGGACCGATCCGTAAAGAGCATTTTGGCTGGCACCGAAGACACCAGCCTAATCGAGATCATCCTGGTCGACGACGGCTCGACCAAAGACGACACAGGCGAAAAGATCGATGCTTGGGAAAGGCTGCACCCCAGCTATATCAGGGCCATCCACCAAGAAAACGCTGGCCATGGGGGAGCGGTAAACACCGGTCTGGCCGTTGCAAGAGGCACCTACTTCAAAGTGCTGGATGCTGACGACTGGCTAGACCAGGAAGCGTTGGGCTCTCTGCTCGCCCGGCTCAAAAGCCTGGCTGACAAGAGCATTCTCCCTGACTTGGTGGTCACCAACTATGTCTATGAGAAGGTCGAGGAGAACACCCAGAAAGCGGTACGCTTCCAAAACGTCCTTCCTGAGGGCAGGGTGTTTACCTGGGACGAGGTCAAGCGCTTCAAGCCCCAGCAAAACCTCTTAATGCATACGGCTCTCTATCGGACCGACCTGCTAAGGTCCATTGGCCTGACATTGCCAAACAATACTTTTTACGTGGACAATATCTACGTCTTCATCCCGCTGCCTGCTGTCGGGACGCTTTACTACCTGAACCTCGACTTGTACCGCTACCTGATAGGCCGCGAGGGCCAGTCCGTCCACGAAGCCACGATGGTCAGCCGCATCGACCAGCAACTGCGAATCACTAGAATCATGCTAGAGGCTTACCAGCTCCAAGAAATCAAGCCCCCACAGCTCAGCGACTACATGTCACAGTACCTCTTGATGATGCTCACGATCTGCACCGTGTTCTTGCGCCTCTCCGACCTGCCGAACAAAGAGGGCCTGCGCAAAGGCATCTGGCAGTCCCTTAAAGAGCACGACCTTAAGACCTACTACCGCTTGCGTGGCAGTGCCTTGGGCCTACTAGCCAACCTACCAGGCAAATGTGGAGAAGCCCTTGCCATAGGCGGCTACCGCATCAGCCAAAGGCTGTTCCCTTTTAATTAAATCCAGCTGGCATTTTGTCGTAGGGCTGCACTCCAAGCAAATCCGGCTGACCAGTCATTAAGCCTTAGCTGACCAGTCATCTGGCAGCCCTTAGCTGCCCATGCTATTTTTCTAGCAAGTCCCTGTTTGCTGGCAAGCCGTACGCACCCTCGGCGTCAATGGCAGCGTTGACGATCGCTGCTTCCATAACCCAAGCAGCCAGGATACCGACCATGTCCGGGTTAGTCTGCACCTCATTGGAGGCCATCACGAAAACAGTGTCGCCGTCGCTTGCAGTATGGACAGGCTCGATAGCACGAGCATAGCCATCATGTGCCATGCTAGCAACTCTAGTCGCCTGGGCCTTCGACATCTGGGCGTTAGTCAAGACACAGCTGATGGTGGTGTTGGCACGCGAGTCTGCGCCCTCGCTATTTACAGCAGCCCGCTCTTCGCCTTCAGTGAGCCTGGGGCTCTCACGGTCAGAAGCAGCTTGGATCTGGGCAAACAAAGCCTGATAGGGGTCAAGGATCGACAATGGGCGCTCAGGGTCGCGGGCTCCGGCTACCATTCGGCTCCGGGAGCCAGAGAAAACATCGCCGGCAGCGTTGACAACCGCAATGGCTGTAACAACTAGGTCGTTAATGCCGATGCTGGCGGCGCCCAAGCCGGCTTTCATAGCCAGGTTCGGCCCGAGCATTTTACCAACGCTGGCACCGGTGCCTCCGCCAATGTTCCCGGTTAAAACGCGCGCGCTAGCGTTCTCACATGCTTTATACCCCCAGTCAGCATCAGGCCTAATGTCTGGATCCCCCAGCCCTAAGTCGAATATACAGGCACCGGTGACAATAGGGATGCACTGGCCGCCGAACTTCAGACCAATGCTGTTTTCTTCCAACCAGCTCATAACACCGGTTGAAGCAGCCAGGCCAAAGGCCGACCCACCGCTTAAAACCACTGCATGCAGTACTTGGACCATGTTGATCGGGTCAAGCAGGTCGGTCTCTCTAGTAGCGGGGGCTCCGCCTCGCACGGCTACTGCTCCAGTTGCCCCGTCAGGGTAGATCAGTACGGTACAACCCGTGCCAGCATCCGTGTCCTCGTAATTGCCTATGCGAAAGCCATTCGGCATGCGAGCATCGACACCGCTTGCCAGGTTGAAAGTCTCATTCATGGTCTTCTCCATTCAATTTTTTATCTAAGCTGGTTTGAAAAGGGCCTTGGCCAGGTCCAGGGCATTGTCAATGTCTTTGGTGTTTATGTCCCCAATCGCAGTGGGATAACCATGTTCTAGCGGGTCAATGGCTCCTTCCAGGCGATGATGCATCCAAACCGTGTCTCGCCATTCGCCAAACTTGAATCCGGTGTTCTCGAAAACTGCGACTTCCCTGAACCCGAAATGCTTGTGCAGGGCGACACTTGCATCGTTAGGGACCGCAATCACCGCATAAAGGTTGACAAAGCCTTGTATCTTAAGTATTTGAAAAAGAGCCGTATAAAGGGCAGTGGCCATACCTCGCCGCTGAAAGCCCCCGTCCATGTAGACCGACAGTTCGACGTTCCAGCGGTATCCGTCGTTCGACCTCATCTCTGAGGCATAGGCAAAACCGACAACCTTGTCGTTGTTCGTGCAGACGAGAAAGGGGTAGAGCTTGAGTATTTGCGTGATCTTCGCCTCATACTCTTCAACGCTGGGCACGATCGACAAAAAAGTCACAGTCGTATCACGGACGTATGGTGCAAAAACATCAAGGACTCCCTGCGCATCAGCAGGACTGGCCAAGCGAATCCCCAAGCCGTTTTGGTCAAAGTCTGTTCCCATTAATACCTCCTTAAGCAACAATTATAATCCAATTAGAGGGCTTAAAGCATTATAGTCTTGCCTGCCAGGCCATGCTAGAAACCATGGCTTGTTTGGCAAACCGTGTATAAAAGCCAAGGCATTTGTTTCTTATGGGGAGAAGCCCACGGCTTACGCCAGAGCCTGAGGTTTTCTCCACATCATGGCGGGCAGTTAGATATGTGTAGCAGCCTCAGTCTTTTTCATTGGCAGGTGCCTCGGCCTCGCGGCGGCTGAAAATTGTGAGCAGAGGCTCGCAGACCGCAGAGGATATAACCAGGCTGGCCAGTGCCTCGGGGATCCCGCTCATCAGTATTGTCGTGCCTACGATTATGAGCATTGTCGATCCGGCAATCGACGAGTACTGTTCACCGAAGAACAGCCAGATCCCACCCATGACCCCGAGGGTGTTGGTCATGCTTCCTGCTGCCGCGCTAATAGAGATGCGCAAGACCCGTTTGCCTTCAATGGCCTTGGACAGGCTGGTGTAAGTCAGCCCGGCTACTGTCCCGACAAGCGTGCGCGGGACAAAGCAGATAAGCAGGCTGCCGATACCGCCTGAGATCTCGCCAAATGAATGAAAAGGGCTGAAAACGAAGGCAACTAGAGGGGAGGGAGGCATAAAGGTCCAAACGATAAAGCTGAAGAGGCCGGTCAAGGCCCCCATGACGGTACCAGGTTTGGTACCTAATAGTATACTAGTAATAACTACGGGAATCATCCCTAAGGTAGCCACGATCGGCCCAAAAGCAGGCAGTGACCCCAAAGGGGTGAAACAAAAAATAATTTCAATAGCCAGTAAGGCACTGAACTGGGTGATAAACAGCGTTCGGCTATTGTTTCTCATGTGTGCTCCTTATAACAAAACCAATCTGCTGGCTGTGAGAATATGCTTGTCACAACATGCATTTAACACATTGTGAATTGACCTGTTATTCTACCTAATTTAAGGCAAACCTGCTAACTAGGCTTGATGGCAGCTAAAGACAAGCAATAACTGTACATGCATATTGCGGTTAAAAGAGCCATCGTTCTTGTAGAAATGAGCTAGTGTTCCGTTTTATTGATCCAGGCTTCTTGTTGTAAACGGTTTGATTCTGTAGTTTGACACCGACTTTCTTACAGAAAAGCCTACACCCCTTGCTACCACTGGCCGAAAGGCCTTTCTTTTTATCAAATTGAATGAAACTGTACGCGTAGGACTGCATAGGACATGTTATAACCGCTCTTATTCCCTTAGTCGATGGAGGATACAATACATCTGAAGCGTTCCAAGCGAAAAGACGGCAGGGAGTACATCTCTATCATTCGCACCTACCGGGAAGGAAAACGCACCCTCACGAACACACACCTCTCTTTGGGATACCTTGACCCCGCCTCTCCTGACTACGACGAAAAGATCGCCGAATACCTTGCTCTGGCTGAAGAGATGGAGGCGGACCACCTTAAAGAGAACGTCCCCCTCACACTTGAGTTCTCGAAAAGGAAGAAGGTCGACAAGAAGACGGCCAACCGCAAGAATGTCGGCTATGCGGCCCTACTAGACAAGTTCTTTGCCGCACGCGCAAGAACCGTGGTTTTGACGGCGACATGAATGCGATCTTCCGCCTACTTGTCTATGAACGCTGTCTGAGCCCCGGTTCCAAGAACTCGGACTTTGACAACAAGGGGTGGTACTTCGATGCCTCGGACTTCACCTTAAAGGACGTCTACCGCTCACTGGACTTCTTCGCTATCCATAAAGACGCCATGATAGCGCGAATGAACAGACAGATAGGCGAGACGAGGAATCGCAACACCACTGAAGCCTACTACGACACCACGAACTACTACTTCGAGATCGACGAGGACGACCCCGATATGGCCGAAGGGGAAGGCGGCAGGACGGCAGAAGGCCTTCGCAAGCGCGGGGCCTCCAAAGAGCACCGGAAAAGCCCGATAGTATCCATGGGGCTTTTGATGGACGCAGACGGGCTGCCTATCTGCTATGAACTATTCCCCGGATGTATCTGTCAATCTAAAACTGAGCCACTAGAAAGCAGATAATCAGCCGAAAAGTGAGCCACTTCGATCACAATCTTCAGACATGCAAACTTTACGGTCTG